>JBLFWJ010000090.1:0-13136 GCA_047611425.1 Bacteroidia bacterium | reverse complement strand
GCCCAACTTTGAGCTGTTGTGTAAGATGAACCACCATCGGTAGAAATCTGCATCCAAAAGTCTTCGTTGTTCTCCATACTTGATGTGATGAAGGAGAAATCGATGGTCAACTCATCGTAGTTAACCAAGTTCAAAGCATCCGTTGTGGCAACCGAGGTTGAAGTGTTGTCCTGAATTCTGAAACAATACGTTCCGTTGTTTGCGAAAGCAATATCACTAGAGGCTCTTCTTGCATCAGAACCACCATCATTCCAAATTCCCCATCCAGTTTCAAAGGTTCCATTATCGATGACTTCATACGTACATCCGCCACCATTACAAGGTGCGCAGAAAGACCCACCACAATCTATTCCTGTTTCGTCACCGTTTTGGATTCCATCAGAACAAGTGATACATGTAGCACATTCACTACCGCCACAATCAATACCAGCTTCGTCACCGTTTTGGATTCCATCCGTACAAGTAGGATCTGGCGCAGCACCTTCACAACCAGTAATCACCACATCATCGATATAAATCCAGTCGTTGTTTCCAGAGGCATCGCATCTGAATCGGAACTGTGTAGTTGCAGAGAATACCCCTGCGTGAACTACGGTCTCGTTATAACGTTGGTCGTTAACGAATTCTGCTCCTTGATTGTAATCTGCGATTGTGGTGAATGATGATCCACCATCCGTGGAAATTTGCAACCAGAAATCTTCGTTTGCATTATCCATGCTACGTGCGTAGAAAGAGAAGTCAATTGTTACCTCGCTGTAAGCCAATAGATTGAGGCTACTTGTTGTAGTTGAAGAAGCAACGCCACTGTTATTCCGTAATTGGATGAAGTATGTTCCACTGTTTGCGTAAGCTGCATTTGACACTCGAGCCACGTCACCGCCTCCATCACTCCAAATTCCCCAACCACCTTCAAAGTCGTTGCTGTTGATAGTAGTGTAAGTACATCCACCACAACCTTCAATCACAGTTCCTGAACAACCACAGTTGGCATCGTATACATCATTTTCGGTACACTCATCGCCATCATCGCAGGCAGTTCCGATCAATGCATCATCACTTCCTGGGCACTGATCGTTTGCATCACATACTCCGTCATTATCTGTGTCGGCAAATGTTCCTGAACACCCACAATTGGCATCATACACATCTCCAGTAGTACAGGCATTGCCATCGTTACATGCCGTTCCGATTAATGCATCGTCAAGTCCTGGACACTGATCGTCTGCGTCACAAACTCCGTCATTATCGCTATCGATCAATGTTCCAGTACAACCACAGTTGGCGTCATAAACATCTCCCGTAGTACATGCATTGCCATCGTCACAGGTTGTTCCGATCAATGCATCATCACTTCCTGGGCACTGATCGTTTGCATCACATACTCCGTCATTATCGCTATCGGCAAATGTTCCTGAACACCCACAGTTGGCATCATATACATCACCCGTAGTACAGGCGTTACCATCGTCACAGGCAGTTCCAATCAACGCATCGTCAAGGCCTGGGCACTGATCATCAGCATCACAAACTCCGTCATTATCGCTGTCAATCATGGTTCCGGTACAACCGCAGTTTGCATCATATACATCTCCAGTAGTACATGCATTACCATCATCGCAGGCAGTTCCGATCAAAGCATCATCACTTCCAGGACACTGATCGTTTGCATCGCAAACTCCGTCATTATCTGTGTCGGCAAATGTTCCTGAACAACCGCAGTTTGCATCGTAGACATCACCAGTGGTACAGGCATTGCCATCGTCACAGGATGTTCCAATCAATGCATCGTCAAGGCCTGGGCACTGATCGTCTGCGTCACAAACTCCGTCATTATCGCTATCGATCAATGTTCCGGTACAACCACAGTTGGCATCATATACATCTCCGGTAGTACAGGCATCGCCATCGTCACATGATGTTCCAATTAAAGCATCATCCTGTTCAGGACACTGATCGTTTGCATCGCAAACTCCGTCATTGTCGCTGTCCGGTAGATTGTTGATGGTCACCAAAGCCATATCGGCACAACCGTTATTATCGGTGATGGTAACGCTGTATGATCCTGCCGATAGGCCGTTTTCCGTAGAAGATGTTCCGCCAGAACTCCAAGCATAAGAATATGGAGCTGCGCCACCCGAAGCAGATGCCGTGGCCGAGCCCGTTGGGCCTCCATAGCAATCAGCATCCGTTCCGGAAGCTAAAGCCACAAGCAAAGTCGGCTGAGAAATGGTCACATTCTCTTGAGCCTGATCTGAGTTTCCATCCGTAACAGTCACTGTGTGTGTACCTGCCGTCAAAGCTGTTGCAGTTGCACCAGTTTCTCCATTACTCCATGAGTAAGAATAAGGAGTTACTCCTCCCGAGGCAGAAGCTGTGGCAGATCCATTGTTTCCGCCAAAGCAAGAAACATCACTACTTCCTGATATCGAAGCAACTAATGGATTACTTGATGTAACACAGAAATTGGTCGTTTCGCTATTAGTGAATTCACCACCGGAAGCGAGTGTTCCACCGTTGCTGTCGTCCGTTAATGTGTAAAATCCGTTGCCATACGCACAGCAGATTCCATCGCCATAAGCATCAGTGATCACAAAATCAAAACAGCCATCAGGCAAGCACAATCCAATATTTAAAGTTGACCCATCGGCCTGACTGGCGTATGTGCCGCCAGAAGCAAGTGTTGTTGCTCCGTCCATAACGGCCCAACTTGTTTCTTCTGGATAGTTATCGAATGTGATTGAAAGCGTTACTGAGTTTGACGCAGAAGTAAAGCTGCTTGAGCTCTGGTCGTTTCCTGCTTGATTGTCAGAGTTTCCGTTTGGCGATGAAGTCCAAGCATCGAAGGTGTGTGCTCCTCCTGAGAAACTAATTGAAGCAAGAGAAACGGTTGTGGAACTTCCGCTTGCTAAGTTTCCAGTCCAGTTCTGAGTAGCTGTTGATCCTCCATCAACCTGAGAGTTGATTGTAACTGACGTCAATGAGTTGGATCCGTAGTTGGTCAATGTAACTGAAGGAGTTGCAGATGTTGCACAAATAGATCCGTTCGGTGAGCTGATTGCTGAAACTCCAGCATCATCAGAAAACTGTGGAGAAACAGAAAGTACTGCTTGGTACGCATTCACCAATCCGTAGCCAAGGTCGTTAGACCAAGTTCCATTTGGTTGACCAGATACTCCGTTGTTGTAGGAATAGCCGCCTACTTTTTGGCAGGTACTTTCAAGCGCAGCTCTGGCTTGCGCCTCCGTTAATCCTGAGCTTGCAGATAAAATCAAAGCCATAACTCCAGCTGTGTTAGGCGTGGCAGAAGACGTTCCGTTAAACGTGCCAGTGTAATCACCGGTGCTATAACCTGCAGAACCTGAAATATCTGTGCAATAGATCTTCACTCCTGGAGCAGCTACATCGGCACCTGTTCCGTAGTTGGACCCCCACCAAGTTTCACCATCACAAGAGGATGGATTCTTTCGCTCATGGCACATGCTCATGGCGATAACTGAGATTACGTTTGTTTGAGTAGCTGGATAGCTGTTGGCTCCGTTGTCGTTTCCAGCTGCGAAAAGGACTGGTGCACCTAAGCCACCACGGCCGCTGTTCACAGCTCCGTCAATTGCATTATTAATCGTTGAAGAAGAAGAACCACCGCCCCAAGAATTACTAAGGATATCAGCATTGGCTGTTTGCCAAGACCAATTAAGTGCATTACCAATCCAAGTGTTGGAAGTAACCCAACTTGACCCCGAACTGTAGGCAATTCTTACAGGAATGATCTTACAGTTGTAAGCAACTCCTGCACCTCCCAAGTTATTGTTTCCACTTGCTGCAATGATTCCTGCGCAAGCAGTTCCGTGTGCATCATCACCCTGTGGATTTCCTCCGCTGCCTTGAAGCGTGGCATCATATCCACCCAACATATTTCCAACAAGATCAGGATGAGTAAGGTCAACACCTTCGTCAATCACGGCTACTTTAATAGAAGATGAACCCGTTGTTTGGCCCCAAGCGTTGAACACTTTCATGTCGGCTCCAGCTGTTCCATTGTATTGAATACCAGAACCAGTATTGTCCAAAGACCACTGGTAACCCAAGTTTGGGTCGTTGGTGTTTTGTCTTTTCAATAGAAGTAAGAAATCTACTTCTGCATAATCAAATGCTCCGGTTGCTTGCAGCGCATTGGCCACGTCAAGTGCGTTGCCTGTAGATTGCTTGGTTGTTTGTAATACATACATCAATGGGTCAAACTCATTCTTTTCTGCAACTGTCAGATTGAACTTCTTGGAAGCAGAAGAGATTTGATTGTAATCCTTGCGGCTCTTCAACCTTACAATCACCCGATCTTGTATTCCTTGATTCGTTCCGTCCTTATATATAAGGAATGGATTTGCATACCGAATCTGCTGATTGGCATTCAATCTTTGTAGAAGGTCACCAACGGCTTCGCCATTTTGAAGATTGACTTTTGCAATTGTCACATTTGGTGAAGGCAAAAGATCCTCAGACTTCAATCTCTGAATCCCTTGTTCAGAAGAAAGAATTTGTTGTTGATCGATTAAAGACAATCCGTCTTCAAATGCTATTAATATTTTCTCGGTAGAAACTTTGAACTCAATTCTTCCATCGGGCGTTAATGCCGTACTGGTAGGTTCCTTGGCCTGCGCTGTCATCATGGCAAGAAATAGAATCGGCATTAAAGTAAACAGTAGTGTTCTTCTCATTTTTGGTTAAATAAATGGTTAGTACTAGGTTTGGTTCTGCTCGATCAACATGAGATAGGGGTCTCAATTGTTTTCCACTTTGACCTTACAGAATGCTGAAACTATCGGATCTTATTGGTGCATCCAATTCGTTTTTGACCAGCACTTGACATTTTGATAAATAAATGGTTAGTTAGGTAACAAGTGTTATAATCCTTGATTTAATACTGAAGGAATAACAAGTCTATCGGGTGTCCATTCGCACTGGTGATAATTGTTTTTTTAGCATTTAATTCGAGTAATCGGAAATTGAATTAAACTCAATAATTGGTGGTAATGAAACGCTCTCATTTGGAACCTCTGAATCCCCTTTCTTCTGGTTTCCATTTTGAGATAACAGTTCTTGAACAAACTATTAAATTAGGTTGATTGATATGTTCGTTTTATTCCGAGCGTACATTTGAGCGCTGCAAGGGTAGGAAAGTCTTATTCTTCGTGAATCAGTATTTCTAACGAATCCATATGACCTACGATTATATAATCATTGGTGGCGGCTCTGCTGGAGCAGTTCTCACCAATCGACTTAGCGAAGACTCGAATAATAAAGTTCTTGTTCTAGAAGCCGGACGACCCGATTACAAACTGGACTTCAGGATTCATATGCCGGCTGCTTTGAGTTATCTCTTAACAGGAGATAACTACAACTGGGATTATCATTCTGATCCAGAACCGTTCATGAATGGCAGGAGAATTGCTCAACCAAAAGGAAAGGTTTTGGGCGGATCAAGTTGTATAAATGGTATGATTTGGATTCGTGGCAACGCGATGGATTATGAGCAATGGGGAGCAGAAGAAGGTTTAAAAGATTGGGACTTTGCGCATTGTTTACCCTATTTCAAAAGGGTAGAAACAAGATTAGTTGGCGGTGATGATTACCGGGGTGATAAAGGCAATTTGAAATTGACCACACCGGCATGTGAGAATCCTTTGTTTCCTGCATTCTTCAACTCAGTTAAGGAAGCTGGCTACCCAATCACAGATGATGTAAACGGCTACAAGCAAGAAGGATTTGGAAAGTTTGATCAGACCATTTACAAGTCGAGAAGACTGAATGCTGCTCGAGCATATGTCCATCCAGTAAAGCACCGCAAGAACTTAACGGTAACAACCCAAGCCTTGGTTTTAAGAGTACTCTTTGAAGGAAAGAAAGCAGTTGGCGTTGAATACAAGAAAGGAGGGAAGGTTGAGAAAGTTTACGCCAAGGAAATCATTAGTTGTGGTGGGGCTATCAATTCGCCTCAGCTTCTTCAACTGTCTGGAATTGGGAATGAGGAGCATTTAAAAAGTCTAGGTATTCCGGTTGTTCATCATTTGCCAGGAGTGGGAGAGAATCTTCAAGATCACTTGGAAGTGTATGTTCAATGGGCTTGCAAGAAGCCAGTTAGCATGTACCCTGCGCTAAGTCCGTGGCGCGCGCCTAAGATTGGATTCGATTGGCTCTTTAGAAGAAAAGGAATTGGTGCAACCAATCATTTTGAAGCAGGCGGTTTTATCAAGAGTAATGATGAAGCAACATTCCCAAACCTTCAGTTTCATTTCTTGCCATTGGCAATACGGTATGATGGAACTGCACCAAGCGTGGGACATGGATTTCAGGTTCATGTTGGCCCAGTAAAGTCAGATGCGCGAGGTCATATTCGAATCAAATCTTCCGACCCAACTGAGTATCCGAGCATTCTCTTCAATTATCTATCTACGGAGCAGGATAAAAAGGAATGGATTGAAGCCATCCGACTTTCACGCAAGATTATGGACACGAATGCAATGTCTGAATTGAAAGGCAAAGAGCTTTCTCCTGGAGATCAGGTCCAAACCGATCAGGAGATTCTCGATTTTGTAGCCAACGAAGGAGAAAGCGCTTACCACCCGAGTTGTACTTGTGCTATGGGGTATGGTGAAATGGCCGTAACGGATTCCGAGTTGAAAGTGCACGGTATCGAAGGACTTCGAGTTGTCGATGCTTCAGTCTTTCCTTATGTGACGAACGGAAATATCTATCAACCAGTGTTGATGGTTGCTGAGAAGGCTGCAGATATTATTCTTGGGAATAAGCCGCTAACACCTTCGGATGTTTCGACTTACAGTCTTGAGAATTCAAAAGTTTAGAGACGTTTCTTGGTCAGTAAAACAACACAGACACATCTTGTCTTTCCGAGGAACGAGGAATCTATTGATTACGCTCGTTATCCTTTAGCTCGTTGTATTCCTGTTTTAACGCTTTATGAATGGAATAGCAAACGATTAGCATTAGAATACAAACAGGTAATCCGGTTACCAAAGAGCCTGTTTGAAGAGCAATTAATCCGCCACCTAAAACGAGAACCGCAGCAACAAGACCTTCGGCTAAGGCCCAGAATATTCGAAGCCTAACATCTGTTTTTTCTTTTCCACCACTGGTAATGAAATCGATAACAAGCGAACCACTATCTGACGATGTGACGAAGAAGATGACCCCTGCAATCACTACAAATAGAATGCTGAAATAGGGAAGAGGGAAGTGTTCTAAAAGCGTGAATAAGGCCGTTGTAATGTTTTCATTCACGGCTTCCGTAATCCCACCCTTTCCAAATAACTCGATGTGAAAAGCGGTGCTACCAAAGATTGAAATCCAAGCAATGATTGCAGCTGTAGGGGCAACGACAACACCCAACAAAAATTCGCCTATGGTCCGGCCTTTAGAAATTCTGGCAATAAATAATCCAACAAAAGGTGCCCAAGCAAACCACCAACCCCAATAGAAGAACGTCCAACTGTGCATCCAGCTGGAACTAACATACACTTCTGTCCAAGTACCTGCTCTTAGCAGGCTTTGAAGGTAGAAGCCAGTGCTCTGCACGGTAGAGCTAAGAATGAATACGGTTGGCCCTACAATCAGCATGAATAACATTAGCATAATTGCCATTACCGAAGCAATCTTGCTCAGCGCTTGTATTCCTTTGTGAATGCCAGAAACGACCGATGCTGTGGCAAATAGCGTAATGATGGCAATAAGCACTACCTGAACATTTGCACTTACCGGAATGTCCTCAAAAAGATGGTTCATTCCAGAATTGATGTGCTGTATACCCAAGCCTAGAGTTGTTGCTAACCCGAACATGGTTGCTACAACGGCCATTACGTCAATGAAATGTCCAATTGGGCCTTTCAATCTGTCTCCAAGAATAGGGTAGAGCACCCACCTGATTCCTAGTGGAAGACCACGGTTGTATGCGAAGAAAGCAATGGCTAATCCCATCAAAGCATAGATTGTCCAGCCATGAAAACCCCAATGCAGGTATGATATGTTAAGGGCATTTTTTGCGGCTAAGGCCGTTCCGGCTTCTCCGTAGGGAGGATTGGAGAAATGCAATATTGGCTCTGCTACACTATAGAACATCAATACCAAGCCGATGCCCGCATTAAAGAGCATACTTAGCCAAGCAAACGTGGTGAATTCTGGTTTGCTTTTAACGCCTCCTATTCGGATGTGTCTAAAGCGACTAAAGCCCAAGTAAACCACAAAAAAGAGGATCACATTAACAGCCAGAACATAGAGCCAGCCGAACTTCTCTGAAATAAATTCTTGTACGTTTTGAAAGAGTTCGCCTACCGTTTCTTGGTTTAGTAGCGTGAGCACTACGAAAACCGTGATTAGCGCTGCTGAGGTAAAAAACACCCATGGCTGGATGCTTTTTAAGAATGGTTGTTTTGCTTCGCTGTTTCCTTGGATAACGGTTTGGCTTTAATCAGCGAATGTAGCAGTTTTAAGATGGGACATTGAGAATGAAAATCTACCAAGACTGTAATAGCTTAGCGATGGTTATTACCTTGGCTGCCCACTAAAAAGAATCACATGTTAAGATCTTGGTTGACAATAGCGGTAGGGAGTTTATTATTAGTAGGATGTGCAGAAAGCGCTTCGGATAATGAAAAAGAAGGACCAGCGGACGAATCTGAATTGATTCAAAACAAAAAGGCTAATACCGTAGGAAACGAAAACGAATCGGTAACATATACCACGACAAAGCCTGGCGAGTCTACACCGCAACCAGTTAACCTTTCCCTACCCACTACAGGAGTAAATCCTGCACACGGAGAACCGGGACACGATTGTGCGATTCCAGTTGGAGCTCCATTGGATGGTTCTGGGGCAAAGAGTCAACCGCAAGGTTTACCTCTCGGTGCTAAACCAGTGCCTAACCCAGCGGCACAACCGAATTTACAAACTGGTGCTCCTGTAGGTGCATTGAATCCAGCTCATGGCGCACCTGGACATGATTGTGCTGTTGCTGTTGGAGCGCCTTTGCCGGCTAAATAACCTCCCTGTATTGACCTTTTAGGGCCTTAAGAATTGTCTTGAGAATTAGTCGGCATTGCCTGTAGCAATTCGTTGGTGAAGTCTAGCATGTTCATCAGTTCATCCGTACGAGTAAGATGAAGGCTTTTAAAAATCATTAATGCCTCTCCGTTACTTTCTATGTGATGAATTTCATGACTTTCCAAGAATTGAATAAGCTCTTTAGTGAACAGCTTTCTAATTGCCGGTTCGTCATTTCCCAGTAGAAGAAACTTTCCTGAGAAACTAGAATGAGCAGGAAAGTCAATGTCCTTTTGGCCCGTGAACGATAGTACTCCATCGAACACTTTATCGAACATGCCTTCTTTCTCAATGGTAAACTCAGGTATTGCAAAAGGTAGATGAACTATCTGAACCGTTGTATGATATACTTCCAATGCTAAGAGAGCTCCTTCATCAAACATGATGTCAGCAATTTCCCATTGGGCATTATTCTTAGTATCCAATCCTTTTAGAGAGTTCGTTTTTCTTTCAATTGGTCTTGAAGTGAAGAATTGGAAATTCCTTAGGTAAGATGTATTCCAATCTACATCTCGGTCAAAAGACCAGCCATGTTGAATTGCTAGCTTTTGAAGTCGAATCTGTCTCTTGGTAATCTTTTGCTTAGGCGGTCCAGCGATAATCTTTAGTGCTCGATTATGACTGTTGGAAGACACGTGGTTGTCCAGACCCACGATGGTGACTTTACCTCCTGCATTATCTTGAATGCGTTTGAATTCGATGATGTTTTCCATTAATGAAAGGTCAACCAATCTAGTCTGGGATAGGTCTATCGTTGCAATAGATCCAGTTGGTACTTGATTCAAAATCTTATTCAAGTCTAGCGTAAAAAGGAAGTTGGCAATACCCTTAAGCTTAATGTCGTAAGAGCCATCTTCCCGCACAAGGACCTTGGATCCCGACTTAAATATCTTTTTGAAAAACTCTCTTATTCCAACTTTTGCAAGGAGCATATGTAATACACCCGTAATCAGAATACCAGAAAACATTCCATATAATATGTTCGTGTAAAGGGTTATAACTAACGTACTTACCAGGAAAAACAGCTGCTCGACACCTTGTGAATAAGCAAGCTTAAACACTTTTGGAGAGGCTAATTTGAAACCTGTATGGACCAAGATGACCGCCAGCGCAGCTAGCGGCACTTTTTGTAGAACGGGACCCAAAGCCAATATGAACAACAAGATTAGTGCACCATGGTAAAGGTTGGACCATTTCGTTCTAGCGTGATTATGAACGTTGACCGTGCTTCTAACTATTACTGTTAGAACTGGAAGTCCTCCAATAGCACCAGAAACCATGGTGCTCAATCCCATTCCTACTAGATCTTTGTTTAGATCACTCGTCCGTTTATAAGGATCCATGGTATCTACCGCCTTAGCCGCAGCCAACGTGATGATTGTTGACACGAGCGTGAACGATAGAACAGTAAGCCAAAATGCTCCAGAATCAATTCTACTGAAGTCTGGATAAATCATGGCCTCCGACAAATTTTCTGGGATGCTAATTAGAAGATTAGGCCCAACTTCATAGAGTATTCCAAAGAGGTCGATGCTATGATCAGAGAAAAAATCGAATGCGTAAACGAAGGGTACTGAGAGCACAAGTATCCAAATGGGTGCAGGGATAAAATGAAATAACTTGTAGTTGACTTTGGAATGAAAGATCATCAAAAGCAATCCCAGAACTGAGATAATTGCCACAAACGGATTGGCATTAGGTAATTGCAGGAAGACGTCAATCAACACACCCATTGTTGTTGTGGCATCTGAAGATGTACCCAGCGCAACATGCATTTGCTTTGAAAAGATGATTACACCAATGGCCGCCAATATTCCATATATGACCGATGAAGGGAAGAGATTGGCGAATCGCCCCATCTTAAATAATCCCATAATCACCTGAATTCCACCCGAGACCACTGATGCAGCCAAAACATAGTTAATGGCATGACCAGAGCCGTCATCTAAAGCTGTAATACCTGCAAGAACAACAGCTATCAACCCAGCGGCTGGGCCGTTGATGGCAAGATTGCTGCCTCGGAAAAATGTAGCAACGAAACCAGCTACAATTGCAGAGATAACGCCAGACATCGGTTCCATTCCTGAAGCTACCGCCACCCCCAGACTAAGAGGCAATGCTACCAAGGCTACACTTATTGCAGCGGTAAAATCATACCGCCAATTTTCTTTAAGGCCTTTGAACCCCTCAGCTGGAATTAATTTGGATTTGTTCATTGTCACATTATTTAATATGCTAGTCCGTTTGTTAGAACTGCGTAAATAGGTTATTGCCTGAAGTATCTGATTAGCAGTTAAATACGAAAGCTATGAAGATACTTGAATTTATTGATCGCTACCCTGATGAGCACAGCTGTAGACTGGATTTAAAACAGAAGCGAGAACAACCGGGAATCAGTTGCCGAGGATGTGGGAAACAGAAACAGTACTGGCTCAGTACGATATATCAATGGAAATGTGCCAGCTGCGGAGTTCGCACCACCTTACGCAGTGGTACGGTTATGCAAGACAGCAAATTATCCGTGCGTACTTGGTATCTGTGCATGGCACTGATGAGTATGACCAAGAAGGCCCTGTCGGCCCACGAGATGCGCAGGCACTTGGGCATGAAACGGTACGAGCCGAATTGAAAATGATGCACAAGATTAGAAAAGCGATAGGACAGCGCGATGCGCTTTATGGACTCAGAGACATGGTGGAATTTGATGAGGGATTCTTTGAACCCCTGGTTCCTGATGAGCAGAAGAATGAGGTTAGAAAACGGGGCAGAGGGAGTCAGAAACAGACCATGGTCATGGTATTTTCCGAAAGTGAAGAGGTGGAGAACAGTAAGAGAAAAGAAGGAAGACCATCACGCAGATGCAGGTATTTCAAAAAATGCTTGTCTGCGCTGATATGAGTGCAGAAACAGCCAAACAGAGGCCATCTTCATGTGTGACCGAAACAGCTACAAAACTAACCGGTGGATATAGCACATACCGAAAATTGGCCAAGGAAATGAGCGGTTTTGAATGTGAGGTCATTCCGTCCAAAGAAGCCCATATCAAACTGCCATGGGTACACTCGGCCATCGGCAACCTAAAAAGGATCCTCAACGGCATCTTTCATCACACCAGAGCTGAGTATCTACAGAATTACATTGACGAATTCTGCTACAAACTAAACCGAAGATACTTCGGTCACCGTATTTTTGACAGGCTCACACTGGCCATCGCATCAAGTAAGTACACAGAAACGGACTAGCATATTTTTTAATTTAACTTACCTATTAGCAAACCTATGCCAAGCCTACCGATTTAAATATAAAATGCAGAAATACAAGAAGTTATGTATTTCTGCATTTATTATTAACGAACTAAAAATCTCAGTTTGAATAGTGGTTTCCCATTTCGGGAAACCTAATCCTTAAGCAACTTACCAGTGAACTGCTCTCCATTTTGATTAATTACTTTTACTATATAAACCCCACTTGGTATACTGCTTAAATCTAATTGTATGCTTTGCTCTCCAATAGTATAGTTTACAGAATGATTTTTATTTCCTATTATATCGTAAACTTCCATTGTACTTATTGTCTCATAATCCAGATACTTCGTTTTACTTAATTCAAGAACTATAGTGGTTGAATTTTGTGCTGGATTAGGATATATAACGAGCCTATTCAACACGCCATCCGTATTATATTTAATAATATTTTGAACCCTGTTAGTAGCTAAAGGGTCTTCAAAATCAAATACAATGTTTGCTTTGTTAGGAATGATCTGTCCATTTTTAATACCTTTTTTAGGGCTAATCTTAAATTCTACAAATCCATTACTACCCTCTTGATTTTCACTACTATCTGGTAAGAAAATATTTGTATAAATAAACTTTATTGTTTGCCCCTCTCTTCGCATAACGTAGGCATGACTGGATAGAATGCTGTTGATAGTATTGACATCTAACTCTTCTGGTAGCGTGTTCGTTATTTTTACATTCTGAGCGAAATACGTACCTACATTCTGAAAACGAATTTTATAGCGTAATTCT
>JBLFWJ010000089.1:0-13142 GCA_047611425.1 Bacteroidia bacterium | reverse complement strand
TTTCTTGATTTGACTGAAGGTGGTGTAACCGGAACTTGGGATTTTGGTGATGGCACGACAGAATCATATCAATTTGGGGTCTACCCTACTCACACCTACCCTGATACTGGCCATTATTTGGTTGTACTTTCTGTAGAAAATGCAGGGGGTACTTGCGATGACACTTACGAGTATGAAGTTTGTGTACAACCCGAATTCAAACTATGGATACCTACAGCATTTACACCTGATGGAGATGGACGCAATGACCTTTTCGAAATTGTATCAAGTGGAATAATTGAATTCGAATTCGAAGTTTTAAGTCGATGGGGTCATGAACTGCACAGAATGGAATCACTAGAAGATCCATGGTGGGATGGCACTTTCAAAGGAAAAAAGGTGCCTGAGGACTACTACACATGGAGCGTAGTTGTTAAAGCAAGACATCTCGGAGGTTTTGCTTTTGAGAAAAAAAGCGGCATGGTGATGTTGCTGAGAAATGGAGAATAAGTCTGATTGACTTTTAACTACGCATTGGCGCAAAAAACTGGAACCGCCATATCGTTCAATAGAATATTCTCTTTGTCGTTGTTGCCAATGTAACCGTTAGTATCAGAAACTTCGGACATTATACAAATAGAGCATTCTCCAATCCCACGGGCGTAATTTAAAATGTGCTTAGCGTATCCAGCGGAAAACTCGGCCGGTTCTTCTCTTACTTCCGTGTAATTCACTCCGCACGAAGCGAAGTATTTCTTCGATTCGCTGAAGTTGTTTCTAAGGTCTTCGGACAACCCACGTATGTCATTCTTCACCATGTAGACCACCACTGTGCTGTCAAAGAACCTAGCAAAAGATGTCGTCTGCTTGATTTTAACATCAAAATTAATGTGCGGCCCTACTGGAAAAATTAACTTGTCAAAAGACTCGGAAGAATAGGTGCTACCTGCTTGAACAACCAAGGCCGGTACAGGCAAAGTCTTAACCAACTTCAGGATGTTTGATCCCAGAAGGTTTTGCATAAGTCCCACTTTACCATGTGTAGGCACGACAACAAAATCAATGTTCAAATCAGTGATTATAGTTGGAATGACGGAGAAAAAAGCTCCAAAACTCACATGGTCTTCAATACGAACTCCATTCGGAATTTCGGAATGAAGGGCGTACAATTTGTCTTCAACTTCTTTGGCTCGGCTCTGATCACTAAAATCAGCAACGTGCACCAACACCAACTCTGCATTGGTCTGTGCAGCAATGTTTCCAGCAAATTCTAAAGCCTTGCCACAGATGTCTGTGAAATCAATCAATGCTGCAATTTTCTTCATAGTGATAACGCGTGTTGTGTTCGGGTAAAACTATAAATGATAGTCCGTAAAGTTGCCAGCATAAGAAATTTAGTGCTGCCGTAACCTTTTGATTCAGAATGGAGACCCTTCGTTCCTCAGGGAAACAAACGAAGATCTCGAACCTTTCTGCGTTGCAAAGCCATAAATACGGGCTAGGTATTTCCATTACACCGTTGTTTGGAATCTTTAGATGGAAACAGCCTTTCCGCAAAGAGCGAGTGGATATGCTTAAAAGCATTGATCCACGCTATGCTCGTTACCAACGAAGCGATGGCTTAAACGCCAACGTTTGGACAATCGGACTCAACTTCAAGCTGGAGCAGTAAGATATACCGGATTGAATCTCCAATGAACGAATCATTTAATGGCTTAATCCATGCTAATGGGGCGGCCCTTATGACGCTCGGTTCACTATAGTTATCACTATTGCGATCCATATATTTGCGCCCCTAAAATTTACCCCATGAAAAATCTACCCGCAGCACTTCTTGCAATCATTGTTTTAAGTTCTAGCGCATATGCCCAGCAGGTGATTCCACCAAAGCGCATCAGTAAAGAAGGTATTGCGGAGGCGTATGCAGGGCCGTCTATGAAGGCGAAGCCAGGTCGAACATTCAAGGAGTTTACGCTTGTTTCTGACAATCGCCACGTGATTCGAATGAATGCTAATCGCGATGATGAGTTTGAGGTATTTGACAACAACTTGGGTGTAGCTGAAACCTACACTTGGGACGATGCCCGGTACAATGGAGGTGCAGACATGAAGCTGATTGCTTTCAATGGAAATTATTACAAGCTAAGAACAGGGGTTGATCGAGATAAAAATACCAACTCGGTTTTCATCACTCAATACGAATTAGGTAAGGGTCCATCAACGGATTCATTGGAATTGACCACCATTAAAGAAGAGGCTTTTTATTACGAATACTTCAACAAGGCTTTTGCTGGAGCGAAAGTGAATCGCAAAGGCGATGTGATGATTGTAACGGTTAAAATGCCTGACCAGAACAACCCAAGTGGAGTACGTTCGCCCAAGCTTCGTTTTATGGCTTTCGACCAAAGCTTTAAAATGTTGTGGATGCAGGATTTAGACTTCTACGATCGAGAAGGAAAAATTAAGGAGGGTGCCGATGGATGGTTTGCGGCTGCTGGAAATAGCAATGTGCTTGTTTCTGACAATGGCGATGCTTATGTATGGGGCGAGATTGATCGCGGAGCAGAACTTGAAGATTCCGAACGTTACAAGCTAAAACTATTCAAGTTGAATAAAGATGGCGTAAAGATGACCAGCACCAGTAAGTTACGTGGCTTGGAAAGTAAAATCGTTGCTACCCAAGGGCATTTGGTAATGGTGAGCACATTTGGCCAATACGGTCTAAAGCAGAAGAGTGGATTTGTACTTGGCGGAGCTGAAGGACTTCAATTACTTCGTTGGAACGGGGATTCGGATAATCCTACGGTGAAGGAATTGGCTTTTGGAATTGATCACCTTTCCAATAACAAAACAGGCAAGGCGGTAAAGAACTTGCAGAAGATGGAAAGCAAAGGCACTCCCCTCTTATCTCCAAACTTCACCATTAATGACCTCATCCTTTTGGAAGACAACAGCTTAATAGTTGCCGCACAAAATCAGAATGTAGAAAAGGAAGTAGCGACTAATGGTTATACCACCTACACGCATACCGGAGGAGATATTCATGTTTTCAGCCTTTCTGACAAAGACAAGATTAACTGGAGTCAGCAAATTCCAGTGAACCAGATAAACAAAGATGGTTTGGGAATTGGCTACGGATTAAAAGTGTGGAACAACACGGCCTACGTGTTCTTCAATGATCACTTTGAGAATGTGGCCAAAGAATGGACTACAGAAAAATCTCCATCAAAATGGACTGGAAAGGATGATCACGCAGTGGCTTACGTAGCCATCGACATGGCAAATCCTGATAACGAGCAAAAACGAAATCAATACTGGAAATCGAGAAGTGCTGGTGTTACCATGAAGCCAGCATTATTTACCTCACATTTCGATCAAGACTACGGCCTTCTGTTTATTGAAGGAGGAAAGCAAAAGCTTCGATTGATCCGATTGGAGTTCGATTGAGCTTTAATCACATCAACAAATAAAAAAGGCGATGCTCCACAGCAGCGCCTTTTTTGTGAATATCCTATAAAACAAAAGCGGAGCTCGATATTGCTATCAAACTCCGCTTCACTGGCCCCAAAGCCGTAACTCTGAACAGTGCCAAGCTACTGTTATTGCGACTTTCCCCCGATATGCAGCGGTTCCTAAGAATCCACTACCGGCCTTTAGCTCTTGCGGTCTAAAAACCAACCCTTGCTTTCCTCCCCGAAAGGATTCTTGCTTGGGCCCAACCGCGTTTCCTTGGTTAGATTCCGACATTGTTGCCGATGTCGGTCGAGGTGCTCTAAGTCGCTCCACCCGTAGGTTTCGCTTCTATGTGACCTTTCGGTCAGCCCTTTATCCCTCACTTGGTATTACCAAATGTAGATTACTTGTACTGTATGTTCCAAGGATTTTGGCCCGTTGTTCTTCACAAGCCATCCACGGCCTTATCAACAGCTTGTAAACAGGTTTATTCACAAGCTGTTGATAACCGTGTTTTAGATTAATTCAGGATGAATCGCTTCGATACGTTTCCTTCTTTAGAAACAACCCGAAGTGTGTATACACCTGAGGCGTTTTTACTTAAGTCGAACGTATTGAAGCCGGCATTTGACATAAGCGACTCTGACGCTACCTTTTGCCCTACTGAATTATAGACTTCCATTACACCATTCGTTATTGATGGTGCAGCGAACGTTACGTTGATATTTCCGTTGGTTGGATTTGGAAACAAATTCAAGTTGATTTCTGATTCCAATTCATCCGTTCCAACAAGCGTGGAGCAAACCACTGGGAAAATTCCAAGGTCGAAATCTCCATCCGATGCATTATTCCAAGCCGAATTCATCGAATACCAATCTCCGTCACTCCATTGCTCCCATGCCAAATCTGCTCCTGCAGCTGCCCCATCTTCTGAAGAAACCACTCCAATCTCATCGCCAGCAGCCAATGCGCTAAAGTCAAGGCCAATCGCATAATTGCTACTTAGGTTGGCTGGTGTATTAAACTCCATGTAGTTGAAAAAACCAGAAGTGTCAGCTCGCTCTAACGACATTGTCTGAGATTGAAGCACTGTTCCGGGTGCCGTGTTCACAGCCCCTGATAAATCTTCACCCGCCCCGTTCATCTCTTGAAGATTCATGGTTAAGAGTGAATTTGTATTCGCTGATGCCCAATTCTTAGCACCAATCCAGAATACAGCACCATAAACTGTTACAGATTGATTATTGTCAAATTCCTGAGCTTTAGCAAGATCTCCAAAATTGTTCGTTCCCGTTATGTATCCTTCGGTTCCTGGATATACAAAGAATGGAGAAGCGAAATTTGCAGGAGACAAGGTATCGCACCCTGTCTGTTCAGATGGAACACAAAACGGTGTTGATTCTGATGTTCCGAAAGCGGCACCAGTTGTAATGCTAATATCCTCGGCATCAGCTAAAGAATATGATCCAAGTCCCCAATCGCAACAAATTCCATCATCCTCAGCATCATAGATCGTAAAGACGTAGCAAGTACCTTCCTCAACACATAGTTCTTCAATTATCTGACTATTAACATCATCCTCAAAAGGTCCACCTGTGTAAAGCACCGAGCCACCTGTTGTAGTGAGCTCCCAAGTTGTTTCACTTCCGTAATCGTCCGTATTAATAAGGAGCGTTACGTATGTATCAGCAGCGACAACGCTAAAGTTGGAAGATGAAGCATCGTTTCCAGGGACTTCATCTGTTCCATTGTTTGGAAGGTTGGTATTGGCATTAAAGACATGTGCTCCAGCAGTAACGTTCATTGCTGGAAGGGTAACGTTGGTAGACTGATTCGTAGACAAGTTTCCACTCCATGCGAATGTTTGATTCCCACCTCCATCAATGTTGTAAAGGATTTGTACCGAAGTAAGATTGCTACTTCCGTTATTCTGAATGGTCACAACCGGAGTAATACTAGTGGCACAAGTTGCACCGCTTGGTTCAACGATTCCAGTAACAGCAGCATCCAAGGTTACGGATGGTCCACATGGAGCATACGTTCCTGTTAAAGTTAACTGGCCAGTGTTACCAGGATCAAGAAAATCAGAAAGATCATCGCCCGGGTTAGATCCCCAGTGATAGCTCATCTTACCATATGCATCTGAAGAAGGGTTTGGAATCTGACTACAGAATGAACCTCCACCAGTTAGCGTACCTACAATTCTTCCTTGTCCATCGAAGATTGGAGATCCTGAAGAACCGCCTTCCGTTACTCCATGTCCGTTGGCTGTAGAAACCCAATTTACACCCCAGTGAGTATTGTTCGCACCCCATCCTGTTGTAAACAAAGCTGATGTGTAAGTAGAAATCTTTTTTCTATCACCTGCTGGATGATGAATACTTACTCCACTTCCAGAAGCGGAAGTTTGTACATTCCAACCATTGAAATACGTATTGTATGCAGTTGGAATAGTTGAATTGGCTTCAAGTAACGCGTAGTCAGATCCTGAACCTCCGCCATTATCATCGCTATCTGCGGTCAACGAGCATCCAATCACTGTTTGGTTTGTAGGTGCATTTCCAGACCCACAATTAGCCGTTTCATAATTATAGTAGAACGTGTATTGGTTGAAATTATTAGTGCTCGAATTTTCTGTACAGTGCATTGCTGTTAGGATGTACGGGGTACAATCCAAACTTGTGTTGTTCACCATTGAAGCGGTACACCATCCAGATCCTTGGTTAGAAACCACTGACATTCTTACAACGCCCTTCTTCTCATCTTGCCAGTTGTTGCCCTCTGGACTACAGTTTACGTCAACTTCACAGCTTTGTGAACCACCACGCGTATCCGCATTCTCTGGATATACATTTCGGTAAGCATGGACCAAGTATTCAATTTCGATTACTCCCTGACCGGCCTTTCTTGCTGGCTCGTAATACTCTAAAATGATAGCATCATCAAATACCAACGAAGTAGCATAATTGCCACCATCGTTGTTGTTGGTATGATTAAACCCACCAATCCAGTTGGTTCGGTCTTCACTGTATATGTACAACATTCCACCCTTTGGTAGGTCGAAAGCACTGAACAAAAGTGACATTGCTTGTGCCTCGAAGCTTGACAATTTCAATTTCCATACTCGATCTCCATTGGGAAGGGTAACCCAAGTTCCAGAGTTGTTAAGACCAATATTCAGCTCTCGGTGTACACCATAACGAGGAATTCCGTCTGCAGCTTCCGTTGCTTCATCCTCTGCTTGAATTGTCTCATAGTCGATCGTACCAAGTTCAATCTCAGTCATTTGATCGTCTGCCAATTGTGGGTTTGGTCTAAACGACAACGGTTCTCCGCCTACACTAATTTGTGCGTTAACCTGAGAAAACGAAAGGGTAAGTAGCCCGATAATAAATGGTAATGCTCTTTTCATTTTGTGGATAGGATTGGTGCTTTTTTAATACGGATCCGAAAATAACATTTGCATATCAATACGCGATTCGCTTAGAGGACATTTAATGCTGATTGTTTTCAACCATGTTGCAAGCTTCATAACGGAATACAACTGTAAGGTTCAGGTCAATCTTCAGAGAATTCGACCAGCAGTTTTCGATAAGCCGTGAACAAACGAGATCGACTTAAATAACCACGGTATTTACCCTTCTCAAGTACGGGTAGATTCCAGGCATTGGCATCCTTAAAGGCATTCACAACTTTCTCCATTGGCTCGCCTAATTCAACTTTACCGAGTGGTGGTCGCATCAAATCCGACACACGTACGGTTCTGTACTTGGTCTGATCGAACATGATGTCTCGTACATCGTCTAAAAAGATGATGCCTAAAAAGTTCTCTTCCTTGTCAACTACCGGAAAGATATTTCGGCTGGAGGACTTGATTACTTCTACCAAATCACCCAACGTCATACTTGGCCCAATGCATTTGAGGTTCTTCTCAAGCAACTGATCCATCTTCATTAAAGTCAGGACGTTTCTATCTTGATGATGGGTTAAAAGCTCACCACGTGTGGCCAGTTTAAACGTGTACACCGAATGAGGAAACAGGTACTTAGATACTAGGAACGCCACCGAAACAGTAATCATCAATGGAACAAAAAGACTGTAGCCGTTGGTGATTTCGGCAATTAAGAAGATGGCCGTTAAGGGTGCCCGCATGATTCCGCCCATGAGTGCCGCCATTCCAACCATCGTGAAACTTAATGTTGATACCTCAAACCCCATCAGGTTAAGCAGACTACCAACCACGAACCCTAAGGTGCTACCCATAAATAGCGTTGGTGCGAATATTCCACCTACCCCACCAGCACCTACGGTTACTGATGTGGCGACTGCTTTGAGAATCGCCAATGCCCCAATAAACAGCAACATCAAGTAGGCATTCTCATGCAAGTCCGGAAAAAAGGTGTCTTTGAAAATGGATTGAAAGTCACCTTCAACCAATGAATTAATTAGTTCAAAACCCTCCCCATAAAGTGGTGGAAAAATGAATAGGAGAAGTCCTAAAATGGCACCACCAATAGACATGCGAACAAATGGGTTTTTCAAGCGACCACCCATTTTTGTGATCCATAAATAGGATAGCGTGAAATAGACTGAGAATAAACCCGCGATAACGCCAAGTCCCACATAGAATGGAACATCACTAAAATGAATACTATCGGTGATTGGAAAATGAAATAAGGTGTCGTTGCCAAGAAACAGTCTGGATGTAACCGAAGCCGAGGCAGAGGCCACCAGTAGTGGAATGAGTGACGCTGTAGTCATGTCAATCATAATCACCTCAAGGGTGAATACAACACCGGCAATTGGTGCATTAAAAATGGAGGAAACTGTACCAGCAGCCGCAGCTCCGATAAGCAACGCCCGCATTTTGAAATCAAGGTGAAATGCCTTTCCGAGATTAGACCCAATTGCAGAACCTGTCATCAATGTAGGTGCTTCCAACCCTACCGAACCTCCAAAGGCAACAGTAAATGGTGCAGTAATCAATGACGCATAACTCTGAAATTTGGAAATCAATCCTCGCTCTTTGCTCAGTGAATACAGAACGGCTGATATTCCTTGATCAACCATTGGTTTTCTGATTACAAATCGAATGATGGTATAGGTTATACCGATGCCGATAAAGGGCAACACGAAGTACAGCAGACGGCTTACCTCACTTAAGTACTCGGTAACGAAAATGGATTGGATGAAGTGAACACTGTTCTTGATAACCACTGCGATGATGCCCGAAAGGAATCCAACGAACACACTTAGCACAAGCAAAAAGGTGCGATGTGAAATGTTGCGCATGCGCCATTTCACGAACCAGCGAAACCAGAGGCTCAGCTTACTCAGAATAGTTAGGTAGATGCTTTGAAGAACTTTCATTGAACCGTGCAAAAGTCCAAATTTTAATGCCTCTAGATTGAACAAATAAAAAAGGCTCGAATCATGACTGATTCGAGCCTTTTTTATTTAATACTATACCGACCTACAGCAGCATCATGCGCTTGCTGTCTACCTGCTCTCCGTTAACGGTTAGAGTGTAGATGTAGGTTCCGATTGGTAGGCTTCCGCCTCCAATAAGCACCTGACCAAATCCTTTACCTGATAGGGTGAAGCTCTTGAGAACTGTACCATTCATATCTGTTATTGCCATGGTTGCACGCTCCGTGCTATTTGGCAGGTAGTACTTAATAGTGGTGTTCTCATGAAATGGGTTAGGCTGGTTCTGCTCCAACTCTGCTGTATCATCAAGACCTGTTGACCCTCCATTAGAATGACCAGCATCTCCTTGATCATGATCTAAGCAGCACTGTTCAAGGTCGGAGTCGAAACGTGAGAGCATCTGCTCCATCCTGTCCAAGCGCGAACGAAGGGCCTCGTTCTCGGTCTGTTGCTGCTCTATCATTTCCTGCTGTTCTTTTATCGCCTCAATTATTGCAGGGTTCAACATGTGATATTGAACAGACTTATATCCTTGTTCATCTGTGTGGACTACTTCAGGAAATACAGTCTCAAGTTCTTGTGCGATAAAACCAATATTGGTTTTCTCTTCATCAAAATCGATATTATCGATTTTATCAATAAAACGGTAACTCACTCCTCTTAGTGATAAAATTTTATTTAATGAACCAGATAAATCTTGTATGTCTCTCTTAAAACGTTTGTCAGAGGAATTGCCATAATTATTATAAAAAGTAACATACCCAGTTGAACCCATTTTAAAACGTTGAGTAAAAAAGCCGTTTCCAGCATCAGAATCATGGCCAAAATTCATTGCTTCTCCATTTAGTACAGCTATATCACCACCTGATATGTCACTACCCCAGCCTCGTAAAAGAATACCCGCTCCTTCATCTCCTTCATCTCCATCAACAAGAATTCTCCCAACAATATGTGCTTTGGAATCCAGATTTGGGCTGGAGGTACCAACCCCCAATTGATTTTCAATAATTAAACTATTATCCGGTGCATTATACGTTCCTGCATAAGATCCTCCTATAGCCACAGAGCCAACCACATCAAGCAGGTTATCTGTAGCTAAGGTCCCTCCAAATGGTCCAATTTGCAGACGGTTTTGTAGATAATTGAATACATCTGCACCTGCCACACTAGCTTGATAGATTCCGTACCCGGCTGTTTCTGTAAACCTTTCTAACCATAAGTTAGCCTCTCCGGGCCTCTCATTAATCGAATGTATTCTTCCGGAAACTTCCAGTTTACTATCTGGATTCATAGTCCCAATACCAACTTCATCTGATATAGTTGAAGGGTATAATTCTCCGTTAGTGGCATCTCTGCTCCATCGAGAGGTATTAGAAAGGGCGCTTAGGTCTACACTAGTACCATCACCTGTTAGAGATAAGATATTGGTCGTTGAGTTATATGATAGGTCTTGAATTTCATTTGTGGAATTATTATCGTTATCCGCAACAGAAAATGACGTGCCAGTACCTCCAGAAATATTTATGACTCGGTCAGTGCCTGCAGATGTACTTGAAAGATTTTGATTATCCGTATCTGTAAAAATTGTACTTGGGTCTGTCCATGTCATTACTCCATCTGCATCTGACACGGGTATAAACCCGTCTGATGCATCAGTTCTCATTCTAATCTGCCCATCAATATCCAATTCAGTAGTTGGCTCAGTGGTCCAAACACCGATTCGTTTGCGCGAATCTCGTGAGAAGTGCATGAATACTTCGCCTTGAAGATCTGTATTTCCCGTGCTTGTTCCATAGTCGTAGGAGGCACCATTATACTTTATCTGCAGGGCTAGTTCTGAATTGTCATAAGGAGGGCCTGAATCGGAAATACCAATACCGTAACGAACTCCACCAGTTTTATCGAGCGTAATCATATTCTCATCACCTGATAGCCCACTTTCCCGGATATAAATTTCTGCACCATTACTTATTATGGCGCTAGTGCTTGTTTCGCTGTTATTACCAAGAATCACATGGTCAGATTTCATTCCTGAATTTACCTGAAGATCAGTACTTGGACTACTAACACCCACACCCAAGCTTGAGCCTGTATTAACTAGAAAAGAATTACTCTCCCAATTACTTCCGTTGTGCCTTAGTGTTTCATTTTCATTTCCTGAGACTAATGGCCCTGTTGGACCTGTAGCTCCATCTAATCCATTAGTGCCGTCTTCTCCAGAAGGTCCTGTTGGACCTGTAGCTCCAACTAATCCATTAGTGCCGTCTTCTCCAGAAGGTCCTGTTGGACCTGTAGCTCCGTCTAATCCATTAGTGCCGTCTTCTCCAGAAGGTCCTTTTGGACCTGTAGCTCCGTCTAATCCATTAGTGCCGTCTTCTCCAGAAGGTCCTGTTGGACCTGTAGCTCCGTCTAATCCATTAGTGCCGTCTTCTCCAGAAGGTCCTGTTGGACCTGTGGCTCCGTCTAATCCATTAGTGCCGTCTTCTCCAGAAGGTCCTGTTGGACCTGTGGCTCCGTCTAATCCATTAGTGCCGTCTTCTCCAGAAGGTCCTATTGGACCTGTAGCTCCGTCTAATCCATTAGTGCCGTCTTCTCCAGAAGGTCCTGTTGGACCTGTGGCTCCGTCTAATCCATTAGTGCCGTCTTCTCCAGAAGGTCCTGTAGCACCTGTCGCTCCGTCTTCTCCATTCGTGCCGTCTTCTCCAGAAGGTCCTGTAGCACCTGGTAGACCATCAACTCCGTCTGTTCCATCTGCTCCATTCGTTCCTGTGGCTCCAGGTGCTCCATCAGTTCCGTCTAATCCTGGTGCTCCGGTAGTGCCCGTTGCGCCCGGTACCCCATCAGCCCCGTCCAATCCGTTTGAGCCATTCAATCCGTTAGTACCATCTGTTCCGTTTGCACCCGTTGGGCCTGTTGCTCCTGTCGGACCACCTGCGCCACTTGTCCATGTCACCATTCCTGCTCCATTGGTAGTGAGTGACTGACCAGCCGCGCCATCCACATTCGGAAAGGTCACGGCACCTGTGGTGAGCTGCCCTGAGGTGTTCACGCTGGTCACTGCTGGGTTACCCAACTGTATCATGTTACTGCCTGTGGCCTCTGCACCCGAACCGATGGCCGTGGCGTTGGAAAGGTTGCCAGCAGACACATCCGCATTTTTACCGATCATGGTATTGTCGTTTCCTCCTGCATTGTTCCGTCCAGCTCGGTCACCAATGAAGGTATTGTCATTGCCTACCGTATTTATTCCTGCCTCTCTTCCAATCAAGGCATTTCTGTTTCCGTTGCTGTTCTTTCCTGCAAAGCGACCAATAACCGTATTAGATGAACCCGTGGTCATGAACTGACCCGCTTTCAACCCAATCAACGTATTGAAGGTTCCAGCATCGAGTGTCTCGCCCGCCTTAAAACCGATAATGGCATTGTCTCCACCTGTGGTGATGTTCAGTCCGGTTCCATCTCCTAAAAAGATGTTTCGCGAACCAACAGTACTGATAACTTGATTACCACCAATGGAGATCGAATTGCCTGTGGAGAGGTTTAGGCTCCCGTTCACATCCAACTTATATAATGGCGTTGGATTACTGATTCCAACATTGGTACCGTTATCGGTAATAGCCTGTGCAAAAGCATTACTGGTTAATAGGCTAAATACAATTATCCCTAAGGATTGGAGAAGTGCTTTTTTCATGATGGTTGGTGTGATAGTTTTGAATAAATGTAAATAAAAAAGCCCCGCTGGAAAATCCAGCGGGGCTTTATTAT
This sequence comes from Bacteroidia bacterium, assembly GCA_047611425.1. Taxonomy (GTDB): domain Bacteria; phylum Bacteroidota; class Bacteroidia; order UBA10329; family UBA10329; genus JBLFWJ01. Next base: position 515 of record JBLFWJ010000089.1, on the reverse strand, counting down.
TGCTGTGTGTGGCTTAAAGCAGCATCATGCGCTTGCTATCTACCTGCTCTCCGTTAACGGTTAGAGTATAAATGTAGGTTCCGCTTGGTAGGCTTCCGCCTCCAATAAGTACCTGGCCATATCCTTTACCAGATAAGGTGAAGGTTTTGAGAACTGTACCATTCATATCTGTTATTGCCATGGCTGCACGCTCCGTGCTATTTGGTAGGTAGTACTTGATGGTAGTGTTCTCACTGAATGGATTTGGCTGGTTCTGCTCCAACTGCGCAGCATCCTCCCCTAGGCCGGTTGAGCCTCCATTTGTATGACCCGCATCTCCTTGCTCATGATCCAAGCAGCACTGCTCTAGGTCGGAGTCGAAACGCTGCTGGTTCTCCAATATCTGAGAAAGCATATTGCGAAGCTCTTGGTTCTCATTTTGCAATGCGGTTATCTGCTCCTGTTGCAAATCATCCTCGCTTTGCTGCTCCTCTATCATCTGCTGTTGCTCCTTTATGGCCTCAACAAGTACAGGC
>JBLFWJ010000088.1:0-13175 GCA_047611425.1 Bacteroidia bacterium | reverse complement strand
AGACGAGCTGAAATTGGACTTGAGCCAATCGCGGAATTCCTGAAAAATCGATTTGACTTTGAATGGAATCTCGAAGAGCAAATAAAAAGGACAGAAGAATTTGAAAATCAAAAACGAAATGCCAACAAATAAGCTCTAATGAAGTGCGGTAAGGCCGCACTTGATTAGAGCAAGTGTTGACTCAAGCTTCGGTAGCGGGGTGTGGGTGTGGGTGTGGCAGAAAGCCCTTTTCAGAGCCTATGGGTATTCAATGGTTCGGGTAGGTCCCAAGCAGGTCTGCAGATCCTTTTTCGGGGTCTTCCCATTGTGTAACTTTTAAAGGTTTGATAAAATCTTCAAAGCATGCTTTGAAGGTATTCAAGTGTCACTTAACACTATCCCTTTAGCAGTACACTTTTAGCTGACGTCATACATAACCTTCTTTAAGACCAGGACCGACAGTAATCCAACTGAAGCGAACCCTGCCAACAAAAGGAATACATGTTGATGGCCAATAACTCCTGGCGAATTGTCTAAAAGAGTTCCCATTAATGGTCCCATGTAAATATCCGGTGTATACCCAATAATTGAGGCAACACCGATTGCTGTTCCTGTTACTGGAAACGGGATTTTCAATTCTTCCATTATCGCGAAATAGAGTCCGCGCATTGCGAACATCCCCAGTGCCGAGGAAATAATGGCTAGAAAAACCATCCATGCTACTCCCCCATCAGCCGCTCCTGTTCCAATCATTAATCCACCAAAAACCATCAGTCCAAAACTCACCGTAATCATTTTGGTTGTGTTGAATCGATCGGCTAGAAACCCCGCAGATATGGCAGCAATGGGTCTTATCCAGAGCATCAAAGATCCAACCATGGCCGACTCTACGGCATTGTAATTCAAGAGATCTTTCGCCATCAGGGTAAAATCGTCTGAAACTTTATACCCAGAATATGCGCAGACAATTATTATTGATTGGATCCAAACTCCTTTTAATTTCAAAACTTGCTTCACTGATTTGAATGACAATGAAGGCTTCGTTTGCGAAAGTTCAGTTGGGTCAGATTGTATTCCGAACCTTACTAAGAAGGAAACCAGAATAACGAATGTTGAACATCCGAAAATGACAGACTGAAATGCCGATACGCGTTGCTCATACGTTGCCTCGCTTACTTCTTGAGGCAAAAGCATCGAGAAAATAGAAACGGCCACCATTCCAATTAAAGCCGCTGTTAGGCCTCTTCCTCCATCCAAATACCCGAATGCTTTGCCTTGATCCAGCTTCCCACCCCATTTTCGCGTGGCACGCAACATGGCAGCCCAAAAGAGCAAAATAGTAGTACAACCCCAATAGCCGTATAGCCATTTCATTTCTGCCGGACTAGGAATGGTTGAGAGATAAAAACCGCCCAATCCAGTTAATCCCAAAGCAACCGACATTAGCTTGGAAGCGGCAAATCGATCAGCTAATGGCCCACCGAAGAAATACGCTGCAACAGCAATCATTCCATACACTGAGAAGAAAGTACCCAGTTCAAAATTGTTAATCTGGAAAACCTCCATCAGCGTTGGGCGAAAAACTCTTGCCAGTACAAATGGTAGTAGGAAAACAGACTCACCAGCAAGTACAATTATCAGAATGGAGCGATATCGTTTGACCCAATTCCTCATTTACGCCTTAAGTCGATTCATGGCGAGAATCGCCAAAATGCTGCCTATCACTAATAAGCCAGCTCCCATAGCAAATGGTGCCCCTGGAAAGTAAAAAGGTGCTTGATCTCCTGAGAAGAAATAGAAAAGCTGGGTGTGCATTAGCGGCCCAATAATGGCAGTTAAACTGATCATACTTGTCAATGCTCCTTGCAAGTTCCCCTGTTCGGTCTGGGGTACATTATTGGAGAGTAAACTTTGGATGGTTGGTCCCGCAATTCCACCAAGTGCGTATGGAATAAGAAAGGCATACATCTGCCATGACTGAGATGCCATTGAAAACAAGATCATTCCTGTAGTCCAAAAAAGGAATCCCAATTTGATTACCCGGTTAGGCCCTAGCCGCTTCACAAACCATCCGAGCAACACGGCTTGCACGAGCACTACCATAAAACCAACGGCAGCCAGACTTGCTCCTATTTCAATTTCGCTCCAACCAAATTTCTCAATGGTGAAGAATGTCCATGTTGATGGCATTGCTTGACCCGCCAAATGCGACAAGAAAAACGCCAGCAACAATCCTCCAAATGCCTTGTATTTCCCTAAGTTTAATAACGATTTACCAGGAATCATGTTCCGGTAATTAATGGCTCTTCGCTTGTCTTTTGGCAACGATTCTGGAAGAATGAAGAAGCCATACGCGAAGTTCGCTAAGGCCAATCCTGCTGAGACATAGAATGGTGCCCTGAATCCAAAGTATTCACCGAAGACGCCACCTATCACCGGTCCCAAAATAAATCCAAGGCCGAAGGCAGCACCGATCATTCCAAAATTCTTGGCCTTGTTTTCGGGCGTACTTACATCAGCGATATAAGCGTTGGCCACAGTAATAGTTGCTCCACAGACACCAGCGATTAACCTTCCGATAAAAAGCCAGACAATTGTTGGCGCATAAGCGTGAAACAAGTAATCTAGCCCTAGTCCGAACAACGAAATCAAGAGAATGGGACGCCTTCCAAAGCGATCGCTTAACTCTCCCATAACCGGAGCAAACAGAAATTGCATGGCCGAAAATGCCACCATCATTAATCCACCAATGGACGCAGCTTCAGCATTAGAAACCTCTGCCAAATTTCCAATCAATTCTGGAATAACGGGAATGATAACTGCTACTCCAATCACGTCTACCAGTACGGTGACGAAGATGAATAAGAGTGAGCGCTTTTCCGAGTTCATGAAGCAGCCAAGGTAGGTTCTTCCAACTGATGAAAATCAGAATTCAAAACCCCATCTTGTAAAGTGATCATGTAATTTGCGGCCATGTTAAAGTACAGTGCCGACATAAGAACGTTGATAGCCGTAGCACTCTATTTCACATCTACAGCCTTGGCTTGGCTCTATTTTCCAGAATCGTGGTTGCTGAGAATTCCGGTTGTCTTTTTACTGTGTACGCTGTCGTTTATCTGTGCTGTGATCATTCACAATACCATTCATTGCCCAATGTTTAAAGCACGATGGGCAAACAAGGTTGCTCAGGTTGTACTCTCATTTACATATGGCCATTCTGTAAGTGCGTATGTACCGGGACATAATTTCAGCCATCATCAACATACCCAAACACCGTTGGATCGAATCCGAACAGACAAGATGCGCTTCAAATGGAACCTGCTTAACCAGTTGTTTTTCTTCTTTAGAATGGCACCCGGGATAATGAGGGATGAGAACGTTTTTGCCGCTAGAATGCGAAAGGAACGACCAAAGTGGTTTCGTCAGTATGTGTTTGAAATGGCCCTGGCTCAAGGAACCAAGTTCGGTTTGCTGTTCTACAATTGGGAGTTGGCATTGCCCCTCATCTTCATTCCACATGTTTATGCTGCTTGGGGAATTGTGGGTACAAACTTTTGGCAACACGATGGTTGCGATGAGCATCACAAATACAATCACTCACGAAATTTCATTGGAAGCACAATCAACTTCTTGGCCTTCAATAATGGTTTTCACGGAGCCCATCATGAGGTGCCACACCTACATTGGAGCCTTCTTCCAGAATACCATTACAAGAAAATTTCTCCGCATATCCATCCTAATTTGGAGCCAACAAACCTGTTTACATATCTCTGGAAAACCTGCATCTATCCCGCAAAGCGTCTAGATTACCTGGGTATGCCTTTGGTTCTTCCACCGGTAAAGGATGATGAAGATTGGGTACCTGTAGCAGACCTTTCGAAAAACAAATACGCTCTAGGAGTAGAAGGCAATCAAGCCAGTTGAGGTAATTCCTTACACACGTTGGGGATCTTTTTAATTTTGGATGCACGCATTGTAATTCAAACTCCAACCCCTTTTATGAATTCCCTTCACCGCAAATTGTTGTTGCTAATACTAATGGCGACTACCCTACTTCCCAATGCAAATTCACAGGTTAGAACGTTCAAATACGAACCTCAGCAAAAGATTGATCCTTCTAAGATTGACATCGTTCGAGACAAATTTGGAGTACCCCACATTTTCGCAGAAACAGATGCTGAAGTAGCCTATGGCCTGCAATGGGCAACGGCTGAAGATGATATGGAGAATCTTCAGTTTATGATGATGGCCATTAAAGGTTACCTCGGGTTCAAGCAAGGTGTAGAAGGTGCGAAGATTGATTATGCCGTACAATTAATGGGATTGCACGACTTTGTTGGAGATCATTATGAAGCAGATGTCAGCCCTGAATTTAAGCTTGTTTTGGAAGGCGCTTGCCAAGGTTCAAACGCTTATGCTGCTGCTCACCCAGAGGAATTGTGGTACAAAAAAGCCTTTCCAATAACACCAGAAGAAGTACTTGTTGGATACATGCTGGCTCAAAGCCTGATGGGTGGAGTTGATGGAGGCATCAAGAATATTTTGAATGGAAATGTGCTCAAGCAGATCCCAAAAGAGATTAATGACCCGATGCAAGGGTCTAACGCATACGCGTTCAATTCTCAATTAACTGATCATGGTAATACTTACCACGTGATTAATGCCCATCAACCCATAGACGGACTTTTATCTTGGTACGAAGCACATGTACACAGCGAAGAAGGTTGGAACATTACCGGTGGTCTGTTCCATGGTGGCGTTTCGGTTTTTCACGGTACAAACCCTAACATCAGTTGGGCCCACACAACAGGAGACTTGGATTTGAAAGACACCTACAAGTTGAACATGCACCCTAAGAAGAAAATGTGGTACAAGTATGACGGAGAATGGCACAAACTAGAAACCAAGCGAGCCAAGCTTCGCATAGGATTGGGTAAGAACAAGAAATTCAGAATTAGGATTAAGAAGAAGTTCTGGTGGAGCAAGTACGGCCCTACTCTAATTACAGAACATGGCGTTTTCTCACTTAGGATGCCATCTTTCTTCGAGATTAAGACAGCCGAACAATGGTACAGAATGAACAAGGCGACCAACTACAACGAATTCCGAAGAGCGCTCGATATTCAAGGAATATCCATGCAGAATGTGACATACGCTGATAAGAGAGACACTATCTTCTTTATAGCCAACGGCAAGGTTCCTAAACGGGATCCAAATTTTGACTGGAAAATGGTTTTGCCTGGGGATACATCCGCAACGCTTTGGAATGAATACGTCCCGGAAAGCAACCTCGCCCAGAACCTAAACCCAGACTGTGGTTACGTGTTTAACACAAACAACTCCATTTACAACAACACGTGTGAGGATGAGGTTTGTGACCCAAGTACCTTTCCCGTCAGCATCGGCTATGAATCTGATAAGAGAACCAACCGCGGATACCGTAGTAAAGAGATTCTTGAGCAATTGTCGTCAATAGATTATGAGGGTGTGAAGAATCTGAAATTCGATATTGCATTTCCGGATTCGTTGATCTTCATGAAGAAATATCCGATCAAGGATGTTTTCTCTTATAAGCCTGAAAATCACCCTGAATTAGCAGACGTGATTAAGAAATTCAACCGATGGAATTTTATCGGGGATACGAATGATATTGATGCCGGAATCATTTTTACCACCATGTATTTGATGCATAATGACGGAAGTGTTGCCATAAAGGATCTTCAGGAAAATGATTCAATCAGAAAGGACTTCGTTTTGAAAAACATGCAAAAGGCAAAGGATCGGTTAATCAAGCATTTTGGGTCGATAGATATTCCGTTAGGTAAAGTTCAAGTACTTTCTAGAGGTGGTCGTGAGTTCGGCCTTTCTGGGGGCCCTGACATGATTAGAGCCGTGTATTGCAAAGTAAGAGAAGATGGAAAGCTGCCAATGTTTGCCGGTGATGGCTTGGTTCAAGTTGTGAAGTTTACAGATGATGGACCTGAGATTGAAAGCATCAACTCATACGGAGCGAGCAACAAACCGGATAGTCCACACTATACAGATCAGATGCAGCTATTTGCTGAGCACAAAATGAAGAAGATGAGCTTGGACAAGGAAGAAATCTACAAGAATGCAGAACGGATTTACCACCCAGGCGAATAAGTCAAGATGACTTCTTCAGCACTGAAACTCACCCAGGATTGAGGCTTGCTCACCAATTTACTTTATAAAAATACCCCCTGACCGGAATAATTCCGATGCAGGGTGATTTTACCGCTCTACCACCATCCTAAATAAAGAGCGGGTCTCTTTCAGGGTTCGGTCATTTCCTCTCCTGTACTGTTTTGCTCTTAAGAGTCCAGCCGTCTGTAACTGTGGTCTCCAGCCAGATTTCGCCTGATTTTCTAAATATCTGAGCGGATATTCCAAACTTTTCGTTCGAAATGTAATTCCGAAATGTGTTTCCTCCCTTCCGTGGCTTTCATGTTAGATGGTGTTAATGATTACTCTGCAAATAGAGTGCAATCAACTAACACCTAACCTGACGTAGGTCTTTTTCAGTTATGACTTTAATATGAACCGCCTAAATCGGCTGGTTTTAACGAATAATGATTCGTCCTGTATGAGATTCAGAACTAGACTGAACTACGACATGATACAATCCCGATTCAAAAGCTGAAACGTCTAAAGTTTCAGTGGTAGTTGAATTCTTTGAATTAATCAATTCAGAATATATTACCTGACCGATTGCATTTACAACGCTTAACGATGCGTTTTCTTCCAATGCAGGAATGTTGACATACACAATTTGGTTTGCAATCGTTGGAAAAACATTCAGATCGGCTTGTCGATCATTTTGAATTTCGTCAACTCCAGTAACGTTTGAAACATCGAATACGAATAAGCCTTCCTGCATATCAGAAACCAAAACTCTGCCTGATGGCAAAAACGGGTACACACCCCAAGCACCTCGGTAATTATTAAGATGCGGTTGCGTTGATGTATCGTAATAACCGGCAATAAAAGGTGATTCAGGATTGGAGCAATCCCAAACATAATACCCATCGTGATAATAGGCTACATGTAGATAATCACCTTTATAAATAAGATTATGTGGGATACTCAAAGGAGCTATATCAACACCGATAGTATCTACAACATGAATATTCTGTAAGTCCGAAACATCTAGGATCTTTAAATCCATACCGTGAGTCTCATCTGCCAAACAGTAATAATTGCCATTCTCCATTAACCAACCGCTGTGGTTGTATCCCGACTGTTCGTAAAACGTTAATGAACCTAGCATTAACACATCATTTAGGTCCGAAAAATCAACAACGAAAATGCCATTGTTCCCAGCATTCACATAGGCAATATCATTTCGAACAAACACGTCATGGATATACCCAATACCTGACCAAAACGCGAGGTCATTTGGAGCATTTAGCAAACGTGTTGGGTGAGCAGGATTGGCAAGTGAATACACTGCAAAAATCTCTGTTCCCCCACAAACGTACATTCTGGCCGAAACCGTATCAATAAAAATGTTGTGTGATCTGACTAGCAAAGAATCATTGTCATAAACTACAATGGCTGTATCGGGAAGTTGGCTAATATCAACGATTTGAAGCGTGCTATTTCCTTCATCACAAACGATATAAAGGTGGTCTTGGTAGGTATCGTAATCTCTATGAACAACTTGAGTTCCTTGCAACTCACCCGGAATGAATGCAACTTCCTCTTCGCTACCTTGATCGGTAATATCATGAATATGAGTACCCATGGTTGTACCGATTATGGCATACTCACGTCCTGCTTTTGCATGACCCCATATTTCGTTGTAAGTGTTGAAGTGCGCGTTACTTGCCGGCAGCAAGGTATCGGACCATTGATATTGTAGGGAAACATTCATGTTTCCTTGAGAAAAACCAGAAAAGGTGGAAAGAACGAAAGAAAAGAGGAAAAATAATCTCATAGTCAATTTGTTAGACCGCTAAAGTAATCTTGATCTAAGGAAGTTTATGTCCGATTCTGGCGATTCCTTCAACAAAATTGGACAGGTTATTTCACTTCTTAAGTCCAATTTTACCATCCTCAGAACAAACCAATTGATCTGAATCGAACATCGACCGAATGGCATTTTGCAGCTTTTTTCCAGAAGTATTGGGATTGGCCTTTTCAAGGTCTGTCATCGACAGGAACTCCGATTTAACGCTCTGTAAAATCACGCTTGAAAGCTGACGAAATTCATCATCAGAAATGGAAATCGAATTCAAAGAGAGGCAGACATCGCAATGGCCACAGTGCTTTGTCTTTGTTTCACCAAAGTGCTTTAGAAGAATTTGACTACGACAGAAATCTTGATTCTGAGCGAAGCGAATCACTGATTCAATTCGCTTTTTATTTACTTCTAGCCTATTCTCGTATATGGCCTTTGGAAAATAAACGTTCTTACTCGGCTGTCTCCCATTCACAAAGTTGATTTTGGGTAAGCCAACAGGTTTTTCAAAGCTGAGAATCTGCTGGTGTCTCAATTGATTCACAACCTTTTCGACCATGCTGGTTGATAATTCTGTTCGCTTAGCTACTAAATTCAAATTCACTGGAACGTCTTCCTCATACAAATGACCATAGCTTCTAAACAAAGTCTCAATAACCTTTTCATGAATTGGGTCGGCAACTTTAGCTTGATACACGGCTTCGGTACTTGCCATAAATTGCATTCGTGGTCGTGGATCGTGACTTTCCGTTCGGATCAGATAGCCTGCTCGTTCCAAGAAACTGATGCAATCATTCACAAGCTTGATGTCTAAGTCGTAACGCGTAGCAAACTCAATCAGATCGAATGGCAAAAAGGCATCCAATCCAGAACCGATTGCCAATTGGAAGTAACTGCTTAACCGCTCGTAAATTCGAACGATGGTTTCTTTTGGAGGGAAAGACTCGGTAAGTCGGTGGTTTAATGCATCCAAATCGGCATGCTTAACCAACGCCACTCCAAATGCTTTTTCTCCATCGCGCCCTGCCCTACCCACTTCTTGGAAATACGCTTCCAAACTATCGGGCATTCCAAGATGGATTACCGTTCGAACATCCGACTTATCAATGCCCATCCCAAAGGCATTGGTCGCAACCATCACTCGAATGCGACCTTCAATCCAATCAGCTTGCCTTTGTTTCCGTTCTTCAAAGGAGACTCCAGCGTGATAAAACGAAGCTGAAACTCCGGAAGTAGAAAGCTGATGCGCAATCGATTTGGTCATCTTTCGATTCCGCACATAAATGATGGAACTGCCTTTTACTCGACCCAGAACTTTTTTGATTCTACCAACGGTATCCTGCTCTTGCAAAACCATGTAGGCCAAATTCTTTCGCTCAAAACTCTTTTGCAGAACATTGACCTTCTTAAAACCGAGTTTCTCTTGTATATCAACTACTACCGCTTGTGTAGCTGTGGCAGTAAGCGCAATAACAGGTACGTTGGGAAGAATGTCTCGAACTTCTTGAACCTGTAGATATGGCGGTCGAAAATCATATCCCCACTCGCTGATGCAATGCGCTTCGTCCACCGCGATTAGGTTCACGTTCATCATCGCTATTCGGGTTCTGACTAACTCACTTTTGAGTCGTTCAGGACTCAAGTAAAGAAACTTCACATCGCCATGCACACAATTATCTAAAGCCCGATCTACTTGAGTAAAAGACAACGAACTGTCGAGAGAAACCGCACTGATGTCTTTCGCTTTCAATGCAGACACCTGATCCTGCATTAAAGCGATAAGCGGTGACACGACCAAGCAAATCCCTTTTTTGCAAAGTGCAGGAACCTGAAAACACAAAGACTTTCCACCACCAGTGGGAAGCAAAGCCAAGGTGTCGTTTCCACCCAAAACAGAAAGGATAATATCCTCCTGCATCGGCCGAAAGGAATCGAAACCCCAATGCTTTTTTAATATTTCGGAAGGTTCGGTTTTGCTGGACATGAGAACGGGCAAATGTAAAGGAGTGCCTTCACAATTGCCCGTTGCAAGATTATTTGAGTGCTACATTGACACAAAGTGGTAGCCACCAGGCGCTACACTCATGTCGTAAGTGCGCACCAGCGTACCAGAGGAGTTGTGCTTATACACTTTTCCGTTTTGTGAAAAATCCACTGGATCAGAAACGTAAATGTCGCCCGTAGATGGATCCACATCCATCTTGTAGAAGTAGTTCATTCCAGCGGAAATCATTGCTGACGTAGGAATTGACGTTGCCGAAATACCCATACTGAAAGCCCCATTATTAAGGAAGTACAACGTTTGACCATCCATCGAAACGGAAAGATCACTTGGACTTTCATCAACCGTATTAAAAGCCAAGTCGGCTTCAACCGTCATAGTCGTTGGATCGATTCGCACTAAGTTTGGAATGGCGGCCTGCCAACCACCGGAAGCCAAACACCAGATTTTCTCATTTGCATCAATCTCAAGGCTGTAAGGTTCGGTTCCAACCATCACGCTGTCTACAATCAGGTCAGATGCTGGGTTGATCTTGTAAAGGTTTCCGCTTCCATTTCCAACGGCATAGACAAACCCGTTTAATGTCCTCATTTCTTCAACCCAACCGTTTACAGGGATGCCACCTGTTTTAGCCATTGTGGTAGGATTCACAATATGAATCACTCCAGCAAAAAGATCCGTTACGTAAGCCTTCGTTTCTGAGACGAACTCAATGAAGCGTGGTGATCCAAGGTCATTGATCGTACCTACGGATGAGAAATCAGCAAGATCTACCACCTCAATCTTAGCAGAGTTGTTTACCACTATGTATCCTTTTCCGCCAAACGCATTCATCGATTGACCAACATCTCCAAGAGGTAAATCTGTTTTAGAATCATACAATTGATTCACTAGTGTATCGCCATCACTATGGATATAAGAAAGTGATGCATTGCCATTACCGAAGCCTCCTTCGTTGATAACATAAACTCCATTTTGATAATCTGTACCAGTTAGTAATGGAGGGGTTTCTGGGGTTTCCTTGCAAGAGCTGAACATCAATACAGCTGCAGTAAATCCGATAAAATTGAAAAGTAACTTGTTCATTTAAATTGATATTTGATAGTTATTGAATAGTTAAAACCTGGCATTGGTCGCCATTTAATGTGCTGGTACTCAGTGTTCCACAGATTGTGGAATTTGGCTGTAATGCCAAGAGAATTTCTTTTTATTGGAAGCTTAGCTCCTACTTGAACCCAGCCAAGCGTGTAGGCATCCAACCAAGTGGCATTGTCAGTGGTGATCGGTCGTTTCCCCATATAGGTTTGACCATAAGAGAATGATAAAAACCGCCAAGAAACGTGCAATTGCAGCCCAGCCTCTTGAATTGGGGTGTTGAGCAATTGCTTGCCAATTGCGGCATCCGTGGTGGAATAAGACTTCTGAACGATGGATCTAGTCCAATTGTGTCTAGCTGAAAAACCGAATTTCCATTTTTGGATTCTTCGGTTATAAGTAATCAGAATCTCCGTACCACTGGCCCTTACCTGTCTTTTGTTCTGTGGAGACCAAATGTTTCCATTTCCCGGAACCCAAATGATCATATCATTGATCCACGAATCAAACCAAGTGATTTCTGCACTTAAATTGTGCTGATTAGAATTCCGTGAAAAAGCAATTCCGGCCTCGTAGCTCAATCCAGTTTCAGGTTGAAGATTAGCGTTGCCACCAGGCTGCCAGTATAAATCGTTCAATCCTGGTGCTCGGTAGTTTCGAGAGAAATTACCCTTCAATTCCATCCATTTTAGGGCTTGCCAAGACGTACCGATTGACCATTGAATCGGAGAAAATGAGTCATCAATAAAATCCTCCCTGAGCAATAATTGCAGTCCCACATTTTTATGTGGATGATAAACTAATGAGGCAAATAATGCTTCACTGAACCTCTTTCTTGGTGTGAATCGATAGGCGCTATCAGATCTTGCAAATTCAGATGACCCATCCAACCCCACGTTTAATTGCAGGTTACTTCGGATGGCTAATTCGTACCTGAAAAACAATCTAGCATTTTGATAGGTATGATTAAACTGATAAGTTGTGTCAGCCATTCTATACTTCTGGTTTCCATACATATACGAACCTTGAATAGAAATTACAGAACGCTGTCTAAAGTGCCTCCACTTCAAAGATCCGATTGCATCAATATCTTCAAGATTCTCCTGAGACTCACCTTGAAGCATGGTTGGTGGAAGGCCGCGATTCGTTCTCATACCAAGAAGGGAAACCTCAATTTTATTCTTCAAATTCACTTCGATTAAAGAAGAATGCTGAACAGACATCCTCTCTAATTGAGCGTTGGAAGATGTGTCGATTCTTTTATCTCGTGTAGATAGATTTCGATAGGTAAAATCATTCTTCGCTTTCTGATAGCTGATTGCAGTGGTCGAAGCCCAAATCCCTTTTCTAGTTGAAATAGAAGCCGACCCAGAATAGTTTGAAAACGACCCATACCCGAGATTCACGCTTGCTTCTACCCCATCGGTCTTCTTAAAAGAGTTGGAGATTGAGATAGCTCCACCTATTCCTCCGGGTTGATGGATCATGGCGGCCGGCCCATGATAAACTTCAATTTCATTTCCGATGGAGACAGGAACTGTTGATGCGTCTGCTTGGCCGAGCATCAGGTCATTAATCGGAACGCCATTCCATAAAAGCAAGGTGTGCTGTGGTCCAGCTCCTCGCAAGGAAACATTAGCAGCACCAGAAACACCGTAAGTCCGAATCGCAAACCCACCAATGGAACTGAGCAGATCAGAAAGATCTGAACTAGAATGATCCGCCAGTAAGGCAGAATCTATCTCAACACTTTTAGATCCCAAAACACTTGGAATTCGAGAGGCAATAATTTCCACGGTTTCGATGGTCAGGCTATCAGCTACTTGACCACTTACTCCTACAAAATGAAGGCTACAAAGCATAGCCAACAGATACCTTTTCATTGGTATTGATAATGACCGCTACCCCCAGCTCCCGAGAGAATGCACGACCGATTTTGAAGGCAGGTCTTCTGACTTTGCTCTGTCTCTGCCAGGTCTTCCCGATCAATTTGATCAGTGACACAAGTGGCGCAGAAACTCTGTAGAGCTTACAGCTTCGGGTAAAGCGACCGATTCTCACGGTCTTCCCTATTATTCATTAACCAACGGAATTGATCAACAAACCTTCGGTGGCGAA
>JBLFWJ010000087.1:0-13254 GCA_047611425.1 Bacteroidia bacterium | reverse complement strand
CGACTAAAAATATCGGAAGCAATGTACCCCAACGGATGACCCACGTGAAGCCCGGCACCACTTGGATATGGAAACATGTCAAGCACGTAATACTTCGGTTTATCCGATCCGTTTACGGCTTCAAAAACCCCTTTATCTCGCCAGAATTTCTGCCAATCCTTCTCTTTAGTCCTAAAATCGTAGTTCATCGCCAATTAAATAGGCCGCGAAGGTAAAAGGAAAGGACTCGTCCACAGCCCATTAATACAGCAGAATCAACTGCGCACTGTCACCCCGCGCTTGAACCGACCGAAGGGAGCTCACGGCAGTCAGCCGTATCTTAAGGGGTCTCTCACTCAGAATCATTCATCTTCAAAACCGTAGAGATGCTGTTTTGGTTGCTGAGCTTGTCGAAGTATCAAGAACGGCATGACACTTCTGGAAAGAATTTGGGGGTTGCCCATCCACGCAAAAAACCAACGCACGGGCCGGGCTGTCCGCTATATCTTTTTCATTCGTTTCACCCTTCGACAAGCTCAGGATGACGAATGAAAAAGGATGCCGCTTCCATCCCTAACCCATCCTGCCACGGAATGCACGGTGTAACTGCACGTAAGGTCCCGTCTGACTATGGAACACGGGAATCAGGTAACCGTCAAATACCCATCTGCCGCACATTTTCAGCAATTGGGGCGTCCCAGGTGGGGTTATGCCCTAAAATCACCACACTTGATGATTATCGCAGGTCGGCTGCCGTGAAATGCCGCTTCATTTGATCATCAGGTGGCGTCCTGCCGCAGAATATGCCTACCAAATGATCATTGCCACCCTTAGTCCCATGGAAATGGTCGTCTGGCCGATATCAGATGCACGCCTGCTCCAATTTATTTCGATTATGATGATCTAAGAAAGACCCCAAACGGAGCTTTGGGCTGTCCAAAATCTTTACAACTTTGTCGCGTTAGCACAGGCATGGCATCAAAGGAAGAAAAAGCACACAGAAAACAACTGGTATCGTCACAGATATCGGCCGTGATGAGTACATCGCTCGTGCTTTTCATGCTCGGTCTTTTAGGGTTGATTATGCTCTATGCCAACACCATGAGCAACTACGTAAAGGAAAACCTCGGCTTCACCGTCTACCTGAAGGATGATGCCAAAGAAGTAGACATCGTTCAATTTCAGAAATACTTGGACGCTTCCGATTTTGTAAAGACTACTAGGTATGTGAGCAAGGATGAAGCGGCCGACTTCATGCGTGAAGAATTAGGCGAGGATTTCATCGGTTTTATGGGATTCAATCCTCTAAAGCGGAGTATTGACGTTCGAATAAAAGGAGAACACGCCACCGAAGACGGCATTCTCAAAATTGAATCGGAGTTGCTCGAAAACCAAATGATCCTCGAGATTGATTATCCACGTGATCTCATTCGCATTATCAACAGTAATGTGAAAAAGGCCGGATTCGTCATTTTAATATTCTGTGGGCTTTTGTCCTTCATCGCCTTGGCATTGATTAACAACAACATTAGACTGGCTGTGTATTCCAAGCGTTTCATTATCAACAGCATGAAGCTAGTTGGAGCAACTCAAGGCTTCATTCGAAGGCCGTTTGTCATCCAAGGCATTGTCCGCGGAATACTGGGTGCGTTGGTGGCTAATTTGCTTTTATTGGGAGTAGTTTACTTGGTTAGCAGCAACGTTCCGGAGCTATACCGTTTGCAGGATATGAACATCACACTTACCCTTTTAGGAATAGTTGTGTTGCTGGGAGTTGTGATATCAGGACTTTCAACCACCTTTGCAGTAAGGAAGTACCTTCGTTTAAGTGCTGACGAACTGTATTATTGATGTATTGAATAAAATCTCCCGCCCTTCGGACACTCTCTTTAAAGAGGGAATCCGCTTGTTCCCTCTTTCAAAGGGGGAGCCGAGGAACGAGGTGGGGGATTGAGATAAGAATTACAAAAATGAGCGAACAGAACAACAAAGATTTCGCCTTCGGCAAAGAGAATTACATGCTGGTTTTGGCTGGCTTGGCGCTAATTGCCCTTGGTTTTTTCCTAATGGCTGGTGGCGGTTCGGAAGACCCGAACGTTTTCAGCGAAGAGATTTTCAGCACGCGTAGAATCACGGTGGCACCCATCGTTATTCTGCTTGGGTTTGCTGTCGAGATCTTCGCAATAATGAAGAAGCCAAAGGACTGATTCCATGTCCATTCTCGAGGCCATCATCCTTGGCATCATCCAAGGATTGACCGAATTCCTTCCCGTTAGTAGCAGCGGCCACTTAGAACTTGGCAAGTTTATTTTGGGTGACGATAGTCTTCCAGAGGAAAGCTTACTTTTTACAGTGGTACTGCACTTCGCAACAGCGTTAAGCACCCTCGTTATTTTCAGAAAAGAGGTTGTCGAGATTTTCAAAGGGCTGTTCCAATTTAAGTGGAACGAACAGACGGAGTTTTCTCTGAAGATTATCATATCCATGGTGCCTGCTGCGATTATCGGAGTTGTATTCAATGATCAGATCGAAGCGTTATTCTCGCGAAACTTATTGCTGGTTGGTGGTATGCTACTGATTACCGGAGCACTTTTGTTTCTGGCAGATCGAGCAAAAAAGACAGAGAAAAAGGTGGGTTACGTTCAAGCAATCATCATCGGAATTTCTCAGGCCATTGCAATCCTACCTGGAATTAGCAGAAGTGGAGCGACCATTTCAACATCCGTTCTTTTAGGAATTGACCGTGAGAAAGCAGCTAAGTTTTCGTTCTTAATGGTTGTTCCACTAATCTTCGGCAAAATGGCCAAGGACATGATGGATGGCGGAATTATGGAATCTCAGATTGAAATTTTGCCACTCGCTCTCGGTGCGGTGGCTGCCTTCGTTTCAGGATTGTTCGCATGCCAATGGATGATTTCCTTGGTTAAACGAAGTCAACTTCGATACTTCAGTTACTACTGTTTTGTGGTCGGGGTTGGAGCCATCGTTTACACTCAATTCGCCTGATTTTGGAGCCATTTGATTTTAGAGGTGGCGAAGTGTTTCTTGTCGACAAACCGTTTGGTTGGACAAGTTTCAAAGTGGTCAACGTTATTCGAAAGATCATCACCAGAAACATTGGAGTTAAGGTGAAAGTGGGCCATGCTGGTACACTTGACCCATTGGCAACGGGGCTTTTGATTCTGTGTTCAGGTAAAGCGACCAAAACAATTGAGTCCATTCAAGGTGCCGAAAAGGAATACACCGGAACAATGCGAATTGGAGCGACTACGCCATCATTCGATTTGGAACAGGAAATTGACCAAACGTTCGACACTTCTGATGTCAAAGACGAGATGATCCATGAGGCCGTAAAGGAGTTAACTGGTGAGATTTTTCAGACGCCTCCAGTCTTCTCTGCCAAGAAAATTGACGGAAAACGGGCGTACAAGCATGCCCGAAAAGGGGTGGAAGTAAAGATGAGGACAACCATTGTTGACGTCCGAGAGTTTGAGATTAGTGGAATTGATAGAGTTGACGATTGCATCGACCTTACATTTAGAATCTCTTGTTCCAAGGGAACTTACATTCGCTCTTTGGCCCATGATCTGGGCAAAAAGCTCAACAATGGAGCACACCTATCAGCTCTAAGAAGAACCCGAATCGGGGATTTTGAACTGGAAGATGCCATCCATCCCGATGACCTAAAAACGATGATTGCGGAAAGGGGATTTTTGCCTGTAGAAAGTTGATCCCAACGAGTACTTGTTTTTACTAAATTCGCGACCCCGTTTACACACCTGTATTCCTATACGTACATGAAATTATCACAGTTTAAGTTCGACCTTCCAAAAGAGCTTCTAGCAGAGCGTCCAGCAGAGCATAGAGACGAAGCAAGATTAATGGTCTTGAATCGCAAAGAGCAGACGATTGAGCACAAGTTGTTCAAGGATGTAATCGACTACTTTGAAGAGGGCGATGCCATGATTATGAATAACACCAAGGTTTTTCCTGCTCGATTGATGGGCAAGAAGGAAAAGACTGAGGCAATGATTGAAGTTTTTCTACTTCGTGAATTGAATCGTGAGAGTCTACTTTGGGATGTATTGGTTGATCCAGCACGGAAAATCAGAATCGGAAACAAGTTGTATTTCGGTGAGAATGACGAATTGGTTGCTGAGGTAATCGACAACACAACTTCTAGAGGTAGAACGTTGAGATTCTTGTTCGATGGAACTCATGAAGAGTTCAAAGCGACTATGTTCGGTTTGGGCGAGACCCCAATCCCAAAGTACATCCAACGAGAAGTTGAGCCAGAAGACGAAGAGCGTTACCAGACAGTTTATGCTACCGAAGAAGGAGCTGTAGCTGCACCAACTGCAGGATTGCACTTCAGCAAGCAATTGATGAAGCGTCTTGAGTTGAAAGGCATTGAGTTTCCAATGGTTACGTTGCACGTAGGTCTTGGAACATTCAGAATAGTTGAAGTTGAAGACTTGACCAAGCACAAAATGGACAGCGAGCAGATGTACATTGGTGATGAGGCTTGCCAAGTCATCAATAAGGCAAGAGCTGAAAAGAGACGAGTTTGTGCCGTTGGTACAACTTCAATGCGAGCGATTGAGACTTCTGTTAGCACGATTGGAGATGTAAAGCCATTTGATGGTTGGACAAACAAGTTCATCTTCCCTCCTTACGATTTCAATGTGGCCGACTGTTTGATCACAAACTTCCACATGCCACAGAGTACGTTATTGATGATGGTAGCAGCATTCGCTGGTTACGACTTCATGATGGAGGCATACAAAGAGGCAATTAAAGAGAAATATCGATTCTATACTTATGGCGATGCCATGTTGATCATCTAATCAATCAAAGCACTAATTTCAAGCCCTGTTGAATTAAACTCAGCAGGGCTTTTTTTATGGATCATATTGTAATAGTGGCCGGTGGCTCCGGCAGTAGGATGGGAGCTAATGTTCCCAAGCAATTTTTGGAAGTGGCAGGTTTGCCGATCTTGATGCATTCTATTTCTAAGATGAATCTTGCCTTGCCTGAAGCATCAATCACGTTGGTTCTTCCTCAAATTCAAATTGAATACTGGAATGAGCTTATTGCCAAATTCAACTTCTCTGTTGATCATCTCGTAACGGAGGGAGGTAGTACTAGAACAGCATCAGTCCGGAACGGTCTAAATGCCATAGACGGTGATGATGGGATTGTAGGAATTCACGATGGAGTTCGGCCTTGCTTCTCGTTGGAAATGATTCAAAGATGTTTTTCTGTTGCTGCAGAAAAAGGTAATTCGATCCCGGCTGTTGCCGTTATTCCATCTTTACGAAAGGTTGAAGGAGATGCAAGTACAGCGGTAAATAGAGAAGATTATCGAGCTATTCAAACACCCCAATGTTTCAGGCTTTCAGAAATCAGGAAAGCGTATGCTGAAGCCGATTCTGCACATTCGGATGATGCATCGTTGATGGAATCATTCGGCCATAAAATGAATTTGGTGGAAGGTGATCAGAATAACATCAAGGTCACCTATCCGTTAGATGTTAAATTGGCCGAACTGCTTCTTTCATGACCAATCAGAATAAACGTAATGAACACCTTGCTGTGGATAATAACCTATTGGCTACCATTGCGTACGAACGCTTTATGAAAACCTTGGCTGCATATCGATTTAACGAAGACGAGAGGAGGAAGATGATCCGATTTGCGAGGTGGACTGCATTGTATGTTAGTCCGATGGTTCTGTTTGTAGCACTGATGTTTGCCGACATTTCAATTTTGGCAGGCGAGGATAGCGACCCCACTAAACTTGGGAAAGACCCCACTGAATATCCTCATTCACAGTTTAGTTATGTCAATGTTGAGATTGATTCATCCCTTGCTTACGGGGAGTCAATGATGCGTGGAGGTTTAATCTATGACCTCACAGACAACAAATTAGTTTGGCAGAAAAACCTGAAAGAGGCATTTCCAATTGCATCACTTACAAAGATGATGGTTGCGCTGATAACCATGGAACAAGTTGCCGCAGGAAATATTACTCTAGAAGAGGAGGTTACGGTTTCTAGAGAAGCGACATACGTAGGAGGAAGTCGCGTTTACATTAAAGAAGGGTCGAAATTGACCGTTGAAGACTTGCTTGAGGCGTGCATGATTCGATCAGGAAATGATGCCAGCTATCAGTTGGCTCATTTTATCGGAGGGACGGAAAAGGCTTTTGTCGAGGTGATGAACGATAAATCTTACCTCTTGGGAATGGAAACAACGCGTTTCGGAAACTCTACTGGAATGCCGAATAAGAAGAAGGGTGGTTTTGATAACTATTCTACCCCTGCGGATTTGATGTTGCTTGCGAAAGAGTTGGTTAAGTATGATGATTTGATGAACATGGTATCTCGTCCAAAAGAGACAATCAGAAACGTTAATGGACTCTACACATACTCGAATAGAAATACACTGGCAAAGACATACACAGAAATTGACGGGTTGAAAACTGGTTACACCAGAAACGCCAAATATTGCATTGTAGCGACAGGTCAGCGATGCGGTCATCGAGTTATTTCTATTGTTTTGGGGGTAGACAACAAGGCGACTCGAAGTGATTTGATTGTCAACATGTTCAACAATTATTACAATTCCATCGGCCTAGGAGAACTTGGCGAGGAAATTGAATGAGACATCGCATCAAACGATGTCAAAATTGCGAATGAAATATCATCTTTGCCTCGCAGCCATTGACCCTTCAAAAAATCCAAAATGAGACATGTTTTTCTAATGGCCTTAATGGTCATTTCTACTGTTGGATTCGCCCAAAAGAATAAGGTTCAGATTCCTGAAATGCCGTTGGATGAAGATTCAGGTTTAATCACATATGCGGATAAGGCAGCTGTTGATGGTGCTACAGCGTCAGATCTTTACGACCGAGCGTACAATTGGGGAAAAGGACATTACAAAAACTACGCGGAGAAGCTTCGAGTGCAGGACAAAGAGAACGGACGAATGGAGATTTTCGGACGATTTTCAATCTACGCTCATGATAAGAAAGGGGCTGTGACCACAAGCAAAATCGGATTAATCCAGTACACACTTGGGATTGATTTAAAAGAGGGGCGCTACCGTTATAATTTGAGCAAGATCAACCAGAAAGCAGCCAGTTACACTGCAATTGAGCAGTGGTTGGATGGGTCGGACGACAATGCATCCAACAACGCTTATAAGTTGATCGATATTGATAATCACATTCAGGAGTTGCTTTCAGCCTTGAACAAAGCAGTGAAGACTGCCCCGAAGGCAGCAGAAGACGATTGGTGATTAGGCCAACCGTTTCAATTTAACTTGGTCTGTAATTCGACCTCTATCAATATCGTTTCCAGAAAGGTGAAGGATTCCAGGACTTGTTCCTAGGCTCAGTTGACCAAACATTTCATGTTGGCCTAGTGCTTTTGCACCATTAAAGGTGGCCATGGTGATTAATTGATCCAGCGAAATTTCCGGACTTCTAGTTTGCGTTAATTCCATCTCCTTCAGAATAGAGAGCTTATGATTGCTCGCCAAGCTGTCTGTGCCTAAACAGACTTGAGCGCCAGTTTTGAGCCATTCAGAAACTTTGGGTGATCGAAGTTCGATGTAGAGATTGGCACTTGGGCAAGAGCACCAAAACAGGTTTTTTCGTTTCTCAATCGCCCAGGTCATGTCCTCTGAATCGGTGAACGAATTATGCACCAACAATAGCGGGCCGCATGTTTCGAGGCCGGACAAAGTGGATTGAAGAGAACTCAATCCAGTCTTTGCTAATCCATCCATAGATATACCAAAGTCTGAGAATGTACTCTGCAGTTTTCCCGTTTTGCGGATGAATAATTCATCCTCACTTTCAGTTTCTTGATTGTGGATGCTAATTGGCTTTTCAGTTTCAGCATTGTGCTCAGCTAGCTTGTGTCTGAGTGTATCTGAAAGAGAATAAGTGGCGTGAGGAGAAACGCTGCTGTTTAGACCATTCCTCTCAAATTCATCCAAAACCAATACCCCATATTCAAGCTTTTGATCCGCCAATTCTTCAGTAAGGCCGAATACTTCAATGAACGTGTGGTATTGAATCTTACTAGGTTTCTTAACGTTGATAGAGTCGGTTCCATTCGAAATATCACCAACCAAATTGATTCCATTGTCAAACATTGCTTTATCTGCAACGGTCATAGCATCCTGAATATCGGTCGGATTAGCAGCTCTAAGTTTCGTGACTCCGGTTAGGAATGACGGCAAACCTGTTCCTTGGCGTAGCGCTCCTTTAAGGTGTGACAGTTCCAAGTGACAATGGGCGTTTACAAAGCCAGGGCAGATGATTCCTGGTAAGACCTCTAGAGCTCCTTCTGGAATTTCTGGATCATTTCGATCAGCAAATAATTGATGAATAAGTCCAGCCTCATCAAAGGAAATCACTCCTTTTTTAAGAATCTGACCATCACCAATAAAGACCTTATCTGTACTAACGAATCTCATAGCATTCGCGGAGTATCTTTGTCGCCCCGTGGAGATACAAAAGAAAGATATTAGAGCCATAGAGAAGGATGAATTAAAATCATTCCTCGTAGAACATGGCGAAAAGGCGTTTAAAGCCAAGCAGATAGATGAGTGGTTGTGGAAAAAAGGCGTCACCTCTTTTGAGGATATGACTAACCTTTCAAAAGCCACACGAGACTTGCTGGAGGCTCATTTCGAGATCCTATCAATTGAAGTTGACGAACGACAGATTAGCGAAGATCGAACTGTAAAGTCCTCTTTTAAAACGCACGATGGAAAGTTTGTAGAAGGTGTGTTGATTCCTACAAAAAGTAGGATGACGGCCTGCATTTCCTCTCAAGTTGGTTGCAGTTTAAGCTGCGCTTTCTGCGCAACTGGAAGATTAGATCGCTTAAGAAACTTGAAAGCCGATGAAATCTTCGATCAAGTGGTTCACATCGCGAATCAATCTCAAGAGTTGTATGATATCAACCTGAGCAACATCGTTTATATGGGAATGGGCGAACCCCTTCTGAATTATAAAGAAGTGTTGGAAAGCATCGAGATGATTACTTCTGAAAAAGGGCTAGGCATGTCACCAAAGCGGATTACAGTTTCCACTGCAGGTATTTCGAAGATGATTATGAAGCTGGCTGATGATGAAGTACGCTTCAATCTGGCGTTATCGCTTCACGCGGCCACGGACGAAAAGCGTAGCCAGATTATGGGCATCAATGAAACCAATGATTTGGATTCGTTAGGAGACGCATTAGAGTATTTCTATAATAAGACTGGCACTCGACCAACTCTAGAGTACATCATCTTCAAGGACTTTAACGACTCCAAGTTGGATGCTATGCAGTTGGCCAATTTCTGTAAGAGATTCCCAACCAAGGTGAATATCATTGAGTACAATCCGATTGATGATGCCGAGTTTAAGCGAGCTGATGAGAAGACGGTAGATGAGTTTGCCGCGTACCTAGAAGACCGAAATATCATTGTAAATATCAGGCGAAGTAGGGGTAAGGATATTGATGCTGCTTGCGGACAATTGGCAAACAAACTTTCGGCTTAACGGTTGTCCTTAAGACACCAACCATCTACCTTCGCGCACCTTGTCAGCACTTAACGATATAATGGCTCCCGTCCGTTTAGAGATGGAGGAATTTGAAGGCCGCTTCAGAAGTGCAATGCGCAGTGAAGTGGCGCTACTAGATAAGATCACTCGATACATCGTAAAGCGAAAAGGCAAGCAGATGCGGCCGATGTTTGTGTTTTTGACCGCCAAGGCGCTCGATAGCACAAATGACAAAACGTATCGAGCTGCAGCGTTAATAGAGCTTCTGCACACGGCAACGTTGGTTCATGATGATGTTGTTGATGACGCGGAAAAACGAAGAGGATTCTTCAGCATCAATGCCTTATGGAAGAATAAAGTAGCTGTGTTGGTCGGGGATTATCTACTAAGCCGTGGCCTCCTACTATCTGTGAAGCACAAGGATTATCGAATGTTGGAAATTACTTCCGATGCAGTGCAAGAAATGAGTGAAGGAGAACTCCTTCAGATGGAAAAAGCAAGAAAGCTCGACATAACTGAGGAGATTTATTTTGATATTATTCGGAAGAAAACAGCATCGCTAATTGCGAGTTGCTGTGCATCCGGTGCTGCAAGTGTTTCTGAGGACAATGAGTTGATTGAGAAAATGCGACAGTTCGGTGAACTGGTTGGAATCGCTTTCCAGATTAGAGATGACCTTTTTGATTATGGTTCAGCAAAGGCCATCGGCAAACCTACGGGCATCGATATCAAGGAAAAGAAGATGACTTTGCCGCTGATCTACACTTTGAACAATTGCAGTTCAGAGGACAAGCGATTTATCATTAACACGGTTAAGAATCACAACACAGATACAGACCGAGTTGCTAAGGTTATTGCGCTTGTTAAGAGTTTAGGTGGCATCGATTATGCAACCAAGCACATGCATGAATACCGTGATAAGGCACTGAATATGCTCAGCGAATTACCAGATAATGACGCACGAGCGTCCCTGAATGCTTTGGTGAATTACGTAATAGATCGGGAGAAGTGATCAGCTAAGTAGCTGCTTTACTACAGTGGAAATTGACTTTCCATCAGCCTTTCCACCCAATTGCTTCGAAGCCATTCCCATAACCTTACCCATGTCCTGAGGTCCGGTTGCGCCAACTTGATCGATAAAGCCTTGTAGAATTGGTTTCAACTCGTCTTCGGTCAACTGTGTCGGAAGATATTTTTCAATGATGGCGGCTTCTGCCAGTTCTGGGTCAGCCAAGTCATCACGCCCCTGCTCCTTGTAAAGCGCAGCACTTTCCTTTCGTTGCTTTACTTGTTTTTGAAGCAACTTGATTCCTGCGTCTTCAGAAGTTTCGCCAGATGCACCAGTTTCCGTAGCAGCCAATAAAAGCTGCGATTTAACTGCTCTAAGAGCCGACAACCTAAGGGTGTCTTTGGCTTTCATTGCTTCTTTAATGTCGTTGTTGATCTGGTCTTGTAGGCTCATTTTCTAAACTTTGAATTCGCAAAGGTCGTGCATACAAAAGGATTGGTCAACCCTTATTAATCGCATCGCTAATCTTCCCAAGCACAACTCTGTCCATTGCGTGAGGGCCATCAAAAGTCCAGATAGTTGGATTCAATCCTTGGTCAGCCAATGGTGCTAGCTTTTCCTCAATATTGATATCCTTAAGAAACTCATCTTGAGTTCCATAGGCGTAGTGAAAACCACCATCGACCAAGTGATCTGCGATATTCTCGGGCTCAACATCATGAGGAAATGAACCAGCCCAAAGAACTATTGCATCAGCTTTGAATCCAGAATTAAGAAGCCATCGAACTGCCGTTGATGTCCCCTGACTAAAACCCAGAAGTACAATTTTCTGTTTTGGGTTTTGAAGATTAATCCCAGCGTCCTTTGCAACAGCATTCAAGTATTCGCACTGATCTTTAATCTCGTCTTCACGGTCTTCTTTGGTCATCCAACTTGCTCCAACTCGACCAGTTAAACCGTTAATATAAAAGCGACTCAAACCTTCTGGAGCGATTACAACATTCTGTTCTGGATCAAGGGCAGAAAAGTGCTTAATGAAGTATTCTGCAGCTTGACCATAGCCATGTAGGACGAACCAGACCGTGTTTGTCAAGTGCTGTACAGTTCCGATCGAGTAATAACGCGTTGTTTTCGGCACTAATAGCGAGTGTTTCTGCGTTAGTTGAGTCATGATCTGAATTGGTCGGGTGAAAGGTTGGGTTCGTCTAATAGTACGCGTTACACGTAACCTTGCATCCACCTTGTCCGTTCGCAAAACAAACCTACTATTTCGGCCTTGCACCGCACACTTCTAGTCACTTTCTTAGTTCTAATCACTGCATGGAACGCAAGTTCTCAATGTAAGCTTGTACATGATTCAATGGATCATATTTTTCAATCGGCAGATCGCGTGGTGGAAGGAAAGGTCATCAGCAAGCATTCTATCGTAAGCGAAACAGGATCGATTATCACAGTCAATACCATCGGTGTGAATCGTGAGTTTGGTGTTAATCAAACTGAATCACATATAAGTGTCATTTCGGAAGGGGGTGTTGTAGGAAGTATGGCCCAGGTTTTCTATCCATCCGTTACATTGAATGTTGGCTCAACAGTAATCTGTTCTTTAAGGGAAAGCCAACTCGGGCTTATGGTGGATCAGGCTTATAAGTTTGATATGGTTAATCAGAAATACTCCACCTCTGATGGTAATCAGGAATTGGAGGAAATGTATCATTCCGTAATGCACGGGATGCAAACCGACCTCGTTTCAATCCTCAATGATGTTGAAGTCCCAATAATCGAAAACCGAGCGGCTCCACAGATTGTATCATTTAGCCCATCTTCAATTAGTGCTGGTTCACTTGAGGAATTGACAATTTCTGGATCCGGATTTGGGTCTGTACAAGGAGGAGGCACCGTAAGTTTTAGAAATGCAGACGATGGTGGACAAAGCATTGTCGCCTTACCAATCGGGCCTCATTACACTCAATGGTCTAATTCGGAAATTAAGGTAATGGTACCATCATCAATGCTATTTGGAAATGTAATTGCTGGTACTGGTACAGTTCGCGTGACGACCAATAGTGGCCAAGCCATCACCAGTACTCAAGAGTTGAGCATCAACTATGCACATGGCGAAGTAGTTTACGAGGACGAGATTGGGCAAACTAGTTTGATTGGGTCAATTAATGGCGTTTATCAATTGTCGGTAGGGCCTACTCTTTCAAGCTTTATTGGCGGAACTCAACTTATTCAGACTTCCGCAAACAAGTGGGCGTGCAACACTGGAATCAATTTTAACCTGAATGAAAACGAAGCGGTGGCAGAGGTTTTTGGGTTGGATGAAGTAAATGTCATCGGAATGGCTGATCCTGGAACTTTACCTTCAACTGTTTTAGGTAAAACCATTACAACATTTTCGGCCTGTGGAGGTGGTGAAGGCCTAGAGTGGCAACTCCGCGAAGTGGATATTCTATTCAACCCTGCTATTAACTGGTATGTTGGAGAGGGGATTGCTCCAGCAGGAACCTTTGATTTACAAACTGTTATGATTCATGAATTGGGGCATGCACATCTATTACAACACAACAACAATGAAGAGTCAGTGATGTATTTCCAGCTCAACCAAAGTTCAACCAGAAGATTTCTGGATAATGAGTCTGACATTCAAGGCGGTTCTACAATTGTGGATAGATCGGTTTATGATTCGGAAGTTTGT
>JBLFWJ010000086.1:0-13516 GCA_047611425.1 Bacteroidia bacterium | reverse complement strand
AAAGAAATTCTAGCGTCTTAAATTCTGGAGCCCGTAGAAGGTTTGTTCGTTCCCGACTATACCTAACTCTTGCGTTGGCTTCTTTGGTTTTATTATCCATTAAATGCGGTAACAGATCAATTTGACTTGAACTGTGGGATTGGGTTTAATGCAAGTAAGGTTCTAAATAAAACGAAACCTCGTTTGGAGATTATTGTTTTATCACGGCTTGACTTTTTTACAAAAGCCTTGGAAACGCTAGTCTAACTAAGGAATTATTCTTTTGCCGGTGCTTCCCCCAATTCTTCTTCGATCATTCCGTAGAACTGAGTCATGCTTGGAAGAATGACAACACGAGTTCTTCTATTCGCGGCTCTACCTTCTTTGCTTTCGTTGCTCGAAAGTGGAATGAACTCACCACGGCCAGCAGCCATAAGCCTTTCAGGGGCGATATTAAAGTCATATTGTAGCATTCTTACCAATGCCGTAGAGCGTTTTACACTTAGATCCCAGTTGTCTAACAACTCACCTTTTCGGTACGATATATTATCTGTGTGTCCTTCAATTAGAACTTCAAAGTTTGGTTTGTCTACTAGAATCTTGGCAACCTTGGCAATCACATCCTTGGCTTTAGAATTCAAGTTGTAGCTGCCGCTTCGGAATAGAAATTTATCAGAAATGTTGACAAACACCACTCCTTTTTCAACACTAACTTGAATGTCTTCGTCATGCAAATCTCCAATTGCGCCTTTAATGCTTGTAACCAGTGCGATGGTTACAGAGTCTTTTCTGGTCATGGCTTCACTCAACTTAGTGATACGCATGTCCTTCTCATTGATTTGAGCCAAGGATTTTTCCAAATTCTCAGCACCTTTCTTACTTAAGGTCGTCATGTCACCAATATTCTTTACTAAATCAGAGTTTTGAGATTTGAAGTACTCCATGTTATCCTCTGCCAGTTGCAGTTTATTCTGCGCAGCATCCAACTCACGTTGAGTTTGGCTTAGCGTACCAAGATTCTTGTTATATAAATCGGTAAGTGATTCATATTTCGTGTCCAACTCAGTGTGCTTCTTATTGGAGACACATGAACTAAAGAATATTACTGATGCTAAAACCGCGGCAACTCTAGTCATTTTTAATTTGTGTTTAATCTGTTCGTTAAGACGTTAACGTGCGCAAATGTATTGTACGAAAAAGGCCATAATGCCTTTAATTTATGTTAATCATTAACGGAGTTATGAACGCATTTTGGAACGCGAAAATTGTGGTTCATTCTAAAGAAATGATTTGGCCTCTTCAAGTCGAGACTCAAAATCAAATTGAAGGTCGGGGTGGAGGGTGCTTATCGCTTTATCAATGCGCAGAATTTCATTCCCGTAAAGGTTCATCAAAACGCGACTTCCCTTTAACTTGATGTCAAGATTTCGAAGCGATTCGCAGAAATACAATCGTACTTCAACTTCAGTTTCCTTTTGAGGAGAAAAACGAATGTGTTTGTTGATTGATCGATGTGCTTTTCTAATCGTCTTTTTAGCCAGGTAAAACCCAGTTGTATTGATGGAGGACAAAATCTCATCAACATCTTCGCAAGCCATTTCAATATAGCGGTCTTCATCTTTTGAGTCGAAGAGCAAATAGCTCAAAAGCTCTTTATTCTCTTTTTTAAATCGGCCCAATCGAAGGCACAAATCCAATGACTCTTGAGGTTCAAGGGTTTTGAGTTCTTTCTTGATTACAGCCAAAGAGGCAACTTCCATCTCTCGTTAATTTCCATCAAAAGTAAACTGTTGTCGATGGAACAAAAGAAACCCACCAGACCACGGAATCGCTCTACCATGATGCCGGTGGGCAATCCTTTTCGATGTAAAGAGGAATTAAGGGATGGATTATTTATTGAGGTTTCAAACATGTGGTTTTGTAATGCGTTGTTTTCTACGCGGATGCACGTACTTTTTGTAGTTGATCTACTGAAAATCCTGTTCAAATCCCTGTTGATAACCACTTGTAAATTGATAGCTTGAAGTATTCTGCACCCCATATATTTAAAGGCTTTAATAAGAAGAACGAATAAAAAGTATGGCAGAGGAAAGTCAGTACACGGAAGCGCAGATACGATCGCTCGAATGGCACGAGCATATTCGATTGCGACCGGGTATGTACATCGGGAAACTGGGTGATGGTACACAGGCCGATGATGGCATTTACATTCTGATCAAGGAAGTCATCGACAACTCAATTGATGAGTTTGTAATGGGCCACGGTAAAACCATCGAAGTTTCTGTAAAGGATAAAAGTGTTCGCGTACGTGATTACGGCCGTGGAATTCCGTTGGGAAAAGTGGTTGACTGTGTGAGCAAGATAAACACTGGTGCCAAGTACGATTCTGTTGCGTTTAAGAAGTCGGTTGGATTGAACGGTGTTGGTACGAAGGCTGTAAATGCACTTTCGGAAAAGTTTACGATTCAATGCTATCGGGATGACAAGACCAAGTTAGCAGAATTTGAGAAAGGGAATATTACGAGCGATCCAGCAATCGAAAGTTCATCCTCCCGAAAAGGAACGCTCACCCATTTCACTCCTGATCCAGAATTATTCAAAAGCTACAAATTCCGAGACGAGCATGTTAAGCGTATGCTTTGGAATTACTGTTACCTCAATCCAGGCTTAACGATTCTTTACAACGGAGAAAAACTACACTCCGAAAATGGCTTAAAAGATTTACTGGAGGATAAGATTGATGATGAGATTCTATATCCAATCATTCATCTTAAAGGAGATGATATTGAAGTGGCCATTACCCATGGACACTCTTCCAGAGAAGAATATTACTCCTTTGTGAATGGTCAGCATACCACCATGGGAGGAACACATCAAGGTGCTTTCCGTGAGGCCATCGTAGCTACCATTCGAACACACTTTAAGAAAGATTTTGACGCAGGAGACGTACGGAGCGGAGTAATTGCGGCCGTTGCCGTGAAGGTGATGGAACCGGTTTTTGAAAGTCAGACCAAAACCAAACTGGGATCACAGAATGTGGGGCCAGATGGGCCGTCAATGAAGGCTTTCGTTGTTGATTTTCTAAAGAATAGCCTAGACAATTTCCTTCACAAGAACAGTGATGTGGCTGAATTACTTGTCAAGCGTATTCAGCAAAGTGAGCGGGAGCGAAAGGAGCTTTCGGGTATTAAGAAACTTGCCAGAGATCGGGCAAAAAAATCAAATCTGCACAATAAGAAGTTGCGCGATTGCCGAGTTCATTTTCAGGATAAGAAAGACAACGCACCGGATACCACGCTTTTCATTACTGAGGGTGATTCGGCAAGTGGATCCATCACGAAAAGCCGTAATCCAAACACGCAAGCCGTTTTCAGTTTGCGTGGTAAGCCGTTGAATTCATACTCATTGTCCCGAAAGGTGGTATACGAGAACGAGGAATTCAACTTGTTGCAAGCCGCACTGAATATTGAGGATGGATTGGATGGTTTGCGGTATAATAAGATTGTGATCGCCACTGATGCGGATGTTGATGGTATGCATATTCGATTGCTTCTGTTGACATTCTTGATTCAGTTCTTCCCAGATTTAGTGAAGAACGGCCACGTACACATTCTGCAAACTCCACTTTTCAGGGTTAGAAATAAGAAAGAAACCATCTATTGTTACAGCGAGGAAGAGCGAAGATCGGCATTAGCCAAGCTCGGTAAGAACCCAGAGATTACGCGTTTCAAGGGGCTTGGAGAAATATCCCCGGATGAGTTCAAGCATTTCATCGGGCCAGACATTCGTTTGGATCCAGTTACGGTTAGCAAGGAGGATCAATTGCCGAAAATGCTTCAGTTCTTCATGGGTAAGAATACGCCAGATAGGCAAGAGTTTATAATTGACAATTTGCGTGTGGAGAAGGATGTAGTGGATAAAGATGAAAAGGCTGAGGCGTAGCCACATCGATGGTATAACTAGAAAGAATTGGAGTAAATGAGTGATCAGGAAGATCTGCCAGAAGGAGAAAATCACGGAGAAGACGGTTCGGAGGAAGTTGGCCATACACTGGCCATCAGCGGGATGTACGAGGATTGGTTTCTCGATTATGCCAGCTATGTAATTCTAGAACGAGCGGTTCCTGCGATTGAAGATGGCTTCAAACCAGTGCAGCGTAGAATCATGCATTCCATGTGGGAGCTGGAGGACGGACGCTACAACAAGGTGGCAAACATCATTGGTAATACCATGAAGTATCACCCACACGGTGATGCAGCAATTGGTGA
The DNA here is from genome assembly GCA_047611425.1 of Bacteroidia bacterium. GTDB lineage: Bacteria > Bacteroidota > Bacteroidia > UBA10329 > UBA10329 > JBLFWJ01. The sequence continues at coordinate 9,269 of JBLFWJ010000086.1, read as the reverse complement.
CGCCATGGTAAACATGGGGCAGAAGGAACTGTTAATTGATACACAGGGAAACTGGGGTAACATACTTACTGGGGACAGATCGGCTGCGCCTAGATATATCGAGGCGCGACTTTCCAAATTTGCGTTGGAGATTCTTTTCAACCCAAAAACTACCAATTGGGAGTTAAGTTATGACGGAAGGAATAAAGTTCCGATTACGCTTCCAGTTAAATTCCCATTGCTTCTTGCTCAAGGAGTTGAAGGAATTGCGGTTGGTTTAAGTACCAAAATTCTACCACACAATTTCCTTGAGTTAATCGATGCTTCCATTGCGCATCTAAAAGGAAAAAGAACCAAACTCTATCCTGATTTTCAAACGGGTGGTAGCATTGATATTTCAAATTACAACGATGGCGCTCGTGGAGGTAAAGTTCGCGTTAGAGCCAAGATTGGTCAGTTGGACAAGAAAACGTTGGTAATAACCGAGATTCCTTATAACGTCACTACTTCCAGTTTGATAGACAGCATTCTGAAAGCAAACGATAAGGGTAAGATCAAGGTTAAAAAGGTTGAAGACAACACGGCAGAACATGTTGAGATTCTCATTCATCTTGCGACTGGAATTTCCCCAGACAAGACAATTGATGCGTTATATTCTTTCTCTGATTGTGAAATAAGTATCTCTCCTAACGCATGCATCATTGAGGCGGACCGGCCACTTTTCTCATGTGTGAATGATATTCTGAAAGAATGTACAGACCAAACATTGGCCCTTCTCAAACTGGAGTTAGAGATTCGTTTGGCAGAACTTCAGGAAAAGTGGCATTTCGCCTCATTGGAAAAGATCTTTATTGAGAATAGGATCTACCGAGATATCGAGGAAGAGGAAACATGGGAAGGGGTGATCAGCGCAATCGACAAAGGATTAAAGCCGTACACGAAGCACCTGCTTAGAGCAGTGACCGAGGATGATATTGTTCGATTGACAGAGATTAAGATCAAGCGTATTTCCAAGTTCGACTCAACTAAGGCTGACGATAACATACTAGCATTGGAGGCTGGGATTGAGGAGGTGAAAACCAACCTTGATAATCTGATTGATTACGCGGTTGATTATTACAAAAACCTCAAGGAGAAGTACGGAAAGGGGCGAGAACGTAAAACTGAAATCCGTCAGTTTGAGAACATCAATGCTGCGCGTGTTGCGGTTGCAAACGAAAAGCTATACGTCAGTAGAGAAGAGGGATTCATTGGGACTGGCCTGAAAAAGGACGAGTTCGTTTCGGAATGTTCTGATATTGATGACATCATCGTTTTTACGAAGAGTGGCAACATGAAAGTCGTGCGAGTAGACGACAAGGTTTTCATCGGCAAAGACATCATTCATGTTGCTGTTTTTAGGAAGAATGATCAACGCACAATTTATAACCTCATTTACCGAGATGGCCATAGAGGAGCTTATTTCGTAAAGCGTTTTGCTGTTACCAGCATGACTCGGGATAAGGATTATCCGGTTTCTACTGGAGCGGAGGGAAGTAGGGTTGAATGGTTTTCTGCCAACCCCAACGGAGAAGCCGAGAAGCTGATCATTCATGTTCGGCCAAAGCCAAAATTGAAGAAGCTGAAGTTTGATTTTGACTTCTCAGAGTTGGCAATTAAAGGTCGAGGCGCAAAGGGAAATACGCTCAGCAAGAATGCACTCAGAAAGATTGAGCTGAAGGACAAAGGACTTTCAACTCTTGGCGCACGAAAAATCTGGTTTGACGATACCGTTCAAAGATTGAACGCAGATGGCAGAGGAACGCTTCTTGGTGAATTTCGTCCTGAAGACCTCATCCTGACTGTGATGCAGAATGGGGAATACAAACTTCTCGGATTTGGAATTAGTACCAAGTTCGAAGATGACATGGTTCTGATTGAGAAGTGGGTTCCTGAAAAGCCACTGTCTGTTATCTATTACGATGAAAGCAAAAAGGTTTACATGATCAAGCGCTTCTTGGTCGAGAAAAGTTCGAATGCTGTACTCTTCATTCCAGAAGGAGAAGAGTACAGGCTGGAGCTTGCGGTTTCTGATTGGAAACCAAACCTTCAACTTAATTTCAGAAAGAAAGCTGGAGAAACTGAGGCTGGAACCGAGGAGATTGATGTGTTTGAATTCATGGGTGTAAAAGGGATGAAAGCAAAAGGCAATCTATTAACCAAGGACACGGTTAATAGCATTAATCAATTGGATCCTACTCCATTTGAACCGCCTACTCCTGAACCAATTGAGGTCAAAGTTGAGGAGGAAGAAGAGCAGGATTCGACAGATTCAGAGCCACCAGCATTGGAAAATGCGGCAACTAAACCTGTAGCTGATGCTGCTCCGGTTGAGATAGATCTTGATCCTTCGGATAACCCTTCAGAAAAAACCGATCCACCATCAGATGGCTCAGTTGATATTGATGACGATGATGGGCAGTTGGATCTGTTCTAAAACTGTATTCAGAATTTGACTATCGGATAACCAGTTTCTGGTTGAACAGCTCATCATCGGTAGAACCGATTACGATGTACATTCCAGCAGAAAGGTTGTTGTAAGGATCAATGGCCATAATTGGGCCTTTCTGGTTTTGCACTACAATCTTGGAGTAAGATTCTCTTCCCAACATATCGAATACGATTACAAGAACTTCTTCTCCCGATTGCTGACCAACGTTTATTTCAATACCATTTCCTTTTCGAGCTGGGTTAGGGTAGAGGTTACCAATTTCTTCTAGTGGACCATCATCTCGTAATCCAGTAGCAACGCTCATGTCCATCTGGTATCCCAGACCGGTTAAAGCTGTCACCTCTTCTGCATCCAATAATTTAAAGGCATTACCCCGTGACAATGAAGGGTGCATTACGTAGTTGCCGGTTCCTCTTGAATTATCGAAGTGGTCGCAACTTGATCCTGTAAAATATTCTGGCGAATAAACCGGAGCATGACCTCCTGTTTCCAACTCAGACCATACTTGACTATTCGTCAATTGGGTTGCAACGGGTCCAACTACTTGGGCACTTTGTCCACTTCCAGTTACGGTAATCAACGGTTCCTTATTAATATCTCTAAGTAATCCATCAAACTCGGTGAATACACCGGGCGAAGCAGCAGAATTTCCTTGACCATCTAAGTAGGAAGTAAATCCAACTAGGTGCATAATCTCGTGTAGAGCAATGGTGTAAAAATCAAACTGATTTTCGCCAGGCATATCATGCTTGCTATAATGATAGTTCATTCCAGAATGAAAATTGAACTGGATGTATCCGTCAGGAAAGTCAGGATAAGGATCGCTGCCAGTTATTATGTGTTGCTGAGTGAATGACCTGTTAAACCCTACAGATCCGAAATAATACGATGCAGCAAATGCGAATGGATTGGAAGTAGGCGAACCTTCAAAAGACTCCCGAATTTCAATGTCAACTTCTCCATCATTATCGATCGATTCAGAAAAGTATTGAAAAGCAGCTTCTAAAGAAGCTCTTCTCTGGGCTCCTTTTTGAGGGTCAGAAAAACCTTTTCCAGTACTGTTTACAACATCTAAATACGTTAAGTTAAAAACAGGGCCTGCATCAGCTCCGCGGCTTGTAGAGCGTTCTCCCCCTCGATCCACTCTCTTCGCCCAGCCGCGGCTAATTCGCTCGCTGATGTCCGTGCTAAATACAGGATGTGCATTGATCGTATGACCGTGACCGTCCACAAGGGTGCTGTTGCCATTTACCGTTTTCAGGTAAACAGCATCATCTTTTGGGTTATTGCCGTCCATCATCACAACATCCTGAGCAAGGGCAATCTGACCAAAGGTGGTCATTATTATAAAAATCAAGTGGCGCATCATCAAGTATTTATGATGGGTTCTACGGACGCTTTGGATGAAAGGGTGGGAATATTAGACGAGTCGCTTGTCTTACACTGGAAACGAAGAGATAGGTCGATGAATCGACAAACGACAATTATAGATCTTCGATAGAACCTTTGCCTTCTCGAAGGACTTCGATATCGCCTTTGGAGCAATCAATAACCGTTGAACCCTCCATTCCTCCTGGCCCACCATCAATTACCAGATCTACCTGATTTTCGTATCGCTCGTGAATTAAACTGGGATCCACCGTATATTCCAGAATTTCGTCTGCATCGTGAACAGAAGCGGTCATGATTGGATTGCCAAGCAATTCCACAATCATTTTTGGTATCAAGTTATCTGGAACTCTTATTCCTACCGTTTTCTTCTTGCTTTGAAATAACTTTGGAACCGTGTTTTTGGCCGCAAGAATAAAGGTGTACGGTCCAGGAAGGAGCCGCTTCATCAACTTAAATGTAGGATTATTAATCCCCGTACAGTAATCGCTGATGTTACTTAAATCGGAGCAGATGAAAGAGAAATTTGCCTTTGCCGGATTGATGTTCCGGATCTGACAGATTCGCTCAACAGCCTTTCTATTATTGATGTCGCAACCTATACCGTATACAGTATCGGTTGGATAGATAATCACCCCTCCTTTTTTAAGGTGGTCAACCACTTCCTGTATTTTTCGTGGTTGCGGGTTATCCGGGTGAATCTCTATTAGCATTAATCTAATTTACTTATTGCCAGCGTGATCAGCTAGAAACTGAGCCAATCCTTTATCGGTTAATGGGTGATTCAAAAGGTCAAGAATCGGCTTAAGCGGTGTTGTCACTACATCTGCACCAATCTCAGCGCAGCTGATAATATGCATTGGGTGACGAATGGAAGCTGCAAGAATCTCTGTTCCAAAAGCGTAATTGTCAAAAATCAATCTGATTTGACTGATCAATGCCAATCCGTCTGTACTTACATCATCAAGTCTTCCTAAGAATGGAGACACATATGAAGCACCAGCTTTGGCAGCAAGTAAAGCTTGACCAGCACTGAAAATCAATGTACAGTTGGTTCTGATTCCTTTATCGGTGAAATACTTGATTGCTTTGATACCGTCCTTAACCATCGGTATTTTAACTACAATCTGTCGATGAAGCGCAGCTAATGCTTCACCTTCTCTTACCATACCATCGAAATCCGTAGAAATAACTTCAGCACTAACGTCTCCATCCGTGATATTGCAGATGTCCACATAATGTTGATTTACTCGGTCATCTCCGTTGATGCCTTCTTTGGCCATCAAACTTGGATTGGTGGTTACACCATCTAGAATACCTAAGTCTTGGGCTTCTTTTATCTGGTCGAGGTTTGCTGTGTCAATGAAGAACTTCATGGTTGATGTTTACGTTTTCGAGTACCACGCAAAGGTGTACAATCACTATCGGTCGGGCAACAGATAATTTTAAAGAAATGAACAGGAAATGAAGAGGCGAACAGTTGCCGCATGGAGAACATACCCATTGGAAAAACGTAGAGAACAGAAGTTCAGTCTTGTCACGACAATTCAATTATTTCGATGCCCTACCTTTGGCTCAATATTTCAAACCAACGATGAAAAATTTTAAGCTGATTGCCTTGGTTTTATTTGGCTTTTCCGGAACTGCGTTTGCGCAATTTCTGCCTCATGCAATGACCGCGGAAGAGTATCATATGCTTCCATTGGAAATTACCAGTTCCAGAGGTTTTACTACGCCTCCAACTGTGCCAATTAGAACGAGTGCAGAATGGGAGGAGATTGACGGACTTTGTATCCGATGGGAAGGAAATTGGAGTAGATCAATTCTTAGAGAAATTGTGCGAAATGCCAAGTTGGAATGCACCGTTTACATTCTTACAGAGAATGAAAATTCTGTAACGAGTTATCTGAGTTCTGGTGGAGTAAATACAACGAATGTTGTTTTTGTTGATGACGAATCGGATAGCATCTGGATGCGTGATTATGGACAATGGAACGTGTACGAAAACGATGTGGAGGATTTACTATTTGTAGATTGGATTTACAATCGTCCACGGCCAGATGACGATATTTTCCCAACAGCAATCTCAGACCTTCTCGGAATTCCATTGTATGAAACCACCCAATCTCCAACTGACTTGGTGAATACAGGTGGCAATTTTATGGTTGATGGTTTCGGAACTGCCTTTGCCAGCGAGTTGATTCTGGAAGAGAATGAGCCTGGTAATCCTTATAACGTTTCAGTTAAGTCTGAAGCACAGATTGATCAAATCATGGAAGATTTTATGGGAATTGATCGGTATATCAAAATGGAAACGCTTCCATATGATGGAATCCATCATATCGACATGCACATGAAGCTATTAGATGAAGAAACGCTACTTGTAGGACAATACCCGCAAGGAGTTGCTGATGGACCGCAAATTGAGGCCAACATTCAGTATGTGTTGAACAACTTCAATTCTGTTTATGGTACACCGTACGATGTCATCCGCATTCCAATGCCGCCAGAAGGTGGAGACTATCCAGACAACTTTGGCGATTACAGAACCTACACTAATTCCGTGTTTGTAAACAACACTATTCTGGTTCCTATTTATGAGGAAGAATGGGATACTACGGCACTTCGAATTTATCGTGAGGCACTGCCGGGCTATAAAGTTGTGGGTATTGATTGCAACGAAATTATTGGTGCAAGCGGAGCTTTGCACTGCATTACAAAAGCAGTAGGAAACAACGATCCGTTATTGATTTCACATCAACCACTTGATGATTTGTACTACGTAGAAACGGATTACCAAGTAGATGCATTGGTGCAACATGCCGATGATATTTCGGATGCACAGGTGTATTATACTGCAGACACGTTGGCTGGGTTTTCATTTGTAAATATGACGTTGACGAATGCCTCTACCAACACTTGGACAGGACACATCCCGTATCAGCAGGGTGGAGATGAGGTATTCTACTATATTCATGCTGAAGCGAATAATGGTAAGGAACAAGTTCGTCCAATGCCTGCACCACAGGGTTGGTGGAAATTTGACGTTCTGAATGTTACAGGAATTGAGCAGCACGCAAATGCCGTTTCAATCTTCCCTAATCCATCAAATGGATCTTTCACAGTTGATTTGAATTCATCGGATATCGGCTCGCAGCTTTCAGTGATTGATCCTTTCGGAAGAACCATTCTTGACCTAGGAACTCAGCAAAAAACCATTCAGCAATACAAGCTAAACCTTTCCACTGGAATCTATATGCTTCGGGTCGTAAATGAAGCAGGCGCTCGAATAGAGCGATTAGTAGTTGATTGATCTAGATTTACCTAAAGCACTTTGACGTGTTTTGGATAGTCTAATCTGATAGAGTTTGGCTACCTGAAAACAGCGTGTGCCTCTAATCGTTTAAATCCGAAGGCCGTAGTTAAAAAAGTGAGTATTCAATCCAATACGGTTACTCGAACCTTTTTCTTCTTTAGTCTTTGATTATTCACCTGCGTTAAAAGAGCTTTTACCCGATTTGAATAGACAGACACAAATGCGCAATCGTTTTTGATCTCAATAATTCCGAGTTCATGTTTTTCTAGGTTTCCTTTCTTAAAGAAAAGCCCGGCAATATCACCTTTGGATATTTTGTCCTTGCGGCCTCCGGAGATGAACACTGTAGTCCAAACGGTTGGTGGAAGTTGATTTCCAGATAAAGAGTCTTCAACGGGTAGGTCGGCTACGAACTCTTTCGGTCTCTCATGCTTAGATAATAAAACATAGACAGCACCACTGGCGTGCATACGTGCTGTGCGTCCATTTCGATGCGTGAATTCATGCTCTTTTCCAGGTGTTTCGTAGTGAATAACGTAATTCAACTCAGGTATGTCGATACCCCGAGCAGCCAAATCGGTAGCAAGTAAAATACGGTGTGTTCCATTTCTAAATTTAATAAGTGATCGTTCACGATCTACCTGCTCCATATTGCCGTGGAAAGTTCCAAACGCCACGCCTTTTTCATCCAAGAAATTCGATACCTCGTTGATGCTATCCTTTAAATTACAGAACACAATCCCATTCTGATCACCAAGTCCGCAAAGCGTTTGATACAGCGTTTCGGACTTATGCTGATTCAACGACAAAATCTGCTTAATCTCCAGTTTGGGAATTCCACTTGAAAGATGATTCAGTACTGAAGGGTTATCCAGATTCACGAATTCGGGTATGGCAACACCTTGAGTTGCGGAGGTAAGAATTTTCTTATCCACCCACCGCAAGGCTCCGATGATCTCTTTCATTTCTTCTGTAAATCCGATCTCAAGTGACTTATCGAATTCATCAAGAACTAAAACCTTTATTTGGTTAACTCCAAAAGCGTTTCTTCTAAGATGGTCAGCCATGCGCCCGGGTGTTCCGATAATGATGGCCGGTCTATGTTTAAGATCCTGCTTCTCTTTGGTTCCAGAACGGCCACCATAAACCGTTTCAATCTTATAACCGCTGCCCATTTCACGGGCTACTTGTTCAATTTGAATGGCCAGTTCACGAGTTGGAACAAGAATCATCACTTGGACCTCCTCATTCTCAGGAGATAACTGGTCGATAATTGGCAGCAAGAATGCCAGCGTTTTACCCGATCCAGTTGGTGAAAGCAATACAACTTCATTACCACTAGAAATTGCCTTAGTGGCCATTTCTTGCATTGGGTTTAGCTTTTCAATTCCTAGCTTATTGAGAATTTCAGCTCTATTCTTCTTCACAGACATTTGGCGAAACTAGATGTAATGCAAGAAATTGGTTTAGCAATTCTAAGTATTACATTTTTCCGTTTAGAAAAATGTGCGAATTATCGGGATTAATAAGTATTGAATTAACTAACCTGAGATTTTCATTATACGAGTTGCTGGAACCCTTCGTATACCATTCGAGTGGCGTCAAAAACCATTCTTGATGGATCAGTTAAAGGGGCAATTAAATCGATCATTCTTGGGTCATTCGCTACTAGCTTGTTTGCCAGGTCCCGGGCTTCGCGTGATTCGAAAACAACCCAGCCAAAAACTATAGACTCATCCTCTTTTGCGTCCATAAGTTCTGGAAAAGAGCGTGTGCCATCCAATCTTAAATCTTCACCTACGAATTCAAAATACTCGAGTGCGCCATGCTCCTTCCAAATGCTGGCAACCGTTTCAGCTACAAGTTTGTATTCCTTCAGATAAATTTGGGGAATGGGAAGGACGAATCCGTCAATGTAATTTGCCATTTTTTCCTTTTTTAATTATTTGACAATAGTTTTTTCAAAGCAATCGAAAGCTGTCGGATTGGTGTTTGTTCCTGCGAATTGACATCGATACCCAAATCGATTATCGCTTTTGTGAGCTGAATTGCTAATTTATTATTCTAAGTGTTTGTTAAGCCGCTGTACTTGAT
>JBLFWJ010000085.1:0-13784 GCA_047611425.1 Bacteroidia bacterium | reverse complement strand
TTAGTGTAATTACCCAACGGTCTGTTTCGTCCTGCGGGAAGCTGACTATTGACAGTCCATTTAAAAATGGTGGCTTGGTTCAAATGCTAAACCTAGAGGGAATGGTGGGGGAAATTACTTCCAAAAATTGGCTATAGGTGACTAGTTACCTATAGCCAGATTTGCCGTTTTAAGTTAAACGTTTGTTATTCAATGCTTTAATTGAGTTTAAGCAATCCTATTCGGATCTTCCATTCGCAGCATATTGTATAAACACAACAATTTAAGAGTACAAAAAATGGGCGAGGCACATGTAAAAAAGCCCCGCCCAAAACGCACCAGTGGCTTTACCCACTAGTACTCCAACATGATAATTCAGCGGGCCACACTGCTGGCCTCATCGCTGTAGTCTCCTTGACCTGCGCTGTTTTCGGCTGCTACACGAAACCGATATTGCTTACCAGTGGTAAGCCCTGTTACCGTGTGGGTGCCTCGCTTTGCATTGACCAGAAAATCCCATTTGCCATCCTTACCGGTCTCATCTTCAAACCAGCGCTCTATGATGTAGCCTTTATTGTACTTGGCAGCACCCCATTTGAGGGCAATTGTGCCCGGATCACCGCCAGGTGCGGCTTCGAGGTCTGTAACTCGTAAGGGTAGCGGCCATGGGCTGCGTTCCTTCTCCACGTCAAGACCTGATTGTACAATGAGCTCGGCTACACCCAGACTTGTGGTTTGCACATACAGCACAAACTGATTCATTAGGGTTGTCATCTCATCGAGCCGCGCATTGCGGACAACGGTAAGATTAGTACCGCCCTTACTTGCAGCGGCCTCGGCTGCTTCCAACTCGTCTGCCTTGTCGCTAAGATCCTGTAACGGTGGATCTGGCGTGGCATATGTGCTGGTATTATTTCCTGTGGTTGTTACCACGTAGCGCACCTTTATAATTCTTTGAGGCACGGTAAGCGGTGACCAACCTAAAACTACTTTAACCATGATTTCTCGGTTTAAGTAAAACATGCTGACCCCATTCCCAAGGGTCAATGAACTGCTTACATGTTTCTGCACGGGAATTGTGCAGGTTGGTATAGTATAAACCTTGAGGTACCTCGAATATTGTTTTTAGTGGTGTGAAAAACTGTTAAAATTCTTAACTGACTGATAATCAGTGTAATGATATTTTGAATTAGTAAAATGACACGCAACTCTTAAAAAGTACTGGCAGAAGACTAAAGCGTTGCCGTCAAACTTTAAAGAGTAGAGACAAAAGAGTGAAGAGTAGTAGTCAAACTTTAAAGAGTAGTGACAATAGAGTAAAGAGTACGGAGTAAACTATAAAGAGGAGGGGCTAAACTTTAAAGAGTTGCCGCTTCTTTGTGAAGAGTCGAATGTGCTTTTATAAGAGTAGGGGAAGTTTTTGTGTGATTGGTGTCCACGTCAGCCTTTAGTAGATTAAGGAACCTCGTTATTGCGAAGAAGGCACGACTGAAGCCATCTATGTAAAACCGCTCGGTCTTAGACCGCAAAAGAAAAGGACACTTCACCGCTGGCTTCTCCATTTCCATCAAAGCTGCGCTCGAAGAATTGAACGTTTTCTTCTTTATCAATTAGAATGACGGTAGAGCAGACTGTTCCGTATTTCTCGGAATTAATGAATGCTGAGCTGAGCAATCGTTCCAATTCAGGACCCACACCTGTATCGGGTAGGGCAGTATCGACTGGTCTTTGGGAGGAAGCAAGAAGTGCGAATAGCTTTTCTGATTCAACCTTATCTGCGTTGATTACATCGCGCAAGCCATTTTTCAATGCCTCTACCTTGGGCCATGGGGTGTCCAAAAGGGCATTACTCAATCCGAAGATGCCGCTTTCAAGTTTGGTCTTCTCTTCACTTTTGTTCGAAAACCAAGAAAGTCCTTTCCTGTCTCCAACCAAGAGATTGAACCCATTGTAGGACGTAGGGTCTGTGATGGAAGCCAAGTAATCATCCGCTGATACTTCCGACTTTAGAAAGTTGGAAACCAATGCACCGCGTGATGGCGCATCGGGTTTGAGATTATTCAAGTCCCGATAATTGGTAATCAACGCAATACGACCGGTTCGGGTAATACCCAGCCAAGTGCCGTTCATTTTTAGGTCGATGCCTGCTAAAATATTTGGGTCGTCCTTCCAGAAATGGGCTGGGGCAGAGGGTCGTGCTCTAAACTCATCACGATTGGAAACAAGAATAAACGGGTATTTCGGATGTTGATTTAATGCACAGGCTACGAGGCACATGGTTGATTATTCTGTCACGAATTTGCCAGTACCAATCACGCCATTCTGATTCAATACACGGTAGATGTACATTCCTTGGGATAGCTCACTGCGATTGATTTGGAACTTTCCATTCTCGCTTTGTGCGCTCAAGATCATTGATCCAATTGGGTTGAAAACTTGCAATTGATGCATCCCCTCAGCATTCTTAATCTCAATTGTTGTTGAAATGGCGAATGGATTTGGATACACGTTAATCTCAGAATCTTCGGTGTAAGTCAGACCTGCAGTAGATACAGGAAGCGACTCTTGGCAACCGTTAATCAGGCTGAGTTTTACAAATAGCTCATCGAAGTAGCAGTCGTTGTCGAATCCGACATTTCGGGTTCCAGATAGGATTAATCGTATAGTTGCAGTATTGGTTGGTAGCTCAGCTGTTTCTTGAATCAAAGGCCAGTTGTCAGCGTAGGTTCCAGTCTTTGGTGTGATTGTGATCATCGTTCCGAATTCATCGTAAAACTCCAATTTGAATTCAGGGTGATCATCTCCATCGTAGTTGCTAAGACGGCCACCGTAGTGGGCGCTTATTCCTCCGGAAACAATCTCCGAAGAATAGGCGGTAACATCAATATCCTGATGTCCTTCTGCGTAGGAATTGTTGTCGCAAACGCCACCAACCGCAAACAATCGACTGCCGGAGTATGCGTTTATTCCACCGCAATCTCCGCTGGCGATAGATTCGAATGAACCTGCATCTTCAACCCAATTGGTGGTTCCGTTTTCGGCATCTCCATTCAACAATAAGTTGGAGGTTAAGGATGATGCACTAGTACTAAACTCTACGGTTTGACACCATTCGCTCCAGCCTAGACTTCGGTCTCTGTAGCGAAGTCTCCAGTAATATGTTGAGTTGGGATCCAGGATTGTAATCTCTTCTTCTGTAAGGCTGTGGCCTGAAAGAATATCTACACCGTTCCAGTAGTTGTTGTGCTGGTACCACTCGTCATACATCAGGCTAGAGAAGTTCTGGTCGGTGGCGATTTGCCATTGCGTGGCGCCATGCAAATCACCCTGTGGGTCGGAAAATGGTGTTCCTTGAAACAGGAGGCATTCAGGAGAAACGGTACTTCCTTGTGGTGGGAATATACCAATGGGTTGAGCAGGAAGTGGGTTATTAAACTTCACGGTCACAGAATCGATGATTACGTTATTCAAAGCTAAATCGGCATCACCGGTACTTACTCTCGTGAGCTTGAATTTCGGGTCGTTTCCAGCTTCTACTTCCATCAACACAAACCCGTAAGAATCATCGCTAATGTTGAATTCAGGGTAATCTATCTGGTCGTATTCTCCCCAATAATCGATGTTACCACCAGCGGTGGCCACATTCACCATTAAGTGATTGTGTTCTTTACTCTGACCACGAGAATAGGCGTGCGTATGTCCAAAGAAGTGCGCACTTGGCTTACCGCAATCTGTTGAGAATGCTTCAAGCATGGTAATCACATCTCCGGTGTAATCGTTCTCACCAGGAGGCCACATTTCTGAGTGAAATGGGTGATGAATCTCAGCGAAAACGAAGTCGATATCGGCATCGGCACAAGCATTGTCTAATACGGGCTGTAGCCAATCCAGCTGAGTTTGGTTGGCATAGCCTCCATTAGATTCTAATCCGATCAATCGTACGTTGGAATTGTCCTTGTACCACCAATGTTCTTCGTTCCCATTACCTGTAGAACCGTTGTCTGGCAAGTGGAAATACTTGGTGTAAGCTGGAGAAAGAGAAAGGTACTCGTGGTTTCCTGCCACAGGATAAACCGGCACATGGCTGAACAAATCCTTTGCATAGTCGAAGAATGTATTTTCCCAGTTGGAGTAAATTAAATCGTTGTCAATCAGATCCCCAGGAATGACAACATACCCAAGTGATTCGGATAAATTGGCCCCGTACCTATTCTCTACAAATGGAATTACACCGTTGTTGATTACATCCTGAAAAACGCCCTGATTGCCGATGTCTTGTTGCATATCACTCATTGCAATGATATTCAAAGGTGCCTCGTCAGATTGCAACGCAGGCGTTTTGAAATCGTAAATCGGGCTGATGGCACTTCCAGTCTTCACCCTGTAATGGTACACCGTATTGGGAGTTAGGTTGGTTAATTGCGTATCATGAATTCTAGAGAAAACACTACCAGTAATTGCCGATCCTGAGGAAGAAGTGCCTAACGCATTTGTCAATCCCCACTGTACTGTGCTTTCATCTTCGGAAGTGGTTTCCCACATGATGCGAATGGAGGTTGGTTCCGCGTCCTGTAGATACGGTTCTACATTAATGGATTGGGAGAATGCGGATAGTGGCAGCAAGAATGCCAGAAGTAAACTGTCGCGCATGGGTTGGAGATTTCGCGCGAAGTTAACCCTAACTCAAGGTGGTCCGAAGTAATCAGAATCGTAATCGACCAACTGTCAACTTGGATGCTTACAGATCAGAAAGCTTAAACGTTTCCAAATGTCGAACGCCTTTTTCTGTGTTCTGGACGGAGCAACATTCGTTTGTGGCATCATGCTCAAACATGAGCAGCAGATTCTCATCAGCGGCTTTGGTCAGAAAGCGACCCTTCTCTTCCAATGTAAGTAGTGGCCTAGTGTCGTATCCCATAACAAAAGGAATAGGGAAGTGGCCTATGGATGGAAGAAGATCTGCCATGAAAACCAATTTTTGGTCTTTGTAAGTGATGATTGGAAGCTGCTGTGCATCAGTGTGGCCATTCACCATCATTACATCGATATTCGGCAACCAGTTGCCTTCGTCTTCAATAAATTTGAGCTGGCCACTTTCCTGAATCGGAATAATATTCTCCTTTAAGAAACTTGCTTGTTCTCTTCTGTTTGGTTCTGTTGCCCATTTCCAATGGCGTTCGTTACTCCAGTAGGTGGCATTCTTGAACGCCATTTCGAAGCCCGTTCTGTCTCGATTCCATTTCACACTTCCACCACAGTGATCAAAATGAAGATGGGTAAGGAATACGTCCGTAATCTCATCCATTCCAAATCCTTTGGCGTTTAGGCTTGTTTCCAACGTGTCTTCCCCGTGAAGAAAATAATGCTTCAAGAAACGGTCATCTTGCTTCTCGCCAATGCCGTTATCGACAAGGATCAATCGGTCTTCGGTTTTGATCAATAAGCATCGCATGGCCCAAGTACAGAGGTTTTTCTCATCAGCAGGATTGGTGCGCTGCCAAAGCGATTTTGGCACTACACCAAACATGGCTCCTCCGTCCAATTTGAACTTTCCTGTCTCTATTGCGAATAATTCCATTGCTAAATTTTGATGGGCGATGAAGGTAGGGAGTGTGACGAAAACAGCACGGATGAATTGAGACTGGAATGAAGGTTTTACTTTCGGCACCTATAGATATGACCTACGCAGAAAACATCCTTTCCTTTAACAGACAATTGAAGCTAAGCACCAAATTGCCCAAGGGCTTTGAGGTGATGAACCCTTTTGATGGTGAAGGTTCGGAGCAAATTTGGAAGATTACCGAAGCGTTTTATTCCAAGTTTTATAACGATGATAAACCTCGGAATCTGATTCTGGGAATAAATCCGGGTCGGCTGGGTGCTGGGGCTACCGGTCTTCCTTTTACCGACACCAAACGGTTAAACACAGAATGCGGAATCCCTTTTAATGGATTTGAATTGCATGAACCTTCGTCCGTATTCGTCTATGAAATGATTAAAGCTTTTGGAGGCGTTGAAGCGTTTTATTCTCAATTCTACATTAACTCAGTTTGCCCTTTGGGTTTTCTCCGGTTGAATGAGAAGGGCAATATGGTTAACGCCAATTACTATGATGATAAGAAGCTTTACGCTGCGGTAAAACCATTCATCATTAAAAGCTTGAGAATGCAGATTGAGTGGGGGCTGAACACAGAAAAGGTTTGGTGTATGGGCAGCGGAATCAACTTCAAATTCCTAAAAGAGTTGAATAAGGAATTCAATTTGTTTGGTGAAATTATTCCTTTGGATCATCCTCGATATGTCGTTCAATATCGAAGTAAACGAATTGCCGAATACGTAGACAAGTATTTGGAAAGATTGGCTTATTTATCATAGATTTGTTTGCGCATATGGGGAATCTTTATCAATTATTGTACACGAGTAAGGCCAGAGAAGAGTTAGATGCTGAGGAGCTTTGCGAGCTCCTTAATGAAACGTCCAACAATAATACTTCTGCCCGTATTACAGGGATGCTGATTCTTCGGGATGGTGTTTTCCTTCAAATGCTTGAAGGAGAAAAGGAATCTGTTCTAGAGATTTTTAGTCTGATTAAGGAAGATTCAAGGCATGGCGAAGTCGTGATTCTATCGGATGAATCCATTGAAGAGAGGGAGTTTGACAATTATCGAATGTGTTTCGATTCAAGTTTTGAAAAGACCTTTAAACAAATGCCAAATTACAGTACCATTAAAGAAACTCGATCTATTTTGGAGACTGTGTCAACTGGAAAAACTGCCCTCAATGCCCTGAAAAACATGGTCGCTTAATACCAGCTTGGGCTTGTTTGTGATTCGTGCTTTATTCGTACATCCATTTAATTTTAAAATTAACCATTGAAATCAAATTGGACGCTGGCCATTTTGGCCTTCACTCTTATCGCTTGTTCAACCGTGCCACTAACCGGGAGAAAGCAAATGAACCTGCTGCCTGAAACCCAAATGATGGGAATGGCATCCTCTAGCTATGGTGATTTCCTGAATGAAAATCCAGCATTACCTGCTTCCGATCCTCGAAGCCAACTGGTTAAAAGAGTAGGAGAGAAGGTGAGCGCAGCAGCGAAAGAATACCTGCGAGAAAATGGTGTTGTGGGTCGAGTGAATGGATACCGGTGGGAGTTTAAGGTAGTAGATAGTCCAGAGAAGAACGCGTGGTGCATGCCGGGTGGGAAAGTCGTTTTCTACACAGGAATATTGGACATTACTCAGGATGAAAAAGGATTAGCGGTTGTGATGGGGCATGAAATCGCACATGCTATTGCGCGTCACGGAAACGAGCGGATGAGTCAGTCTATGGCTTTAGAAATGGGTGGAATGGGTCTGAATATGGCCTTATCAAAACAAAATGATTTGACTAAAAATATTTTCCTTCAATCATATGGGATTGGATCTAGCCTTGGGTCATTGAAATTCTCGAGGGTTCATGAAAGTGAATCTGATCACATGGGATTGGTATTTATGGCCAAGGCCGGATATGATCCAGCCGAGGCACCGAAATTCTGGCAACGCATGAAAGCTGCAGGAGGACAGGCACCACCTGAGTTCTTGAGCACACATCCCAGTCCATCAACTCGTATTTCGGATTTGAATAAGTGGATGGCCGAAGCAAAGGGCTACTATAAAGGCAACTAGCCGATCATCATTTACCAATATCTTCACGGAAATGAATTTTGAGGAGATACGCGAATATTGCATGGCGAAGAATGGGGTGACTGAAAGTTTCCCATTTGACGAAATCACATTGGTATTCAAGGTTATGGGGAAAATGTACGCGCTGGCCAGTTTGGAGAACAATCCACCTAGCATAAACCTAAAATGTAATCTCGAAAAAGCGGTTGAGTTGCGTGAGGAATATTCAGGTGTTGCACCCGGATTTCATATGAATAAGCAACATTGGAACACGGTTGTTTTTGACGGTTCATTTGATGATGATTTGGCCCAGGAATGGATTGACCATTCTTACGACCTAATTGTTTCTGGTTTAACCAAGAAACTGAAAGCCGAATTGGCAAACTTATGATTGAACGTTATTTCAAACGGCTAGCAGGTAACTTCTTACAGGGGTTGTTGTTTATTGCTCCAATCGCAGTGACAGTTTTTGCTGTGGTTTGGTTTGTCAATCTGGTCGATGATCTGTTCAACCCTTGGCTGTCTGATTTGCTTCCAATTCACGTTCCTGGCATTGGTATTCTAATCTCCTTTATTCTTCTTGCGTTGATTGGATATGTGGTCTCCAATTTGATTTCTAGATCAGCAATTGGCTGGTTTGAAAAGATGATGAATCGTGCACCTCTAGTTAAGGTGATTTACTTTTCTGTAAAAGATATTCTGAATGTCTTTTTTAAGAAGGAAGACCAGTTGGGTCAACCGATTAAAGTCTTGGTTCAGAATGATCCAAAGCAATACAGGCTAGGTTTTGTGAGTGGTGCCAGGCTTGGTCATATGGGAATAGAAGACAACATGATTGCTGTGTATTTACCATTCTCATACGGTATAATGGGCAATTTGCTTTACGTAGAAAAGCGACATGTTGAGTACCTCGACATGAAACCTTCAGACGTAATGAAACTCATAGTTTCAGGCGGAATGACCAAGGTTGATAACCAGTCAGAGGCTGAGGATCAAATCCAAGATTGAACCTGGTTCTGGAGTTTCCGGAACCAAAATATTTTCAATACCATTTTCAATCAAGAATTCTTTGGTCGTTTGACCAATCGCAATCGTAATCTTTCCAGTTAGTTCAAGGTTTTCTATGTATGCTTTCGCGTTGGAAGGGCTACTTAGAAACACAATATCCGTATCCGGAATCTCAACATCTTGCTTTGCAATCGTTCGGTAAATAGGTAGATCAATGACTTGCTCTGCTTGCAATTGAAGCTGAATTTTCTTTGATCTGCCTTCTGCGCAAGGAAACAAGACGTTTGCAGTACCGACCTCTTTGGCAAACTGCTTCCCAACTTCGATCATGTCACCTCCAGAACCAGTAAAGGAAACTTCGTACCCAAGATTCTTTACAGCTTTAGCTGTTGCTGGTCCTGCGGTAGCAATTTTGACGGAGGAAGAATAGGAGGGAAGGAAGGTTTTGGCTGCATTCGAGCTGGCAAGAAAAATCCAATCAAACTCAAATTTAGGAAGAACAAAAACAACCTCTTCAATTTCGATCAAAGAGAAAGCGTGAACTTCAAATCCGGCTGATTTAAGTTTCACGTAAAGCAAGTCATCCTCACTCAAATCTCGTGATATGAAGATGGATCTATGCAAATTTATTAGTCTTGGTTTCCGCCTAGTTTTTCAACAGACTCTTTGGCCATTAGCTCGGAATCTGTCCCTGAAACGGTAACATATTGGACTTCTCCATCCCAGGTTTTTGCCCGTGAAGACCAGACCGTTAAACTATCTCCGTCCGCTTCGCAATAAGCACCAAGTGGCATTTGACACCCACCACCAAAGAGATTTAAAATCCTTCTTTCTACTGCAATTCTGCGTTCTACATCATCATCATTTAGATTGGATAGGATACTAGCCAATTCAGTATCTTCAATCCTAGTCTGTAATCCGAGCACACCTTGTGCTGGGGCAGGGACAAATTCTTTGGGATCTAGTCGTTCGACATGTAGGTCGGATACATCCAATTTCAAACGCTTAACACCTGCAGCCGCAAGCATTATCGCATCGTATTGCCCTTCGCGTAATTTGTTAATTCTTGTTGGAACATTACCTCGTAGATCCTTTAATTCGATGTTTGACAAATGGTGACTTAGCTGGGCTTTTCTTCGTGCCGCACTTGTGCCGATAATGGCGCCCTTTTTCAAGTTCCACTTTTCGTTGATATCAATGCTTTCTTTTCTGATAAGAAGAATATCTGCACAATCTTCTCGGTCAGAAACAGCAGAAATCACAAGTCCTTCAGGATTTTCTGTAGGAAGGTCTTTATGTGAATGAACAGCGAGATCTACTTCCTTATTCAAGAGAGCTTCTTCCAATTCTTTGGTGAAAAAGCCTTTGCCTTCAAGCTTGTCAAAGCTTAAATGTTGAATACGATCGCCCTGCGTTTTAATTACCTTAATCTCAACCTCGTTTCCAAGTTCCTCCAATTCCCTTTTTACTCGGTTGGCTTGCCAAAGCGCAAGATCACTACCTCGTGAGCCTATGATAATTTTTCTAATCATCCTTTTGTCATAATCTCTTTGGCCAATTTCATGGGGCCACTTATGTATTTCTTTTCCATGTATTGGATTACTTTTTCCAATACTTCTTTTGAGTTGTCATCTAGAGAATCCATCTCCTTTGTGAAAACTTCATTTAAGGCTTTGTCTTTTATAGCCTTAATCTGAAGAGGAACGTCTTGCATTGCTAGTTCCACTTTTCTTCTTCGTAATAGGCCTTCAAATTCCATAATGCTTTCAGCGATAAGCCGTTTGCATTTTTCCATTTCGCTCTGCCTCAGCTGTAAATTTCTTCGAGCTTCATCCTTTAAATCAGCAATCCCAATGTATGTGACATTCTCACTTCGGATTTCGTTATCAAGATCAGAAGGAATGGCAAGATCAACTATGACCTTTCGATTAGTATCTGATCCAACCAGCTTTCGAAAAAGGTTCACGTCAATGATTGAATCTTCAGCTCCAGTGCAGGAAATAAGAATGTCGAATCCGTTCGTATGATTTTTCAAATCGGATAGTCCGTAGCCAACACCCTGGGTTAATTCTGCTAATTCTTCAGCCTTTGATTGGGTTCGATTATAAACCGTCATTTCACCATAAGGCGCCTTACGCAAGTACTGGCCCATGGTCTGGTTGGTCTGACCTGCGCCAATCATTATGATTCTCGGTTTTGGCTCGATATCCTGCTCTCGCATTTTTCGATAGGCCAAGGACACCACGGAAACTGGATTCTGTGCAATCTGGGTTTCGGTGTAAATACGTTTGGCTGTTTCCACCGTACGTTTAATCAACAGCCTTAAACTATCGCCAGTAAAGCCAAGCTCTGTACAGGTTTCGTACGCTTGACGAACTTGAGTAATAATCTCACGCTCTCCAACCACCAAAGAGTCAACAGAACTTGACACGTAAAACAAGTGTTCCAATGCCTTTTGGCCTTCGTAGGTTCTGCATTGTGAAGCAGCCCAATCCACATTTTCTTGATCCCAATTTGGATTAAAGGCTTGGAAGAAATTAATGAGATAGTCCTTACAAAGTGGTTCGTGAGCCACCATTATAAACTCTACACGGTTACACGTACTTAGGTAGATGAGCTCGTCTATGCCCATTACTTCCTTCAAGAATTTGAGTCTTGAAGCCACTTGATCGTCAGCAATATGGAGCCGACCAATGTCTTTGAGCTCGGTGCTCTTATGTGTTATGGCAATTGTACGGAAGCGTTCCATCCAGATGGTTGGGGTTGTGCAAATTTCGAGATCCGAAAACATGCCTTTGTCATGGAAATGTCATTGAAATATATCATGATCACACAACGATTGCGATAAGATTACATTTGCAAAATGCGTTATTATTTTCTACAGTGGTTACTGGTTTCAAGCATTTTTGCGTTTGGCCAGAATGCTCCAATTCTTTCTGAAAGTGCCGAGGTTAGCTTATTAACCTGCAGTCCGGGTAAGGATGTTTACGAAGCATTTGGACACACTGCCATTCGAGTTAAGGATGAGCCGAACGGAGTAGATTTCGCATTTAACTATGGCACGTTTGATTTTGGTCAACCTAACTTTTACGTCAACTTCGTTAAGGGAAAGTTGCTCTACATGCTTAGCGCATCGAGAACTGAAAATTTCGTCAACTATTATCACAGGTATAACCGGTCAGTATCAGAGCAAGTTCTAGACTTGACACAGGCTGAAAAACAGAGGTTGATTAATGCGTTAGACGAGAACGTTAAACCGGAAAATAGAGATTATCTGTACGACTACTTTTTTGATAATTGTTCAACCCGACCTAGGGATGTGATACTATCAGCTTTGGAAGGTAAATTGAGTCTTGATTCGACTGATTGCGAACATTGGAGCATACGAAAGTTGATGAATAGTTACATGGGCGAGGAACGAGCTTGGGGACGTTTGGGAATTAATATTTGCCTAAGCGGACCGAGGATTGATCAACCTTCCAGTGCATGGGAGTATATGTACTTGCCTCAAGAGCTGATGTTCGCCTTTGATCGAATGACATTGTCCGTTAACGGAGAAGCACGACCGTTGGTCAAGGAAACCAGGGTTCTATCGGAAATGGAGCCTGAGGTAGTTGTGATTCCGAAAACAACTCCGAGAAATGTATTTGTTGGAATTCTACTACTAATCGCGGCAGTGGTAACCAGCTTTCGAATAAGAGGAAAGTCTGTGAGGATACTAGAAGGAACAGTATTTATGACTTTCGGTATTCTCAGTTTATTGTTTCTGTTCCTCTGGCTTGGTACAGATCACTTTACCGCTTATCAACCTTACAGTTTATTGTGGGCAGTTCCAACGCACCTCTTTTTTGCTTGGACACTATTCAAAAAAGATCGTCCGATTTGGATAAGATGGTATTCCGTTGCAACCGCTGTGTTGATGGCCGTAGTATTGGCTGGATGGAATATGCTACCGGTGGAATTCCTTTCAGAAGTAAGATTTTTGGTGATTCTTCAGTTATTCCTTGCAATCGGGATTATCCGAAGTGGAGCGAGGAAAGCAATACCTGAGTAAACA
The DNA here is from genome assembly GCA_047611425.1 of Bacteroidia bacterium. Taxonomy (GTDB): domain Bacteria; phylum Bacteroidota; class Bacteroidia; order UBA10329; family UBA10329; genus JBLFWJ01. The sequence goes on along the minus strand of JBLFWJ010000085.1, from coordinate 1,076 downwards.
TTATGCTTTCATTTTAAGGCGCATAACCATTGCTATGTTGCTGGCTTGCTCTTTGGCTTTTTCTGCGTTTTCACCTTCAAAAAGCGAGTCTACGTTTAGATTAAATAGGTTGAGCCAAATATCGAATAGATCATTATCAATCCTGAATCGCTCGGCCAATTCCATGTGCACTTTCATTGGGTTTCCTTCAAAATTAGAAGTGCCTAGAACCTGATCTTCCCAAAAGTCCGTCATTCGAGAATAGTGAGGTTCTAAATCATTGCCAAGTGAAGTGATGAAAATTGGTGCTAACATCACATCTTCAAACACACTTTCATAAAACGTCTTCACCATTAGGTTGACATCTTCACGAGACTTAAAATCTTCTTTCATTAGGGGCTTGGCGTGAAAAGAGTGGGTAAAAAAAAAACCGGCTTCAAATTTCGATGTGAATTTGAAACCGGCTCGTTGATTAAATCATTTGATTATTCAATGTTTCCCTTAACCCAAACAGTTATTGGGTCTTTTGCTCTATCAAAAATGAGAAGAACAGACTTTTTAAACTCTCCAGAGAGTCCGTCAGTATCGACTACAATTTTGAATGAATCAGATTCGCCTGGCGCTAAAATTTTTGATGACCAATCGTGTGTGATTCGGTCACTAGCTGGTCTAATTGCACCCATATTTGCTTTCGAAGTTCCAGTATTTTTAAAAGTTATTTCGCAAGTTGCGTCATCTCCCGCTTGAACTGTGCCTAAATCGCAAACAGTATTAGAAACTTCGAAAACCCCTTGGGCATTCACATTCATGCTAAATGCAACAAGAGCAGTTAAGGCAAGTACTGATTTCATTATTCCTTTCATTGTGTTCATGTTTTATAGTTGGCCAAGTTACTTCGATTCTTACGATTAATCGAAATAGATATTCGGATTTATTAAAAGTCAAAATGATAGTCCGTAAAGTTGCTAGGATAAGAAATTTAGTTCTGCCGTAACCTTTTGATTCAGAATGGAGACCCTTCGTTCCTCAGGGAAACAAACGAAGATCTCGAACCTTGCTGCTTGCTTCGCTGACGAAGGAAGCGTCTCACTATTTGA
>JBLFWJ010000084.1:0-13935 GCA_047611425.1 Bacteroidia bacterium | reverse complement strand
CTACTCGAGACTTGGGAAGAATTGCCTCCGTTTATAGTTACGTCTGCACAAACGGGTAGAGGTACAGAGGCTGTTCTTGACCAAATGCGCAAGTACAACGGTGCTTTCAGCAAATAAAAAAGGCGACCAATAGCCGCCTTTCAAATTCTATATATTTTCTTTTTATCTAATCAAGTGGACGAATCCAGTCTCCTTGAATTGGATATTATCACCATTCTCTACAACCTCAGTTCCTGAGTTAAGAGCAATCTTATCAATATAGTAATAGTAAACTCCAGCAGATGCTTCTACACCGGCATTGGTTGAGCCATCCCAAGATACCTGAGGAGAAGTGGTTTCCCAAACCAATGTACCCCATCTGTTGTAAATAGCCGCGTGAAAATCTCCAACATCGCTTGTTCTAATATCCCATGTGTCATTATAAGTGTCGCCATTAGGCGTAAATACATTTGGTACGATAACACCTTCAACAACATTAACCATTAAGGTGTCAGCGTCAACGCAATTGTTGCCATTTTGAACGGTGAGAATTACTTCATACTGTCCAGTCTGATCATATATGTGAAATGGGTTCTGGTCACTGTGGAAAAATCCATCACCGAAATTCCAATCCCAATTTTGAGCATCGATACTTAGGTCGTTGAATCCAACTAGATCATAAATGAAGATTCCACCGGCTAACTCTTCTGTAGTAATGTCAAAACCTGCAATCGGTTGAGGAAAAATATTCACGTTGAAAATCATCGGAGCAGATTCACATCCGTTGTTGATGCCGTTTGGTATTGTTTCAGTAACGCTTACGTGACCTTGTGTGATATCATTCCAAACCACAGTGATTGAATGAGCACTTGAATCTACTATTTCACCCTCATTCGGAGAAATGAACCAATCGTAAGTCGATCCATTATCATTAACAGTGAAAGTTGTTTCAAAGAATGCGCAAGCCTCTTCGTTTCCAAATACTTCTGGTGGCTTTGGGAAAGCCCTTCCCAATACATAGGCATCTTCCGGTTGGGCCGTGTAGTTTACCCAGTCAACCAAAGCAGTTCTTTCGTAAGGAGGAGCGAATCCTGTAAATGCGTCTTCGGTTACCCTCCACATTTCAAGCGCTTCTTCTCTTCTAGAAATCATGTCGAATAGTTCGTCACCATCTGCCTCGCTGGACCAGATAGACATATCAGCTGAAGCATTGCCACCGCCTAGTTGATTTACTCGGTGATAATATTCTTGATTTAGGAAGCAGATGTGGTGCTCCAAGATGTTCATGAAGAAGTCTTGGATGTATGTGTTATTGACCATTCTCACGGAGAAACTGTCCAATGCACTTCCTTCTGGGGTGATTACTACTGGACGATATTTTGGAGTAGACGCGCCATTGTCGATACTGGACCCGACAGGAAACATATATTCTCCCGCTAAATTCGTCCTACGTACCAAATTTCCATTTCCAATGCTGCTTATAAAACCACAAGGGTCGCAGTCTTGTGCCCTTGAAATAGCATTTGTATTAGGATTGGTTACAAACAATGTATCAAGTTCCGTAGCGACCTCTCCGGAATCTAACGCCAATGTGCCAGTTTCATTAATAATCGCATTTATGGTCATAGTTCGCTTGGTGGTTCCGTCTAAATCGAGGTCATGAAAAGTTGTCACTTCTGAACCTGTAATCAATCCGTCTTCCATCATTATCACCTTTCCGGTTCCAGGATTGTGATCACCATTATTCTCCCAATCTCCATCTAGTATTGTAAGGCCATCGTTACCAGTTAAACCAGGTGTAGACGAATTGCCTCCACTTATCGCATTGTTGATGAAGTCTCCTTTGATAATCAGTTTTCCTTTGTTAACAAGAACGCTGTCGTCATTTACAACATGACCATCAACCCATACAATGGCCGAGTCAGTTAGTCCGCCATTTATATAAAATATTGCACCATTGTTGAATACCAAAGTGCTCGTCTGACCATAAGCTAAAGAGCCAAAAAGGCTTAGTATGGCTGCAACTCCGAAGGTTAAAATAGGGGTGGTCTTCCTCATGTGATTCGGTCAATCTTTATTATGCAACTATGCATTAACCCACAAATATAATCCAATGGTTGAAATGGATATTCCTTTATGCATAATCGAGCGAGATTAGAAGGTTGATTGCAATAATGAACCTTCATTTCAGCATCAATAAAATGGTTTTAGAATTACATCCTCGTGGCGAAATTTTCACAGAATTTCCTTAGGTCGTCAGCAAGTTCTTTCTCATTTGTAGAACGTTCCAATGTATCGGACATAGACATCAAAGTCTGATGGAAAAACTTCTTCATCTCATCAACTTTCATTTCATCTGTCCATAGATCAATTCGAAGTGTATCCATTGATTTTGGATCGAAAACAGAAAGCATAATTGCTTTGGCTGGATCCAATTTGCTCATTCCAGAATCTTCCGCGATCCAGTCAATGCGCTTCGGAATTTTATTCTCATCCAATCCTATTCTGAATTTGATGTCGGAGTAATGCAGTTTATCGCTCATTTAGGTTTGTATTTCGAAAGAGTCAGAATTTGTTGAGCCTCATACTTATTGAATAGTTCAGGCAGGGTAGTTTCAGGATATCGGTCCATAAAGGAGCGAACCATTTGCCAGCCTACCCAACGGCCCAATTGCCCAGGACTTTCTTGTGGCAATCCACTCGTAAATGGAGCCGGCTCAATCCATTTATTTATAGACAAATGGTCGCTGGTGTACAGCAAGTTTTTATCAATTAAGGCACTCCAAATGTTGAGCTCGTTTCGATTGCACCAATCCAGTTGTGGTTCAGAAAACCCTGATTTTATGCTGTCTGGCTGGCCGTATAAAAGTGCGTCCATGGAATAAAGAACCTTACCATAAAATACCATTTGCTCCAACATGTTGGATGCCTCAGTATCCTGGTCGTACAATCCTTGAACCCAGCCAAACATGCTTTTTGAAACCAAGTACTCAGGCGTCATGGTTCGGCTTATGTATGCTGGAATGCTGATGAGCGGATAAATTTCAAAATCGCTTCCGAGAAACATATCTAGACCTATGCCGAGGGTTGTGTCGCCAAGAATGATTGCATAATTAAGTCCGGAGATGTTTGTGACTATTTGTGGAATTACCTGGTTTGGAAAATGGTAATTATAATACGAGAAAGCGGTTTCAAAATTTTTCTTGAGCTCGTTATCTTCTTCAAAAAACTCTTGGCTTTTATCAAAGAGAGTCCGCATATCTTCATTCTTAGAAAATCGGTTCAGCTCTGATCTGAATCCAACCTTTTCTGGGTGCCCAATTCCCAAAACATATTGTCCATATAATGGAAGAAACTCTCCGAAACTTTGGAGGGTATCGGCCGAATTGAAAATTGCTTGTTCAGACCTGTGAAGATTTACATGAGTTTGGTGACTACTCAAATCAACGTTAAGAGGGTCGGTCGCACAACCCGAGACTGACACAATGATCGAAAGAAGAAATAGTTTATTGATGAACCTAAACATGATCCGTTTTACCGAAAGCGTAAATGAGGGTGCGAAATTATGAATCGAACTCATTTTATGTTGTTCAGACTGGTTATGTAATACGGGTTGCGCATCTTTGCATTCAAATTCAATCGCAATGAAGAGGATTCTGCTAACAATAATGGTGTTGAGTATTGGTGTTTCGGCATTTGCCCAAGATCAGCCGGCAGCGCAGCAACGGAAGAAATTCAAGATGGGATTTATAGTGGCGCCAAGCGTTGATTGGCTTGGTGTAGGCACTCAGGACGTTAGTCTTGATGCCGCCAAAGTAAAATTCCAATACGGAATTGTTACCGAATTTGTCTTCGGTAACAACTACGCATTGGTAACTGGGATAGAGCATAAATTGGGTGGAGCCAAACTGGATTTTACTAAAATGGCTGGGGATTCATTGGATTTGACGAAAGTTCCACACTACACATCTGTGGATGACAGCACTTATTATTTGGATAAGCGTAATTACAAATTGGATTACGTGAACATTCCACTCACGTTAAAGTTGATGACCAATCAGATTGGATATTTCACCTACTTCGGAAAGTTTGGTGTTGACCTTGCGTTTCTTGTTAGAGCACGTGCGGATGATGAAGGACATTACGAGAACACACCAGGAGTTAATGAGGAGGTTGACAATCTGAGCATCTACAAGCAGGTTGGATTCTTTAACGTGGGCTTGAACGTTGGTGCCGGTGCTGAGTGGAATTTTTCCGGAAATACATCATTGGTTTTTGGAGTTAGCTATCACCACGGTTTTATGGATGTGTTAAGAGACGCAACTGATGATGGTGTCGCAAATGATCAAATGCTGGCCACTTGGTCAGACTCTCCGTTAAATAAAGTTTCTGCCCCGTTTGCTGTTAAAGCAAATCTGCAATACGTCACGCTGGATGTTGGCGTTTTATTCTGATGCCAGGTAAACGTTCTGGATGCTGAAGATTGCCATTGCCCAGCTTAATTATCACATCGGAAATTTCCGAGGAAATCTGCTATCAATGCAAGAAGCATTGGAAGCAGCAAAGCATAGAGGCGCTGACCTAATTGTATTTTCAGAATTGGCCATTTGTGGTTATCCACCACGGGACTTACTCGAATTCGATGATTTCATTGATCAATCTTATGATGCCTTAAATGAACTGGCAAGTCAGTGTCATGGCATTTCGGCCATCGTTGGTGGACCGGCTCGAAACGATTCGGAAGCTGGCAAGAACTTATTCAATGCCGCTTTCTTGTTGGAAGATGGGGTGGTGAAGAATGAGATTCACAAATCGCTGCTTCCCAATTATGACGTTTTTGATGAGTATCGCTATTTCGAACCTGATCGAAATGTAAAGTGCATTGAGGTAAAAGGGCACAAGATTGCACTGACCATTTGCGAGGATCTTTGGAATGTGGTTGATCCTTTGTACACTTTCAGTCCAATGGACAAATTGATGGAAGAGAAGCCTGATCTAATGATCAATATTGCAGCTTCGCCATTCGACTATAACCAGTTAGAAAAGAGGGAAGAGGTGTTAAAACTGAACTGCGAAAAGCATGATCTTCCCCTGATTTACGTTAATCATGTTGGTGCCCAAACCGAATTGATTTTTGATGGAAACAGTTTATTCAAGAACAGGTCCGGACAAACGGTTCATCAACTTGCTGGGTTTGAGGAAGAACTTGGGCTTTGCGTTTTTGACAATGGAGACGTTTCGGTTGAAGGGGCTAGTTTAAAGGAAGTGCAATCCAAAATCTCTAGGATTAATGATGCGCTCGTTTTGGGTATTCAAGATTACTTCAGAAAACTGGGATTCAGTAAAGCGATTCTGGGGCTTTCTGGTGGAATAGATAGTGCCGTAACCCTTGCCTTAGCTGTTGAGGCGCTAGGCCATGAGAATGTTCACAGCCTTTTGATGCCATCAATGTATTCTTCGGGTCACAGTATTGATGACTCCATTGAGCTCTGCGAGAATCTTGGTTCCACGTACGATGTGGTTCCAATTTCATCTGCTTTTAATCAGCTTGAAGAGGACCTCTTTCCGCTTTTCCAAGGAAAGGATATCGATGTCACAGAAGAGAACCTTCAGGCAAGGTTGAGAGGAATTATTTTAATGGCTTATTCCAATAAACATGGAAATATCCTGTTAAACACCTCTAACAAAAGCGAAGCGGCCGTTGGTTACGGAACACTTTATGGCGACATGAATGGTGGTCTTTCCGTCTTGGGAGATGTCTATAAAACGGAAGTCTTCGAATTGGCGGAGTACATAAATAGGAAAGGAGAAGTGATTCCGAGAAACATAATTACCAAGCCACCGTCTGCTGAATTAAGACCGAATCAAAAGGATTCTGACAGTTTGCCGGATTACGCGATTTTGGACAAAATCCTTCATCTTTACATCGAACAAAGATTAGGGCCTACTGAAATAATAGGTCAAGGTTTTAATCAAGCATTGGTTTCTCGAGTTCTTAGACTCGTAAATATGAATGAGTATAAACGTTTTCAAACTCCACCGATTTTGCGTGTGTCCCCTAAGGCCTTTGGCATAGGTAGAAGGATGCCCATCGTTGGAAAATATTTGATTTGACATGAAAATAGTAAAGCTGACAACCATAATTCTATTGATAATTTCTGCCGTTAGTTGTGAGACTAAGCAAGAAGCAGGGCGGGAAAATATCTCCAAAAAATGGAAGATTGAAACAGTAACGCGTGGGGGTGTAGATGATACACAGGACTACACAGAAAGCCGTTCTGGATACAGAATCAGTCTTGAAGTTGAAGGAGGTTTTCAAGAATCATTTACTTTATTCGGGTCTTCAAGTGAAACCGTAGTTAACGGGACATGGTCGTTGAATAGCAATGTGACCGCACTGAGTTTAGACTCGGATTTTTCGAGTAGAACTTATTCAATTGACTTGTTAGATGAGAATAATATGAATATCACGGACCAAGGGTCTGCGGATGATCTTAAAATATTTTTTGTACCTGCTTGAACTCTAAGCTACTCATCTATTGCAGTAATTCCTTTCAATTCCGGAACGGATTTTAAGACGGCTTCTTCAACACCCGCTTTCATGGTCATGTGACTCATGTCGCAACTTCTGCATGATCCTACCAACCGGACCTTGGCAATCATCGAATCATCCACACCAATCAATTCAACGTTTCCACCATCTGCCATCATAAATGGACGCATGGTATCTAATGCAGTTTCGATTCTCTGAAGTAAATCAATCTGTTGAGCTGCGACTGTCATCGGTTGGTTATTTGAACAATTTCTGTTGGTTCCATGGAGGAATTTCGTTCTTCTAAAGAATTCCAAACATCTTTGGCGAGGTCCTCAAACGCATTGGAAACAGCTGTGTCATTTTGCATCGCTGCTGGTCTACCTGCATCTCCGGCTTCTCTGATACTTTGTATCAAAGGAATCTGCCCAAGTAATTTAACACCAAGAATATCACTCAGGTCTTTTGCCCCATCTTTACCAAAAATGTAGTACCGATTATTAGGTAATTCTGCCGGAGTAAACCAAGCCATATTTTCCACTATTCCCAGCACGGGAACATTCACAGAATCAAGCTGGAACATGGCAACACCTTTACGGCAATCAGTTAATGCAACTTGCTGAGGCGTGCTAACTATCACGGCACCGGTAACCCCGATTGCTTGAACCAAACTCAAATGCACATCACCAGTTCCTGGAGGAAGGTCCACTAGAATTACATCCAATTCTCCCCAATCCACGTCACCCATCATTTGGTTCAATGCTTTGGTAATCATCGGTCCACGCCAAACAATTGGCTGTGATGGATCCGCAAAGAATCCAATGCTCATCACTTGAACCCCGTAACTTTCTACCGGGATCATCATTTGTTTTTTGCCTTCTTCCTTTGATACACCAGGTTTCGAGCTTTCTATATCAAACATAATAGGCATTGAAGGCCCATAAATATCTGCGTCTAAAACACCGACCTTCTTTCCTTGCTTGGTAAGAGCGATAGCTAAGTTGGCAGTGACGGTGCTTTTACCTACACCACCTTTACCCGAAGCAACGGCCACAATATTCTTTACGCCCTTAAGCGCTTCAGGTCCTTTTCTTGGTGGTTTTTCTGGAACGTTTATTTCAGTTCGAATCTTGACCTGAACATCCTTTCCAAATTCCGCTTGAATAGAATCAATTATGGCATTTTCTGCCTTTTTCTTGACATGAAGAACTGGCGAACTCAATTCTAGATCGATGTCCACCTCTTTGCCAAAAACTTGAACGTTTTTAACTTTTCCATCGGCTATTTTGCCCTCAAGCAACGCCTCAATACTTCCCTTATTTATACTCATTCTAAACGCAAATGTACGGGTTGAGGTCTTATGATTAATCGATCAAAAGAACCAAATTTCGACCATGAATTAAGGCGATTACAATTCAGATTAATCGTAATCGCCTAAGTCAAATAGCTTTCCGTTTAATTGGCTTATTCACTTTTCAAAACCTTAAAGTGTTCAGCCTGAGCGTTGCTACCGCTAATTTCAACTGTGTAAATGCCCGGACTTCCAAGCAAGTCAAATGGTTCAACACTGAATTCGGTATATGTCCTTTGATAAACGACTTGACCAGTTATGTTCCTTATTGTAATCGAGACATCATTGAATGCTCCTCCAAGGTCAATCATCAATTCACAATTGGTTGGATTTGGATAGTAGCTTAAGCTAAACCCGGTATTACTTGATGATAACTTACTCTCCATTTCATTGGAAACAGTCAATGTGGAGAACGTTTGCAACGGACCATAACCTGACGGTGACCCACTTGTGCAAATGCTTTTTACTTTCCATTCGTATGTAGTACCTGAGATCAAGCCAGATTTAACCTTGAAAGGGTCAGCTACAGTGTTAAAGGCCCAACTACTGGTTCCACTTGGCCGTATTTTAATTTTGTAAGAGATGGCATTTGAAACAGAATTCCAGTTAAGAGTGGCTTGATCTTCCGTAATACTGTCAGAAGAAAATGTTGACGGGTTTGGACAAGGGTCCGCTGCAGTTGTGAAGAAGTGGGCCGGTCCATAAGAATTTGGACTTCCAGTATTGCAGATCGTTTTCACTTTCCATTCATAATCCGTGGATGGTAGTAAACCATTCTTCACTTTAAAGGTGTCAGTATGTGAGATGTAATTCCATCCTGACGATCCTGCTGGACGAATCTTCAATTTGTATTGAATTGCGTTTGCGACTGAATTCCAATACATCGTTGCACCGGTCTGGTGAATGTCAGTAACTGATTGCCCAGTTGGATTTGTGCATCCTAAACCAGTACTGAATAATTGTGCAGGTCCATAAGTGGACGGACTATTATCCAAGCAAATCGTTTTTACTTTCCATTCATACTCGGTTGATTGAAACAAGCCTGTTGCCGCGAAAGTATTGGATGGTGCTATGTTGAAATTCCAAGAGCTTGATCCGACCGGACGGTATTTGACACGATATTGAATGGCATCAGGCATAGCATTCCAATTTAACGTTGCCTGGTTTGCTTGAATTCCTGTTGTGCTAAAATTGTCGGGATTTAAACATGGATTTGGCGTATTGAAATTAGTGGAAGGTCCGTAGCCTGAAGGACTATTTGAAGCACAAATTGTTTTGACTTTCCATTCATAGTCTGTTCCTGGAGCAAGCCCAGTTTTCAGTTTAAAAGTATCTGGGGCCGAAACGGTATGATACGACCAAGAGGATGTTCCAACTATACGAACTTTCACTTTATATTGGATTGCTCCAGACTGAGGATTCCAACTTAAAAGTGCTTTAGTTGGTTGAAGATCATCAACATGAAATGACGTTGGATTATCACATGTAGGAGCCGTTATGCATGAAATAGTGATGGTGTCACAAAATGTGCTTGTACAACTGTCTGTAGTTGTGATGGTCTGACAAACCACGTAAGTACCGTTTGCAGCATAAGTATGGGTTGGAGTCAACCAAACAGATCCTGACCCATCTCCAAAGTCCCATATCCATGACGCCACCGAGCCAGGGCTGGCTGAAGATCCATCGAAGAAGGAAATGTCAGGGCAATTCCCTGAACTATACACGAAGAATGCGTTGCACGTAGTAGGTGGAATACAAGTTATGTTGACCGTATCACAGTAACTACTTGTACAACTATCACTTGTGGTAATCGTTACGCACGACACGTAAGAACCGTTAGCCGTGTATGTATGTGTTGGGAATTGACTTGAAGAAGTTGATCCATCCCCGAAGTTCCAGGACCATGAGGTTACGTTGCCTGGAAAGGCATAGGAAGCATCAATGAAAGAAACGTCCGAGCAGTTTTCAACAGTGGTGTTGTACCATGCTATACAAGAAACCGGACTGATGCATGAAACAATCACTGTATCGCAATAAGTGCTTGTACAACTATCAGAAGTAGATATGGTTAAACAGGAAACGTATGTTCCATTGGCACCATAAGTATGACTCGGGTTCTGCAGGTTTGATGTTCCGCCATCACCAAAGTCCCAGAACCAGTTTGTGATTGATCCCGGACTTGCCGTTGATCCATCGAAGAATGAAACATCCGGACAATTACCCAATGTGTATTGATAGTATGCAGAGCAAGTTACAGGCGATATACACGAAACAGTAACTATATCGCAATACGTGCTGGTGCAACTATCAGAAGTAGATATGGTTAAACAGGAAACGTATGTTCCATTGGCACCATAAGTATGACTCGGGTTCTGCAGGTTTGATGTTCCTCCATCACCAAAATCCCATTGCCAGCCTATTATAGGACCCCCCGCTGATCCTGATCCATCAAAGAAGTAGGTTGTAGGACAGGGGCTTTCTAAAACTGCGAAGAAGGCAAAACATTCATCGCCAACAATTTTTTCTGAAGGAGAAACTTCAACATGATTTGGTATCGCCCAAGCATTAGTAATAGAGAAGAACAGAAGAAAGACAGATAAGAGAGTTCTTGTATAAGTTTTCATTTATCGGAGTATGTCGTGTGAAATGCAAACTTAACCCACGGGAAATTGAAAATCGAACCTCAATTTTGACAAGCATTATAATCCGAACAATTAAACCGGTAGGTTATTCAACTTTGCACTGGCTACTGAGATTGTCACCTTTGAATCAATTCTCCGTAACGGTCTATGTAAAGACCCTAATTCCTTTACATTAGTCCGAATTTTGAACCCTTATAAAACTGACGGGTTACTTTGACCGAGCGACCTGTAAGAACCTATTATATGAAGAGAGTGAGCGCAAGGCTATCTGCACTGGCAATAGTATTTCTAGGAATAATTACACTGGCTTCTGCCCAGATCTATGAGCCGGTAGAGTGGAAGTACACGGCCGAACGTACGTCAGCTACAGAAGCTGAAGTGACTTTTTTGGCTACCATCGAAAAAGGGTGGCACTTGTATTCTCAGAATATTGAGGGTGATGGGCCCGTTCCAACCTTATTCGATTATAAAACATTCGAAAATGCTGAGCTAGTCGGTAAAACAATCGAGCCAGATGGCCATACCGAATTCGACCCAAACTTCGAGATCACGGTAACTTATCATGAGACCAAGGCCGCCTTTATTCAAACCATAATAGTTGGAGAAGGGGCTGCAAAAGTTGGAGGAGAATTGACTTTCATGGTCTGCAATGACGAGCGCTGTTTGCCTCCGGAGTATGTTGATTTCAACTTCAATATTCCTTCTTGGGATGGAAGTAAAGACGTGCCAAAAGAACTTCAACCTAGTGAAGAAGGACACGATGACCAAGGTCACGATGAGGGTGGAATTCTTGAGCCAGTAGAATGGACATTTGATCAGAAAGATCTTGGTAATGGTGAGTATGAATTAAGTTTTACTGCCAGCATTGAGCCGCACTGGCATTTGTACTCTCAAGTACTTCCTGAGGAGACAATGACGCTTCCTACGGTATTCGAATATGACTCCGTAATTGGTGCTGAGCTTGTTGGGAAAACAGAAGAGCCTACACCAATTACCGAATTCGATGCGGTTGCAGAAATGACCCTTTCCTACTTTGAGGAATCAGTCACATTTACTCAAAAAGTAAAACTGAATGGCGAGGCTGGAAGAGTTGTTGGTGCGTTCCAATTTATGGTTTGTGATGAGACCAAATGTCTCGCTCCTGAATGGGTTGATTTTAGTTTTGATTTGGGGTCTGGAGACGTAACTGCTGTTTCAGAATCTTCTGATTCCGAAGAATCAAAAGAGGATAAGTCATGGATTGGGATTTTTATCGCTGGTTTTCTAGGAGGGTTACTCGCGCTATTGACACCTTGCGTTTTCCCTATGATCCCATTGACGGTTAGCTTTTTCACAAAGCAGAGTAAGACAAAGGCCAAGGGTATTTCTAACGCCATTATTTACGGCTTATCCATTATCGGTATCTATGTTTTACTCGGATTGGTTGTAACGCTTTCTTTCGGCCCAGATGCATTGAATGCGTTGTCCACCAACGTGTGGTTCAACATATTTTTCTTTCTGCTTTTGGCTGTTTTCGCATTCTCTTTCTTGGGAGCTTTCGAAATCACATTACCAAGTTCTTGGATTAATAAGGCCGATTCTGCTGCCGATAAAGGTGGATTGATTGGAATCTTCTTTATGGCATTTACGCTTTCGTTGGTGTCGTTCTCCTGTACAGGGCCGATCATAGGGACCTTGCTGGTTGAGGCAGCCGTGAATGGTGGCGTGCTTGGGCCTACAATGGGTATGGTCGGATTTAGTTCAGCACTTGCGTTGCCCTTTGCATTGTTTGCCGCGTTCCCAGGATGGTTGAACACTATGCCGAAATCTGGTGGTTGGTTGAATGCCGTTAAGGTTAGCCTTGGATTCTTGGAATTAGCGTTGGCTTTCAAATTCTTAAGCAATGCGGATCTGGTAGTTCAAGGTGGATATTTGCATAGAGAATTGTTCTTGGCCATTTGGATCGGAATATTCGGCATTTGGGCATTATATCTCCTAGGTTTTATCGCTTTGAGTCACGACTCCAAAGGAGAAGGCATCGGAACAGTGAGGCTCGTTATGGGTGTGTTCGTCACCATTTTCACGATTTACCTTATCCCTGGTCTTTGGGGTGCACCATTGAAAATAATCAGTGGATTCCCACCTCCAATGTTCTATAGTGAAGCACCAAATGGAGTTGGCGGAGGTAGTGGCGGTGGCCATGCTGCTGTAGCGATGACGGAGTCCGGAGATGTAGTCGGAGATCCTGAGCATTGTCCGCATGGTCTACCATGCTTCCATGATTACGAAGAAGGATTTGCTTATGCAAAGGAAGTTGGCAAGCCGGTCTTACTCGACTTTACAGGTTGGGCTTGCGTGAATTGCAGAAAGATGGAGGAGCAAGTTTGGTCTGATCCACGGGTTCTAAAACGATTGAGGGAAGATTACGTTTTGATCTCACTTTATGTGGATGAGAAATTGGAATTACCCAAGGAAGAACAAATTGAAGTGACCATCGGAACCAAAACCAAAACGTTGAAAACAGTGGGTAATAAATGGAGTTACCTACAGGCTACACGATTTGGAACCAACTCTCAACCTTATTACGTGGTGCTTGATCACGATGAGAATCAGATTGGCACACATGCTGCGTATGATCCAGATATTGACCTTTACATCAAATGGTTGGATGACGGCTTGAGTGGCTTTGGCGGCTCTCACTAATTCCTTTCAACATGACTTTTCTTGGCTCAACTTATCGGGCTATGTTGCATCGTTTTATAATAAAGCAATGCACGCATACTAATTAGGGTTCATTCTTTACCTTCGGTTTCTATTCTAACCCAAGCCGAAAATTATGGAAACCGCCACAGCAACGAAGATTGCGGTCGTTAACCCGATCAATCTCCAAAAGCTTTATGAAATCGAAGAAACGTCTGAACAAGGCGTTCAGCACGTCTTCGAAAAGGCTAGAGAGATGGAGCCGAAGATTGCCGCTATGTCTGTTGCTCAGCGTGTTGCTGAAGTCAAGAAGATCAAGGAATACATCGTTGATAATCGCGAAATGATTCTTACCCGGATCATTGAGGAAACAGGAAAGTCACGAGTTGATGGTTTTACCAGCGAAGTCTTCGAGATCATTGATGTAATCGATGTCTTTGCGAAATTGGCACCGAAGTACTTGAAGAATAGGACGGTACCAACCCCGCTCGTTCTGATTGGGAAAAAGTCTGAAGTATGGCTCGAACCAATGGGAACCATCTTGGTGATTCCACCATGGAATTATCCGTTGTATCAAGTTTTGGTTCCAGCGGTGATGGCATTTTTGGCTGGAAATGCGGTTGTAGCAAAACCTTCTGAGGTAACACCTCTTCAAGGTTTGATGGAGAAGATTATCAAGGAAAGTGGTTTTCCTGAAAACGTAATTCAGATTGTTTACGGAACGGGAATTACGGGTCAGAGATGCATTGAAG
>JBLFWJ010000083.1:0-14032 GCA_047611425.1 Bacteroidia bacterium | reverse complement strand
TCGCAAGGCGACCTCACGATGCGTTATCTGCGTAGCAAAAAGGTGCCACAAAAGGAGCCAGAACAACCTGAAGTTTGGCCTATGGTGACCATTCAATTACCGGTGTTTAACGAACGGTATGTGATTGAGCGATTGATTCGTAAAGTGGCCAAGATGGACTACCCATCAGACAAACTTGAAATTCAAGTGTTGGATGATTCAACAGACGATTCGCTGGATGTTGCTCGGACTATCATTGATGAGATTGCGAAAGAAGGAATCGATATAAAACATGTTCTTCGTGAGGACAGGTCTGGTTTCAAGGCCGGAGCACTGGCGTACGGAATGAAAGTGGCGAAGGGTGAGTTCTTAGCGGTTTTTGATGCAGATTTTCTGCCCGAAAAAGATTTCCTAAAGAAAACGATTCCACATTTTAAAGATGAAGTAGGCGCAGTGCAAGCAAGGTGGGCGCACTTGAATGAAGACTATTCAGCATTGACTAAACTCCAAGCTTTTGGCCTGGACGGACACTTTCGGATAGAGCAACAAGGCCGAGATTCAAGCAATAGTTTCATCAATTTTAATGGAACGGCTGGTGTATGGCGCAAGCAATGTATTGAGGATGCTGGTGGGTGGAGTTCTGATACGCTAACCGAAGATCTAGATTTGAGTTATCGAGCGCAATTGGCTGGTTGGCAGTTCCATTACATGGAGGGCTACACTGCACCAGCAGAGATTCCAGCGGCAATACAAGCGGTGAAATCTCAGCAGTATAGATGGAACAAAGGCGGAGCTGAAAATGCTCGGAAAAACCTGGGTAATGTGCTTAGATCTGACCTTCCTTTTCGAGTGAAGGCACACGCATTCTTTCACTTGATGAATACTTCAATCTTCTTTTTTATCCTCATATCAGCCTTGTGCAGTGTGCCATTGGTTGAGTATTTATGGGTTGAAAATATCGACCCAAGGATTCTTGCGTTCACGTTTTTATTCTTCTTTGGATTTTTGATTTTGACCTTCTTTTATTGGACGGCATTCAAACAGAATCATTCCAATAAGTTTCTTGCAGGATTGAAATTCGCTTCGATATTTCCGAGGTTTTTAAGTTTAAGCATGGGCTTGAGCTGGCACAACACGGTTGCGGTTGCCGAGGGTTTTCTTGGTAGAAAAACCCCGTTTATTCGAACACCAAAATTCAATGTGGTTAAGAAGACGGATAGCATGGCCAACAATCGGTACATGTCTTTCAATTTGTCCTCAGTCTCATTTGTTGAGGGAATACTTGCACTCTATTTTGCTTACGGAATCTATATGGGTATTCGACTTGAGTATTTCTCGTTTTTGCCGTTCCACCTCCTTTTAAGTTTAGGCTTTGGGTCTGTCTTTGTTTATTCCATCCGTCACAGTTTAAACCGCTAGATCACGATGGTTCGGCAAAGGTTTCATCTTGTCGTCCTGTTGCTCATGTTGGTATTGCATGGAGCAATGGCCTTTTGGGTCGAACGGGAGCAAACCGTTTTACTGTTAGCATCCTTCGCTGGTTTGAATCTCTTCTGGTTTCTGACTTGGTTTGATCTGAAAATCACCGTTAAACAGGTTCTCGTTCTTGGACTATTGATGAGGGCGGTTTACCTCTTCCATTTGCCTTCTTTGTCCGATGATGTCTATCGCTATTTGTGGGATGGAAAACTCCTTTTAGATGGCATTTCACCATTTCAGTTCACACCAAAAGAATGGCTGGTTCAGCAACCATTATTTGATGCCGAAGGACTTTATCCTCTTCTGAATTCCAAGGAATACTATTCAGTTTATCCACCTTTTCAGCAGGTTATCTACGCCTTTGTGAATCTTATTGCAGGCCATAGTATTCTGCTGAAGTTGATCACTTTGAGATTGTTGGTCATTCTGGCAGAGTTCGGCAGTATGATTCTCATTCTGAAACTACTTAAACACTACGAAAGGTCGGCAACCGAATTGATGCTTTACGCACTCAATCCGCTGATCATCATCGAATTCACTGGAAACCTACACGGTGAAGTATTCATGGTGTTTTTCATGTTGCTGTTTTTGTGGCTGTGGGCAAAAGACGGACTCATTTTAGCGGCCAGTGCCTTTGGATTGGCAGTACTCTCAAAGCTTTTACCACTGATGTTTTTGCCAGCAATCATTCTAAAGTTGAAGTGGTCTCGCGGTGTGGTTTTTGGCAGTATTGTAGGGTCGATTGCTCTCGCAGGTTTTATCCCAATGGCAAATGTGGATCAGTTAATTCACATGAATGCTTCGCTTCAGAAGTACTTCCTGAGTTTCGAATTCAATGGCAGTATTTACTACCTGATCCGAGAATTTGGCTTTTGGTGGAAAGGCTACAACATCATTTATCTTACCGGAAAGGTGGTGCCTTTCATTGTGCTTGGTTTAATCTTAGCGTTGTCTGTTTTAAAGAGAAAGCAATGGAATTTGCCTGCCATTTTCATGTTTGCTTGGATGATTTATTACCTCTTCGCAACCACCGTTAATCCTTGGTACATAGCTGTATTGATTCCATTTTCCATTTTTTCGAAATACCGTTCTGCCTTCCTGTGGTCGTTACTCGTCCCACTTTCTTATCACGCATTTAGAGGTGGAGGAGTACAGGAAAACACATGGGTGCTCTGGATGGAATACCTTCCAGTTTATGTATGGCTAATCTACGAAATGGGACTTCTCAACCCTCTCCTTCGGTGGTATACAAAACGTAAGGCAGATGTGAAATGGAATCGGCTAAATGGCATTTTTCAGAAAGGGGAAACGGTGGTGGATCTAGGCTGTGGAAATGGTGCTCTTTCGCTAAAGATGGACCAATCTGGAATCAACATTATTCCTGTGGATGTTGATGATAAGAGCTTGTTCAAATCAGTGAAGCCAACAATTTACGATGGGTCTGATCTGAGTTCGGCCGTTACTTCAAAGGTTGATGCCATTCAGATGATAACCATGCTTCATCATGTTGATGATCCTGAGAAACTAATCAGTCAAGCATTCGATTTGACAAACAAGCTGGTCGTGATGGAAGATGTCTGTAAAACCCCTTGGCAGGAATTAATCACCCATGTCACGGATAGCATCGTCAATCTCGAATTCATTGGGCATCCACATACCAACAAGACCGATACTGAGTGGAAGGCTCTGTTTTCGAAGTATGGATTTGAATTGAAGGAGTTTAAGTCTGAACGATTCCTAATCTTCTTTAGACAGAACACTTATGTTTTGAAAAAGCCAAGTCCTAATGCCTAATTGCCAACAGCTAGCCTAAAGTGGTTCTATCCCTGGTTTTCGCTTGCCAATGATTAAGGCAATAATCAAACCGCCAACTAGGGATCGGATGATGTTAAATCCGAATTCCATAATGGCCCAACTAGGCGAGGTAATATTGAAATCACCGTAATAGCCTGTAACGCTAAGCCCAGTGAGAATCCCCATGAGGAAACCAAATTTCAATCCTTTGCTGACCGGATTGCCACCTTTGTAAAGCATGTGATACACATACACGTAGACAATGCTTCGCATGATGTCATTGATGATGAAGTAGAGAATTGGCATTTCTAAACGCTCAATTCCGAAGACCCACTCGGTATAAAGACCATCAAAAAGTACCTCGTGCCAAACCGCTCCACCTATGGTGAAAAACACCCAAGTGGCAAGCACTGCTATGGAAAAGCGCATCACATTCATCGTCACCACAAGTTTACGAATAGTAAGCAGATGACATTTCATTCAATATTGGTTGTCAGATTGGGCCATTTCCCTTTGATCCAAAACGAGAATCTGTAATTTCCGACATTGAATAGGTCTGTGTAAATAATCAGGAAGGCAAAATGGAGAAGATCGCATACATCAATAATCAGCCTTACTCTTTAGAGGAAGGCGAGACCATGCTTGCGTTTGTCAGAAAGCACATGACCGCTGATCTGATTCCAACTTTGTGTGACGCACCAAATCTTGATCCGTATGGATCGTGCAGAGTTTGTAGCGTTGAAGTTGCGTTAGAGAAGGATGGAAAGCGAAAGACAATGGCTTCATGCCATTCTCCGGTGATGGACAATTGCTACATCTATCCTGATTCTGAAGCGATTCAGGATCTTAGAAAGAATATCATTGAATTGGTCTTGACGGACCATCCTTTGGATTGTTTAACCTGCGAAGTGAACGGCAATTGCGAGCTGCAATCTGTGGCCGCATCAGTCGGAATTACGGAAGTGAGATATCCCGAAGGGAAGAACCATTTGGATCGTGAAAAGGACAAGAGTCATCCTTATATGACTTCGGATTTGAGTAAGTGTATCAATTGCTATCGTTGCGTTCGTGCATGTGATGAAGTCCAAGGCGAGTTTGTGTTGAACATGGCTGGGCGAGGTTTCGATTCTCACATTATCAAAGGAATTGACGAGAGTTTCATGGAGTCTGATTGCGTGAGTTGTGGTGCTTGTTCACAGGCTTGCCCAACCTCGGCAATCTCCGATGTTTTCATGAGCAAGTCGGTTAGGCCGTCTGAAAAAACCAGAACCGTTTGTACTTATTGCGGAGTCGGTTGCAACTTGGATATCTCCACATCAAACGGAAAGATCCTGTCCATTCAAGCGCCATTTGATGCGGAAGTAAACCAAGGCCACACTTGC
This sequence comes from Bacteroidia bacterium, assembly GCA_047611425.1. Lineage (GTDB taxonomy): Bacteria > Bacteroidota > Bacteroidia > UBA10329 > UBA10329 > JBLFWJ01. The sequence continues at coordinate 9,398 of JBLFWJ010000083.1, read as the reverse complement.
TTGAAGGGCCGCTATGCATTCAAATTCTACGATCATCCTGAAAGATTGCGTTCTCCGAAGATCAAGAGAAATGGAATTTTTGAAGACGTTACTTGGGATGAAGCTTACGACTACATCGCTGGAAAACTGACCGATTATAAAGAGAATTTCGGCTCCGACAGTATCGCTGGAATTTCTTCCGCTCGTTGCACAAACGAGGAGAACTATCTCATGCAGAAGTTCATTCGAGCAGTCATCGGAACCAATAATATTGATGGTTGTGCACGAGTGTGTCACTCACCAACCGCGCTGGGAATGCAGCGCACATATGGAACCGGAGCTGCCACGAATTCAATTGATGACCTGAAGGACACCAATTGCATTATGGTCATTGGTGCTAATCCAACTGACGGACACCCAGTTACCGGGGCAAAAATGAAGCAGTTTGCGATGAAGACAGATAACGTCTGCATTGTCATTGACCCCCGTAGAACCGAGTTGGCCAAATATGCACATCATCACATTCCTTTGCGTCCTGGAACCAACGTAGCTGTGCTCAACATGATGATGTATTATATCATCGATGCTGGTCTTGTTGATGAGACATTCATTGAAAACAGAACCGAAGGTTATGACGATTTCGTCAATCACATCAAACAACTCGACATTGATGAAATGGAGAAAGTTTGTGGCGTTGATCGTGAGATTATCAAGGCCGCGGGCGTTGCTTATGCATCAGCACCAAATGCGATGAGTTTCCATGGTTTAGGTGTGACGGAACATTCTCAAGGAACGTTTACGGTTATGCAAATTGCTGATCTTGCTCTTCTTACCGGAAACATTGGTAGAAGAGGCGTTGGAGTGAATCCACTTCGAGGTCAGAATAACGTTCAGGGAAGTGCTGATATGGGCGTGCAACCACATCAGGGTGCAGGATACATGGATATCACCAAGCCTGATGTTCAACAGAAATATGAGCAGTTCTATGGAGCCAAATTGCCATCGCATGTAGGCTTTAAGATTCCCGAAATGTTTGATGCTGCGCTCGAAGGAAAGCTCAAAGCCATTTGGATTATTGGAGAGGATATAGTGCAGACTGATCCGAATACTCAGAAGGTGATCAGGGCTATGGAAGCCACAGACCTAGTGGTCGTTCAAGAGCTTTTTATGACGGAAACAGCTAAGTATGCGGACGTCATTCTTCCGGGATCATCATTCCTCGAAAAAAGTGGAACGTTCACCAATGGAGAGCGAAGAGTTCAGCGTGTGAATCAAGTAGTGGAGCCAATTGAAGGCACCAAGCCTGATGGACAAATTATCGTGGACATAATGAATAAAATGGGCTACGAGCAGGCAGATTACACACCTGATGGAATGCTCGAAGAAATTTCTCAAATCGTTCCATTCTTCGCAGGAATTAAATGGGAGGAATTGGGTGACAACGGCAAACAATGGCCAGTTGCTTTAGACGGAACTGACACCCAAATTCTACACACGGAATCCTTCAAGAGGGGATTGGGATTGTTTGACTTCAAAGCTTTCAAAGAGAGCGAAGAAATCGTTCAAAACGGAAAAGACTACCCGTACATCCTCACTACCAACCGTGAGTTGGAGCATTACAATTGTGGCGCAATGACACGTAGAACGGGTAATGTGGAGATTTTAACGGAAGACCATTTAATGATGAATCCTGAAGACGCGAAGAACAATGCGATTTCTGATGGCGATTTGGTTTGCATCGAATCTCCTCGAGGAAAAGTTGACATCAAAGCGCGATTGACAGATGATGTGAAACCCGGAATTCTCAGCACAACCTTCCACTTTCCAGAGATTATGGTTAATAATGTGACCTCGGATGTGCATGACACGGAAGCAATGTGCCCTGAGTACAAAGTTGTTTCTGTTCGAATTCGGAAGAGCAAAGGGAAGTATGCAAAGGTTTAAGTTGATTTTTTAATTCCCACTTTTAAGGGGGGTGCCCGAAGGGCGGGGGATTGCTTTTATAATTGACTGTACGGTTTCTTCATTGTGGCACCGAGAGTGAATACCCCGTCTTCTCGTTTCAGTCGAATCCACCCCCTTTAAAAGGGGGAACTGGCTCTGCTCCGACCTTTGCGAAAACTCCGCGCCTTTTGCGGTTAAGAAGGCGTCAATAGTGGTATCTGCAAGAAATAATCAGAAGCTCATTTTCGTTTGCAGCGTAAACCAATCGGTGTTCTTTATCAATCCGTCTCGACCAATATCCTTTTAAATCGTGCTGCAAAGCTTCTGGTTTTCCGATGCCCTCAAGTGGTGTTCGTAAGCAAACTTTTATAAGTTCGTTGATTCTTTTGAGAATCTTTTTGTCGGTTTTTTGCCAGTACAGATAGTCGTTCCAAGCGGATTCAGTCCAGACGATTTTCATTCGTCAAGCAGACCCTTCTGAACTGTTTTTCCAGCCTCAGCCTCTTTGATGGATTGGATGAGATGGTCCCGGTTATTACCCGTGAGCAAGTATTGGGTTTCCTTCAATGAATTGTATTCTTCCAAGGAAATGAGAACCAGATCCTTATTGTCTTTTCTCTTAATCACCAATGCTTCAACATCGTTGATTACCATGTCCATCCACTGTTTCAGATTAAGACGTAGCTCCGTGTAATTAACTATTCGCATTCTTCAAAAGTACGCATTAAGTACTTAAACACGTACTTATGGTATTTTTAGGTTAGAACTTTCTTCCCAACTTTTAGTTCTTCTTCGCGACCTTTGCGAAAACTCCGCGCCTTTTGCGGTTAAGAAAGAAGTATGATCAGATCAATGACGGGCTTTGGAAAAGCCTCAGGAGAATTCAATCAACGCCAATTTTCGGTTGAAGTAAAATCAGTGAATAGCAAAACGCTTGATCTGAATGTTCGAACCCCAGGTGAGTACAGAATTCTTGAGCCTGAAATAAGAAAACATATCGGTACGGGTATCACGCGCGGGAAGTGTGAGATTTCGGTTTCGTATTCTAAATCGGAGGAAGAGAAGATCCAGCAGATCAACAAGGAAGTTTTTCGAGCGTATCATGATCAGATTTCAATGACTGCCAAAGAGCAAGGATTGAATGAAGATGCGTTGCTCGGAATCTTGCTCAAGATGCCAAATGTGTTCAGTTCTGAAAAGGCAGCGGACCCTTCAACGGATGAATTGGACTTTATTTTGAGTTTGGCTCATGAAGCGTTTCAAGCTTTCGATGCATTCCGACTTGAGGAAGGTGGGAAAATGAACACAGATCTTGAGAATAATCGCGGAGCAATTTTGAGTTTGTTGGAGCAAATTGAGGCTATCGATCCTGAGAGAAACGAAGCGGTGAGAACAAGGTTGGATGACCGATTGAAAACGCTTTCGGAAAAGGTGAATGTAGACGAAGGCCGGTTCGAGCAAGAGATGCTTTATTATTTGGAAAAGCTTGATATAAACGAGGAGAAAGTGAGACTACGCGGACATTGCGAGTATTTCACGGATACACTTGCACTGGACGAAGCCGTAGGTAGAAAACTTGGATTTATTGGTCAGGAAATGGGCCGTGAAATAAACACGTTGGGTTCAAAGGCGAACCATACCGAAATGCAGAAAATGGTTGTTCAGATGAAAGATCATTTGGAGAAAATCAAAGAACAGGTATTGAACGTGCTGTAGAATTGGTCAAGCTCAAGACTTCGCTCCACCATTTTCCAATTTATATTGGCAAAATGAAGTTTTTACTACTATATGCATTGGTTTTGCTGACTGGAATCTGCATCGCACAGACTGATTATCAGAATCACATGGTGCACTATCGCGACAGCATCAATCAAGAATTTGGCGATCCTGAATTGTCCATTTTGGAAGAAGGTGATGTTAAAGGATTTCAGGGTTTGGATTTCTTTCCTATCAGCCAGAAATTTGTTGTCAAAGCGAAAGTCGAGAAGATAGTTGATGGTGAGGTTTTCGAAATGGCAACTTCAACTGAAAGAAGGCCGAAGTACAAACCAGCCATTAAGTTGAAATTTGAGATTGACGGAAAACCTCAGGAATTAATCGCTTATCAAAGCGTGAAATTGAGTGAAGACCCTGAGTATGTAAACTATTTATTCTTGCCTTTTACTGACCAGACAAACGGTGATGAATCATACGGTGGTGGCCGTTATTTGGAATTGGATGGGTCAGGCTTTTCTGACTTTGCGGAGATTGACTTCAACAAGTGTTACAATCCGTACTGCTCCTATAATGGCAAATATTCTTGCCCTGTGCCTCCGAAGGAAAATAGGCTAAATGTGAAGATTGAGGCTGGAGTGAAGGCCTACGACCATCGCTGAAAGCACTTTTCTAGTTTTCTTTTTACAAACTATCCGCCTTACTTTTGGCCTATGGGAGAGGGAAAGGTAATCATATTTTCTGCACCATCGGGTGCCGGTAAAACCACTTTGGTGCATCACGTTTTAACGGTGTCAAATCTTAAGTTGAAGTTTTCGGTTTCGGCTGCAAGTAGGCCTGTGAGGCCAAATGAGCGAAACGGCCTTGATTACCATTTCCTTTCTGTGGGTGAGTTTAAGTCTCGAATTGAGAACAATGATTTTATAGAATGGGAACAGGTTTACAAGAATCAATATTACGGCACATTGAAATCTGAGGTTGAGCAGATTTGGGCACAAGGTTTTAATGCAATATTCGATGTGGATGTAATTGGCGGAATCAACCTTAAAAAACATTTTGGAGAAAAGGCTCTTTCAATATTCGTTCAGCCTCCTAATATTGAAGCACTAGAAAACCGATTGAGAGGTCGGTCTACGGAAGATGAGTCCAGCTTGAAAAAACGTTTGGATAAATCGGAAGAGGAAATGAGCCAAGCATTAAAATTTGATGTCGTTCTTGTAAATGATAACCTTGAAATCGCCAAAAAGGAGGCCGAAACGCTCATCGTAAATCACATATCATGAAAAAGGTCGGGTTGTTCTTCGGGTCTTTCAATCCAATACATATTGGTCATGTGATTTTGGCCAGCTATGTAGTTGACCATTCTGATTTGGATCAGATTTGGTTTGTTGTTTCACCTCAAAATCCATTCAAAGAAAAAAGTTCGCTGCTAGCATTTCATCACAGATATGCTATGGTTCAGGCCACAGTTGAAGATGACGCTCGCCTTCGGGCCTCCGACATTGAGAGCAAACTGGATCAACCTTCCTATACGGTAAACACTTTGGTCGTTCTTAGTGAGAAGCATCCTGAAATACAGTTTACACTGATTATGGGTGGAGATAATCTTGCCTCCTTTCATAAGTGGAAGAATTATGAGGCGATTCTTCAGAACTACTCAATCCTCTGCTATTCTCGTCCAGAAAGCGGAAAAGCTGAGCTTGCCAATCACTTAAAAGTCACCGTTTTAGATGCCCCTCAAATGGATTATTCCTCAAGCTTGTTAAGGAATATGATTAAGGAGGGAAAAACGGTTCAATACCTAATGCCACCAAAGGCCTGGGCGTATTTAGATGAAATGAACCTATATAAGGCATGATGTCTTACTTTAGAGCGAACTAAGCTATTGCCGAGATATATGTCTGAGTCCTTGTTATCCATTCTTCCATTTTTTGGCTCTAATTGGGCATTTTTGATTTACTCGATCATTCTTTTAGCTGTGGTCTATTACATGCTGACCATCAGACTGAATCGCTTGAGATCTCAAGATCAGTTGGAAATGAAGGAGCTGGAAACTGAACGGCTGAAGGAGCTTGATCAGGTTAAAGGTGATTTCTTCAGTAACGTTACACACGAGTTTAGAACGCCTCTTACATTGATCCTAGGTCACCTAGAACAGGTGATACCGACAATGAAAGATCCACAGGCACAGAAGGAACTGAAAGTTGTTCATCGCAATGCAAAGCATCTTGAAAAGTTGATTAATCAGCTTTTGGATATTTCAAAGTTGGAATCTAATAAGATGGAGCTGGATCTTCGGCACGGTGATGTGGTTGTTTTTGTTCAGGAGATTACAGAAACATTCAGATCATTGGCTGATAGAAATCGAATTACACTGAATTTCCAGAATCAGGTTCGTGACCTAGAAATGGATTTTGATCCTGACAAGGTTGAGCTCATTTTCTTCAATCTTCTATCAAACGCTTTCAAGTTCACGGAGAAAGGAACCATAACTGTTAAGATTAATAAGGTTGAGATTGATGGCAAAGACCACTTGGAAGTTGGTGTTCAAGACACAGGCTTAGGTATCGTTGAAGAACAAATTCCAAAAGTGTTTGACCGATATTATCAATCCCAGAACTCCCGTTGGAGAAAGAATAAAGGAACCGGAATTGGTCTGGCCTTGGTTAAGGAGTTGGTAGAACTACATGGAGGAACCATCGGTTTAAAATCCATTTCGGGAGTTGGCACGGAGATTACAGTGCAACTACCAGCTTATGCTAAGCTGAAAATGGAGGATGGAAAGGTTATCGATATTCCATCTTTAAGACCGGAACAGCTAGAGGCGGAAGCTGAGGCAGTTGATTACAAAGAGGCAGCCTTTACCGATGCCGACATCGAAGCCACCAATATTGTTTTAGTGGTGGAAGACAACAAGGAGATTCGTGATTTCCTAAGGTTGACGCTTGAGCCAGAATATAAAGTCTTCGAATCTGAAGATGGAGAAGCCGGCCTTAAGAAAGCAATGGATATGATTCCCGATCTTGTTCTCAGCGATGTAATGATGCCCAAGATGGATGGGTTTGAAATGACCAAGGCGCTCAAGAAAAGTGAGAAGACCAGTCATGTTCCTATTGTTCTACTTACCGCAAAAGCCGCGATAGAAAGTAAAATAGAAGGAATTGAGATCGGTGCTGATGCATACGTGCCAAAGCCGTTCAGTTCAAAAGAGTTGAAAGCGACTATCCATAACCTGATTGAGGGCAGAAGAAGGTTGAAGGACAAGTTCTCTCGGCAATTGCTCATCCGACCTGATAGGGTGGATGAGCCAAGCATGGAAGAGAAGTTTCTGTTAAAAGTTAGGGAAGTTGTTCAAGAACACTTGGATGATGAGCATTTCAGTGTAGAAGAACTTAGCCGAAAGGTTGGAATGAGCCGCGCTCAGATTCACAGAAAGCTAAGCGCGTTAACCGGTAAATCAGCCAGTAGATTTGTTCGTAGCTACCGATTACAACATGCTATGCAATTGTTAGAATCCCATTCTGGCACGGTATCTGAAATTGCATACAAAGTTGGATTCAGCAGTCCGGCATATTTTACCAAGTGCTTTTCGGAGGAATATGGCATGTCTCCGAGTCAAGTTAGAAAGTGAGCTTGCAACGCTTGAAATCGACCTATAACGTTTGTTTCAGTTTACGGTATGCAACAAATTTCTATCTCTCATGAAACATAATTGATCATTTCTAAGGGCTTTCGGTAGCCCTTGTCATTTGTTGCACGCGTTTGTGCAAGGATCTTATACGTTCTCGGCACGTGGTCGCTAACAGAGCAGAGCCCATCGTGCTGACATTTGGAGTGTTGATTTGAAAGTCAAAAACACTTAAACACAAACGTCATGAAAAACGAACTGCTCGAAATCAAAGACACAAGATTAGATGTGCGAGATGACAAGTTGCTACTTGTATTATATGTAAGCGTTGCGCTTGCATTCATCATAAGCCTCGTAATCTTCTCACTACCTGCTGATGCATCTAATAAGATTGAGTCAGGTAAAGTGAATGGCCTAGTGAAGCTTCAGCCAGTGGTTGATGGCCAAGGAATCTTTGAAAGTGGATTGACGTTATCTCACCAGTCTGGAAATGTGTACGCAATGCACATCACCTCCGATAACTTGAGTGTTGCGCAGTCCTTAATGGGAATAGCTGCATTGGAAGTTGATCAAATGGCCGAAAGCGGAATGCCAGATCCTTTAATGAACGAGGCTTTATTTGCTAAGTACCATAATAGTGGTGTAGTTGTAGGCATGCTGAGCAACGTGAGCAACATAACTACAGATGGCATTAATGAACTGAGCAAGTTGGAAGGAGCAGCCAACGTTGGGTTCATGTCATACATGAGTTCTGAGCCTGGATCAACGGTTGTTATGCGTAACCTATACATTGGAGAAAGCAATATGTTGCGAGCACTTCATTACATGATGGAGTATGCCAAAACAACCGAGCGACCATTGGTTATAGAATTGGTATTGGATCCAAACAAGAGCTTGAATCCACTATTCGTTCAGGCTTGTGAAAACCTTTCATCTCCGGCAATACAGTTCATCAACAACAGCGATGAGCCAGTATTGATGGGTAACGGAGCCCACGGAATGTGCTACAGCATGAGTCTGGTTAATCGAAAAACTGGAACTACCAGCGATCAGACTGCATTCTGGTGTGAAGATGAGCAGGTTGATTTTGAATTGACTATGCTCGGAACTGATGGTAAGCATTGCACTTTCACTATTGATAACGCAAAGTCTGCTGATGCATTCATAACCCTACAGAATGGTTCAGACAACGAAGTAGTATTAACTGCAATGGATAAGAACGGTGACCTACAGTTCTTCCATGTGGTATCAAAATCAGGGGCGAAACAGGAAATAATGTCCAATACACTTTTCAATGGAATGGAAATGATGGCAGTACGAAGTGGTTCCGAGTCAGCTGGATTGGCTCCATTTCATAGTAAGTCTAGCATGGTAAGTGGAAAGAACGCTGCGTTCATGTCAAGAGTTGAAACAATTGATTTGAGCGGTGAAACGGGAAGTGAGTTTGGATTCACAAACGATAATCTCGCCTTGAACTTGAAGAACAGTTCAGGAAGTATGGAGATTGAAATTAGCGAGGTAAGTGTAGACGACCTAGATATAAGAGTATTGGATCACGAAGGAAACACCGTTTACTATAAGCGTCCTGGAACTGAAGTAGAAAGTATGACTGCTCGATTAGATCTTCGGAATCAGACTTCAGATGTATTTGTATTGAAAGTAAGCACATCAACCGAAACGAAAGACTATGCATTGGTGATGCGATGATAGACTGATGTGCGGCCTTCGGGCTAAACCCCATTCCTCTCCTCTGGAATGGGGTTTCTTTTTTTGGTTCGACTAGAAAATTAATGGAACGCAGATTGAACTGATTAAACGGATAAAACTGATTTTCGAGATATTACGATTCAATTGTAAATCATATATCGCAAATCGTTTATTTCAAATAAATGAGACCATATAGAACGGGTCTTAAGTGATTACAGATCACTCGCTAATCATGGAGCATCAATTGCAAACACTCAACTTATCCGTTTCCACTAAATAATTTAGGACCCTTTTTTTCAATTTACCACTATCCGTTTTGCTGGTGAGATTATCTTAGAGGTATGCAACATCTCGTAAACTTCTTTTTTGTCCTGACTGTGTTGATCAGTACTGATGTTATTGCACAGACCCAATCCGACACAAGGTT
>JBLFWJ010000082.1:0-14329 GCA_047611425.1 Bacteroidia bacterium | reverse complement strand
TGTAGAGGGTGGCGTGCCGCCTGAGGCTGATACCGTTAGTGATCCCGTGGCTGCTCCGTTGCAATCTGCATCGGTCGTTAAATCTAATGTTCCGGTGAGTACTGGCTGCTCGTTGATGGTAACCGCGATTGTTGCTGGACAGTTGTTCGCATCCAAGACCGTTACGGTGTAACCGCCTGCAGCTAGGCCGATGAATACGCCACTCGCTTGTGGGCCTGAACCAATGTCATATGTATAGGGTGGCGTGCCGCCTGAGGCACTGGTGGTTGCTGAGCCCGTACTCAATCCAAAACAAGAAACATGTGTAATACTGGCAATAGCCAGAATCACCCCTGGAGGATCAGTTATCGTTACCGTTACGGTTTCTTGACACCCATTGGCATCCTCCACCGTGACCGTCTGAGAACCAGCAGCTAAACCTGCAAATGTTCCTGAAGCTTGAAAAATGATTCCATCAATAGAATAAGTATACGGTCCTACTCCATCAGCACCTACCGCGGTTAAGGATCCATCGGAAACCCCAGCACATGTCGGATCACTTTGAGCTGAAATGCTTACGGTCGGTTCGTCAACATTCAGAACAGTGCTGATTACCTGACCTGGACAACCATTTCCATCTTGGGCATTAATAGTATAAGCCCCAGGAGCTAAACCGCTAATTGTATGTGGATTACCAGTCTGCCATCCTGAACCATAATTGAAAGTGACGGGAAGTGTTCCGCCCCATCCTTGAACTTGAATCTCTCCGTTGCTCAACTCGCAAGTTGCATTGGTCACATAATTCTCAACCAAAACAAAAGCAAATGGCTCTGTAATATTAACAGGTACTGGGAAAGTACACCCATTCGCATCTGTAATAACAACCGTATAGTTGTTTGGAGCTAAACTCGAAAACGTACCCGAAGCCTGATTACCTGCTCCTATATTATACTGATATGGTGGTGTTCCACCCCAACCACCAACCGTTACGCTTCCATCATCATCCCCATTACATGTTACATTACTCTGACCATTGATAGATCCCGTAAGTGCATTTGGCTCCGTAATGGTAAAATTGACTGGAAGTTGACAACCGTCTCCATCTTCCACAGTTACGGTGTGACCTCCCGGTCCTAAACCGGTAAATGTTCCACTCGCTTGTGGTCCAGAACCAATATCATATGTATAAGGTAAGGTAGATCCAGATGCGACAACTGTTACTGCCCCAGTTCCTCCGTTGCACAAAATATTTGTTTGCGAAGTAATATTTGCAACTAGATTACCTGCATTAACGGTAACTGGAAGTAAAGAAGTACAGCCGTTAACATCACTTATAGTGGCTGTGTAAACACCTCCCCCTAAACCAGTAAAATCTCCGGAAGCCTGAGCTCCAGAACCAACATTAAAGGAATATGGAGGTGTTCCTCCGGCCCCACTTAAATGAATCTCTCCGTTTGTCAAACCACATGTTGCATCAACAACAGAAACAACATTTATAACCAGGATAGGCGGCTCACCCAGCGTTACATTAATTGTAGTCTGGCATGAATAGGCATCCTGAACTGTAATTGTGTACGTACCGGCAGCTTGACCCGTGAAAGTTCCACTGGCTCCGAAGTTTACTCCATCTGTGGAATAAGTATACGGGGCCAAAGAGCCACTTCCGACAATTGTAAAGAAGCCATCATTCCCACCATTACAATTAGGATCGAATTGTGAGGTGATAGCTGCTGTTGGTCCGCCATTATTGACAATATTGATGACCAGCTGTTCTGTACATGGACCAGCGTCAGTGACGGTAACGGTGTAGGAGCCTGCCGCTAAACCAGAGAACGTTCCGGAAGCCTGACCAACTCCACCAATATCATACGTATATCCAGGGGTTCCGCCAGAAGCCGCAACAACAATTTGTCCGTTTGAATTTCCGCAAGTTTCGTTGGTCAAGCTTGTCTGAGCCAAAACCAAAACAGTTGGAGCCGTAATGGTAACAGCTAAATCAGCTGTACATCCATTAAATTGATCTACAACCGTTACTGTATAGTCACCAGAGCATAAGTTCGAACCTGTGCTTGATCCGGCATTTCCATTATCTGTATAAACAGTGGAGCCATTTGAATCCAGTACCCATGAATAATCATAAGGACCTGTACCATCTCCCGTTACTGTTGCCGAACCAAGACAATCGCTAAAACAATCGTTGCCAATTAAAGCCAAAAGAATTGGATCAGGGCAGCATGTCATTATGCCGTTAAAATCTACTGATGGATCAGGTGAACACGCGTAACTTGTCCAATCGCCACTTTCTCCATCTGCTGTCGTAGTAACGCTAATCCCTAAGTCTGCACCATCTACTCCCGGTGGACAGTCTTGAGTAGTGATTGTCCAGCAAAACTGCCAGCCTCCAGTTCCGTTATCTCCCCAGCTATCTCCAGGATTAGTTGTACTATTCACTCCCCCACTATGTGCCGGAGATTCAAAATAGAATCCTGGAGGGAACGTTCCGTTTCCCGCCTCACTTGCCACATTTGTATTATACCATGACCAAGTACCATTGCCTCCTTGAGCCGCTGGAGGGTTTGTAGTCAATGTGGTTTGATCCCAACCTGGGCCAAACGATACTTGAACCCCGTGTAGCCAATTTACTAGTTGCTGCTCCCAAGTCACAAGATCGTAGCAGAACGTAACCGTCTCATTGTTCTGATAGAACCCGTTTGTAGGTGCCGGAGTAGCTGTAATACTTGCCTCTGTCAGACATATGTCACAATTGAAGCTATTGGTTATTGAAAGATCAAAGTCTCCAACGTCTCCAACTGCCCCGCCAGAAACCTGCAGGTAATATGTGTCTCCAGGAATAACGGGCTCAACAATAAGATTTGCTGTCCCAGCACCGTTTGCACATCCAATTCCAGCCAATCCACCACATCCTCCACTCCAAAGACCTATTGAAGGATTGGTTAATCCAGCAACAGAAATGTCAATCGAATTTCCTGTTGGAACAAACGTGTACCAGACATCCGGCACGGAGATTGGCATATCCCCACCACCTACACAACCAAGCTGATATGTGTATGGGTTATCCGCAGTCGCACCAGTATTTGTTCCACACCATGTTTGAGCAGAACCTGTGCCAGTTGGGCATGGAACCGGAGCATTAAGACTACCAAGACTACATGCGGTTGCACAGAAATCGGCTGCAGGCCCTGTACAAACAGGACCACCTCCGCAACCTCCGCCTCCACCAGCGCAATCGATATTAAGCGTTATGCAAGTGAAATTATAATCGCACGGAAATTGATCAACAAGTACATTTACAATTCCCGTGAAAGTTGCAACCCAAGTTATCGTAGACTGAAGACCGCAACCATCATCGTCAAATGCGAGGAATGCTCCTCCACTGGTATAAAGCGTAATCTGGGTATCAAATGCCGGATCACCACAAGTTGAAAATGTGTAGGTGTTTCCTGCAATTACGTTGACCGTAACGTATTCTCCACCCCAAACACACGTGGAGCTATTTGAGCCAGGGCAACCGATTGGCGTCAGATCTAAGTAAAATGTATTATCGTTCGGACATTGAGCATCCGCTCGAAATATTATTCCCAAGAGTAAAACAGTGATATATAGAATCCTGTTAATCATTCTATCAGAAACATGTTGGGATTGGAAAGCACGTATGCTCGCTTTTCTTCACTCATTTGTTGAAGATCAGACTGAGATATTCTATTCTGGTTGGATGCTGGTACAACTTTGATTGTTGCCAATTTGGAATTTGGGTCAATCACCGAACGAATCGCTAATTGATTGGTTGGCCCAAGCCTGAATACAAAATCAACCAATGGATTTAAGTCAGCTTGGGTTAAGTATTCTCCAGGATTGACCAGATAACCAGCCTCAGTTAGCTCAACTGCTGATAGAAGTTCAAATGAGACTCCAGATTCAAACTTGAATGGCCGTCTAGAATTTCTTAAGCGATACTGCTCTAGGTTGGCGGATGAAAGCGCTTCTTCATGAGACTGAGTGAATCCAGTTTCAACTTCCCCAATAAATGTGGATAATTCCGCGTTTTGACCAAGGGCTTTTAACCCATTGATTAGGAACAGAAAAAGCAATACCGAGAAGAGGTATCTGAAACGTAAAATTGTAATCATACAGGTTGCTGCGGTCAATGGTCACTAATCGGCTCTCTCCTCTATCCTTCAGAAGGATTTCGATCCTCCAATTTAACACGTTTTTCCTAACCAAACGGTTACAGAATCAACTTGGTTTAAAAGACGAAAAATACCTGTTGTGGTTGGCTATTCTTTGCATCTATGTTTCTTGAGCTATCAACTATTTATCCAAGCGGTTTTAAGATTACCATCGGAAATCTAATTTTTTAAGCCAATTTTGGCTGTATCAAGGATGCAAAATCAGATCATTTTATTCAGTGAAATTGAGTAATCCGAATCCATATACCTCAATGAAGTTTTTGCGGAAATTGAAGGCGAAACGACTGCTCTTATTTGGGATAAGCTTCCTATCGGTTTCCTGTTCTACACCAAAATGGAGCATGAACAATATCGAGCCATTTGAGGTGCAAACCACCTTAAGTACCCTACTCCCTGTGCTTGAGGTTTCACCTGATGACCCAGCCAAACACGATCCGGATTTTGACTTCAATTCGAGCTATCAGCCAACATTAAGTCAACCCTATTGGATCATTCCTTCTTATGATCTTCCTGTTGATGTTATTCCCCAAAAATCAAACAACAATGTTTCGATAACAATTTTCAATCATCGATTGTATCTGGCTTTCAGAACTGGACCCACTCACTTCGCTAGTAAAAAGACCGGTGTTTACATTATCTCATCTGACGATGGAAAAGCCTGGAAAAAGGAGCTCGAAATATTCATTGGTCGGGATATTCGGGAACCCTTCCTTATCCCGATAAATGGGCAATTGCACTTTTATTGCTTCGGTGCAGGAACTAAAATGACGGCTTTTGAGCCTCAATTCATTGATCACTATGTAAGTACAGGGAATGGAAAGTGGTCTGAACCGGAAAAAGTGCTTACTAAAGGGGAAGTTCATTGGAGCTTGAAAAACAGGAAGGGCTCCACTTACATGACGAGTTATTCGGGATCTCATTATGAAGTAAAAGGCAAAGCTGAAGTCAGCCTGTTCTTTAAAAAAACCAACAATGGAATTGATTGGGAGCCTGTTGGGGATTCGAGTGAAGTCTACTTTGGAGGCGTTTCAGAAACGGCATTTGAGTTTGATCGGAGCGGGAATTTATGGGGCGTAACCCGTTTGGAAGACGGAGATGAAACTGGATTCGGGTCGCATGTGGTTTTTGCTCCGGCAAACAATCTTAGCAAGTGGGAATTTCCAGACACTGGGGATCAGCGCTGCTTTATGTCTCCAAAAATGTTTAGACATGGTGATGATCTATTCTTAATAGGCAGAAGACATCTGGGTCAAAAACCATTTGGTAAAACCAACAGAAAGCGAAAAATGTCGACCCAACGAATCAGAAACTGGACTGGCTACTCGTTCACACCAAAAACAACTGCCCTATTCAAAATAAACCAAGAGACTCGAAAAGTTGAATGGGTTATGGATCTACCTGGAGCTGGTGATACTGCATTTCCCTCGATAATTAGATTAGATAAACATCGCTTTCTTTTTGCGAATTACACCTCACCGATCAATCATCCAAAAAGAAGTTGGTTGCCAGGTCAGCTGGGGAAAACTAAGATCTATTTGCAGGTTCTTTCTTTTGAACCGAAAGAGTAATTCAACCCAATAACTCATCGTTACTCGCACCTTGTTCTGGTGCATCAATCAATTCATCTTTCCCCAAGGAAGTCGGAAAACCTGATTCAAAAAGTGGATGTTTGCTTGCTTCTTTCAACGTTAAAACAGGAGAAAGACACACACCTTCGTTTTCAAGTTTTTCGAGCCAATAACTCATGGACTCTGAATTGAACAAATCACCGACCTCCTTTTTAAGGCCTGTTTGATCTTGATCCAAAATCCGCACGCCCCATTCAGGATGACCGATTAGATTGCAGAATTTCTGCCAAAACTTTGGCTCCAAGGCACCGAGTGCTACGTATTTTCCATCGGCACATTTGTAAACATTATAGCATGCCAATCTTCCAGAAAGATGTTCGCCTGGTAAATCAACTTCAAGCTCTTCAGCAATTCGAAGAGATTGAAGAACAGATACGTTTTTTGCCATTGAAACATCGATGTGCTGGCCTTCTCCAGTTCTTTCCTTATGCAGCAAAGCCGAGTTAACAGCATTCAGAGCCATCATCGAACCACCGGAAACATCCGCTAATTGTGCTTTTGGAATAGCCGGAGCTCCATCCTTATCACGAAGGCCATCCAGCATTCCTGAATACGCCAAGTAATTTAGATCATGTCCCGGCATGTTGGCCATTTCGCCTTCTTGGCCATAACCAGTAATCGACACTAAAACGACCTTAGGATTTCGAGCTTTCAATTGGTCGTAGCCAAGCCCAAACTTCCCCATTACTCCAGGGCGAAATTGTTCCATTACCACATCTGCAGACTCTACCAATTTTAGAATCTGCTCCCTTCCTTCATCTGATCGATAATCCAGCGAAATGCTCTTCTTACCAGCATTTAATGCACTGTAAAAGACAGAGACACCATTTTTCATTGGCGGATAGAAACGAACTGGATCCGGAGAATGAGGGCTTTCAACTTTGATTACCTCAGCCCCTTGTTGAGCCATCCATAACGTAGCCAACGGGCCCGCCAATCTTTCTAAGTCGAGTTTTGACGATTGTGATTTGTCAAAAGCCGTCTTCGAGGAAACCAACTTGGAAAAAGTTGATTTCAGATCCGCTTCACATTTTGCAATTGAACCCGAAAGAAATAGAATGAAAGGTGCACGATTCTCTTTGGATGGATTGCCGGGTCTGCTTTCCAAGCATGGCATCAAGCTCAACTGACCATTAACTTTCAATCATCAACCACCTCTTTCCGTACTTTCTCTTCACTGCATTCAATTAAACGCAGGACAATCCACTGCACTTCCCTTTTTAATAGGTAATCGTTTCGTCTTGCTTTTCCCTCCTCTATTCTTTTTTGTCCGACAAGCAGGATTATTGAACAGTGTGATTTTCACACTTGCGTAGATGTTTCCGCTGTAGACATCAATGGGAAAGAAGAATGGAAGAATATTATCGGAACCGATAGTGATATTGTAGAATCGAAACGCTAATCCAACCTGTGGATGTCTGTAATCGTACAAGGAAATTGGTAACGCAGCTTCAAACCATTTGATCTCGTATCGAGGTGTAATTCCAAGTATCCGCAACATATCTATATGACAGGAATAGCTGCTCTTTTACCGCTGAAAATCCTATGGACAGCCCGTTTTAACTGTCATTGCACGGTAACTGGCAGATTCCTTTAAACCTTAGACGCTTCGTACCTCAGCGAAACAACCAGACTCTGCACTGCTTCCTGTTTGTTTCCCTGACGAAGGAAGGGTCTGGCTATTTCACAAGAAATGTGATCCAACTTGCTGGGAAATCACTCTTTTCAATGAAGCTGCCTAGGGCGGAGGATTCAATGCTTCACAAACTCCTTTCGGGCCACTCCCTTTTCGGTTTCAATCACAAGGATAAAAACACCAGATTCAAGTCTTGAAACATCCAATCTTTGGGTAGAACTGACTCCCATTTCTTGTATAACCAACCTACCGCTAGAATCAAATACTGTTATCTTATTTATCATCCCTTCCACCCCAGAAATATTCAGCTCATCTAGGGCTGGATTTGGCGCCATATTAAACGCTGGAGATTCAATTAGCTCAGTAGTAGTTAAGGTGCTTGGATCAACATTAACGTAAATCGCTCCGGTATCGCCAACTAAAAAAGTAATAGAATCAGAATGCGAGGTAATGTCACGAATAGGATGGCCTATTGTGTTGTAATACCAAAAAGGGCCGTGGTTATCGAAAATGACACCCGTTATGTTACTTGATGATCCGCCAATAAATGAAGTTCCATTACCATCGATATGAATTGCTTCCATTTGTGGGTAAAAGAAAGTGGCTGTCTCCGAGTCATATCCCCATGTAAGGCCATTATCAAAGCTAATCATCACGCCCCATTCTGAGGTAATTGACGCTCGGATTGTATCTCCACCATAAAAGGCGAAATCTGTTACCAATGCGTCATTCTGCAAATTATTAGAAATCGTATCCCAGTTCAATCCGGCATCGGTAGTTCGTAAAATCGTTCCGTTATTGGTTCCGGCAAAACCAGTCATAGCGTCTTTAAATTCTATGCTGATAACGAGATTTTGTCCGCTCCAATCATTAGGATCCATTGCGGTTGTCCAAGACCCGTTATCGAATCGATCTATAATATGGCCTTCGAAACATCCAGCGCCACCTGCAAAACCAAGGTTTTCATCGAAATAGAATAGAGAACCTATGTCGCAGAAGCCTGCACCGGTAGCTACCACTTCCCAACTGAAACCACCATCGTAGGTCTCCCGCATACCATCCCAACCACTTGCCAATATAATTCCATGATCCTCACTAAACCAATGCATATCAGCGATATTAAGCGACTGAAACGGACTAATTCCAAGAGAGTCCAATTGAACAGATAACCAATTGGCCCCGCCATCAGTCGTTTTTAGTAATGTTCTATCTCCTCCAATATATCCGACTAGATTATCAACAAACTGGATGGTATTCAAGTATCTATCCGTTCCAGACTCAATCTGAGTCCAAGTAATTTGTGCGAGACTTGGTTGCGTTACTGCAAACAGTGACAGGAAGATGACGATGATTCTCATGACAGGATTTTAAGTTAAAACTTGGCGCATTTACCAGTTAGATGATGGTATAACGACCTTACGAAAGCAAAGGTGGTTACTCGGTTTTCATCCCTGTTAGGAATTTCAGCCTATCACTGATGAATTTTCTCCAAGGCAGCCTGTAGCTCCGATGGAGTCTGGGAAGTCTTGTTCTTCACGAAGGCCGAAAAACTGGAAGGACTATCGAAACCAAGCGAATAAGCCACCTCTTTGTGTGAGGATTCTCCGAACAACAACAATCGCTTTATCTCCAGTATCATTCTATGATGAATCACCTGAAGCGATGAAAACCCAAAGTGCTGCTTAGTTAGGGCGCTCAACTTCTTATCGGAAATATTGAGTTCGTTGAGATAGAATTTGACGGAGTTCTCTTCTTTGAAGTGTGTATCCACCAATTTTAGAAATGTATTGAAATCAGAATCAACGTGTTTTGCGGAAACAGTTTGATCCGTAACTCCGAGAAGATCGAACAACAAAACCTGAAGTAAATGTTGGTTACGCTCATTTTCATTTGGCCCATCACCCTGGTTTTCAAACAAGTCTAAGAGTTGTGTAAATCGACTGAAAAGGGCCTCATCCTTTTGAAAAATGGTACCGCCCATTCCATTCCATATCCGAGCCCGAAGCATTGTAAAGAGTTGTGCCGATGTAACCGACACAGACCTGAATTGAATCAATCTACCAAAGGAACCGGGATCTCGATTTAATAAATGAATCTGATTGGGATGAATGATATAACACGAATGGTCACAGACCTCAACCTCACTAAAATCAATCAATTGTACGCCTCCACCCTTTTCAAAAAAGATGATTTCGAAATAACTGTGTCGATGCTTTTGGGTGAAATCGTAATTATTGGTGTGCGCAATATCCCGCACCAGAAAAGGGCTGGCTCCATCCTGAAGGTCGTGAACAGGAAGTTGATTGATATGGGAGATACGTGACACGGCTGGCAAGGTAATTCAACTACCCAGCACAGACGTCACTCGGACTGCGAAGTTGTCCTTCTTCCCGATTTCGCGGTGTAAATTCAACTCAAAATTGAGTTATGGATGAATTAACGTGGAACGAGTTTATGAAGGTCGAAATGCGTGTAGGTACTATCATCGAAGCGGAGGAATTTCCTAAGGCGCAAAATCCGGCCTACAAACTCAAAATCGATTTTGGAGAATTTGGCATCAAACGAAGCTCCGCACAGATTACCAAACTTTATTCCCGCGATGAATTAATTGGCAAACAAGTAGTTGCTGTAATCAACTTCCCTCCAAAACAAATTGCCACAATGATGAGTGAGTGTTTGGTTATGGGTGGAATTGGAGACGAGAATGAGGTCACGTTAATTCAACCAGAACGTACCGTTGCAAACGGTACCAGAATTGGTTAAGATTGCTTGACAAGCAATTTAACAACAGCCAATTTTCGATGCATTTCCACATTGCTTACTTGGCCCTCTTCGTAATCGTAAAAATTGTAATCACCATTGGGCAACGTCAATTTATATCGATGTGCTCCAACCTTTTCAATGGCCAAATCAACTCCGTAATTCTCGCTAAAAAGACTTGTTCTATCACCTGGTTCTTCGAAGAATAAATTGGCAGCCGAATAGTCAACCTCCGCATGATTATAATCAATCACGCTTCCATCTTTTGTGTTGGTGTGATACTGCGCGCCATCAAAGTTGTCCGAAGATTTCGCCTTTAGATCATCATTTAAACGATTGCACAATTTCGCATTTACCAATACATCGTTCTCGTATCGAGCTGAAAGTTCATAGGTAAAAGTGAAGTGCTTAAAAAGCCAAACTGAAATATTTGAAGTGATCGAATAATCGGCAGTGTTGTTCAGGTCAGAACGCTCTGCCACAAACTCCCCTACCGACTTATTCAATACGATAATCTCGTATTCAAGTCGCTCGACACTTGCTTTTTCGGCAGCTGGTTCTGACCTAAATGCCGATAGAATCAGAAAAGCCGACAAAACGAATATGTACCGAAGGTTTGAAATCATATTCCTTTAGTCGAGGTTAATTTCTTTCCTTACAGATTGAAATAATAAACTCGTCAATGTGAATACGCAAGCGTTGTAGCTCCGTTTCATTCCTTCATAAATAATTGACAACACCTTTAAATTCCACCTAATGAACTTTAACAAGAATCTACTATTCGCAGCAATTATCATTTTGGCAGCTGGTTGCTCCGATGACGGTGATTGCACCTCAGACCAATCACTCGATTCTTCTGGGGGTTCATGTTCGGAGACGCTGACCGTTTCTCAGCAATACAGCGAAACCTCTTCTGGTGGAAATCGGGTTATTCTTGCCAACGCCATTCCCGTTCATGCCGTTGGTTTGTTCGGATCAATATCTGGTGCGTTGAACCCGAATGCGATCGCTGAGCAAAACTTAACCTACACTATTACAAGCTCACCAACCGAAACTGGAAATTTGGTTTCGTTACTTGGAACAAGTGGCCCGGACTACTCCTTTGGAATTCTTTTTAATGGCGTTGAGTTGGATCCTATTGCAGCCGAGCCTTTTCCGCACGGATATAGAAACGACCCCAACGCAAACTGGGAATGGAATCTGGAAGCTCTGAATGTTCAAATTGGCCTTGATTGCAATAATGCCCACGTTCAGCCCAACGGGAAGTATCATTATCATGGCGTACCCTCTTTGTTCATACAGGATCTAAATCCATCAAGCTCAGAAATGACGCTAATTGGTTACGCGGCAGATGGCTTTCCTATCTATTACAAATATGCTTATACCGATGCATCGGATACGACTTCAGCCGTGATAGAAATGACCAGCAGTTATTCCATGAAATCAGGAGATAGGCCTGGAGATGGCGACACCGCACCCTGCGATGCTTACAATGGTGTATACTCAGCAGACTACGAATACATGGCAGGAAGCGGAACATTGGACGAGGCCAACGGAAGGTTCGGTGTAACACCCGGATTTCCAAGTGGTACCTTCTACTACGTAATTACAGAAGCCTTCCCTTCTATCCCCCGATATTTTAGAGGTACACCATCAAATGATTTTGCCATTTAGGCAAAAGAGATTCCTACTTTTGCGGCCCGAAAATCACAATTATGACAATAACAGAAAACAAAGTAGTGTTGATGCACTACACGCTTAAGAATGACGATGGAGACGTAATGGATTCTTCAGTAGGAAATGATCCAATGGCATTCATTCAAGGAATTGGAAACTTGATTCCTGGATTGGAAAAGCAATTGGAAGGAAAAGCTGCAGGCGAAAAGATTAACGCAACCGTTGCCCCAGAAGACGGATACGGTGAAAGAACCGAGGATCAATTAGCGAAGGTTCCATTGGACAATTTTCAGTCTGAGGGAGACGAAAAATTGGAAGTTGGCATGCAGGTTCAGGTTGAATCAAACCAAGGAGAAACGGTTGCATTGGTTACAGAAATCGAAGGAACAGAAGTAACGCTAGACCTTAATCATCCTTTGGCTGGTGAAACACTTCATTTTGAGGTTGAGATTATGGACGTACGTGAAGCAACTCCAGACGAACTAAGCCACGGTCATGCACATGGCCCAGGCGGACACGATCACTAAAAAGGAACTCAGAAACCTGAAATAGGAAACACGAAAAGGCCCAATCTCAAAATGAGATCGGGCCTTTTTTTTGAAGCATCAAGCTTGATACTAGCAGCTATAAGCTAGCGGCTTTATTAAAAATCGCAATTCTGTGGCGTTCTTGGGAAAGGAATCACGTCTCGAATATTCGACATTCCCGTCAGGAACATCATCATTCGTTCAAAACCCAACCCGTACCCACTGTGCTCAACGGTACCGAACTTTCTGGTTTCTAGGTACCACCAAACACTTTCCTCAGGAATGTTGAAGTCCTTCACTTTTTGAAGAAGTACATCGTAATTCTCTTCACGTTGTGATCCACCAACCATTTCTCCAATGCCTGGGAAAAGAATGTCCATGGCGGCAACGGTCTTTTGGTCTTCGTTCAACTTCATATAGAACGCCTTGATCTTAGCTGGATAGGCCGTAATGATTACTGGCTTTTTGAAATGCTTCTCAACCAAAAACCGTTCGTGCTCACTTTGAAGATCGAAGCCCCACTCCTCCACCGGAAACTGGAATTTCTTTTTCTTGTTCGGCTTCGAATTTCTCAGAATATCGAAAGCCTCGGTATAAGTGATTCGCTCAAAATCATTGTCTACTATAAACCGAAGTTTCTCAACCAATTCCATTGGACTTCGCTTATCCTGAGGCAAAGATTTCTCTTCATCTTGCAAACGATTTGAAAGGAACTCAAGATCATCCTTACAATTCTCCAAAACGTAGTTGGTTGTCCAACGCAACTGATCTTCTGCGATGTCCATGTTCTGGTGAATGTCACAGAAAGCAATCTCTGGCTCGATCATCCAAAACTCAGATAGATGGCGAGATGTATTTGAATTCTCGGCTCGAAAAGTTGGGCCAAATGTGTAAACCTTGCTTAACCCAAGTGCTGCCAATTCAGCCTCCAATTGTCCAGTAACACAAAGGTTGGTTTGCTTACCAAAAAAGTCTTGGGTGAAATCAACTTTCCCATCTTCACCCTTTGGTGGATTGTTTGGGTCTAGTGTCGAAACCCGAAACATCTCCCCTGCTCCTTCACCGTCTGTTGCTGTGAGAATTGGCGTGTGGATGTTGAAGTATCCACGATCATTGAAGTATTTATGAATGGCAAACGTGAGCGCATGACGAATTCTGAATACCGCAGCAAACGTGTTGGTTCGCATTCGCAAATGCGCTTTTTCTCTCAAAAATTCTAGAGAATGCTTTTTAGGTTGAATTGGAAATTCATCAGGATCAGCTGTTCCATGAACAGTCACTGAAGCTGCCTTTACCTCTACTCGCTGACCTTTTCCTTCGCTTTCGGTTAATTCACCTACAACGGAAATTGCCGACCCAACCGTTAGATCTTTCAATTCCTCCTCTGTGAATTTCTCCATATCCAAAACCACCTGAACGGCATGAATAGTTGATCCATCATTCAGCGCAACGAAATTTACATAAGCGTTACCTCTTCGATTTCGAACCCAGCCTTGGGCGGTTACCGTGCGGTTTAATTCTTCTGATGCTAAAAGTGCTTTAATGCTTTCCATTGGGTTGAAATTGAAGGCGGCAAATTTAGTTGTAGAAATTCCAGTAACATCAATCGGAATTGAATAAAACTTAGGGGACCTTGTCCGCCTACATTTGAATCAAACGTTCCGATATGAAATACTTGATTCCACTTTCCTTCCTGTTTGCAGTGCTCATGATTTCATCGTGCGACCAAATTCCATGTAATGATGTCGAATGCGGTGATTACGGCACGTGTGACGAAAGCACCGAACTATGCAATTGTGATCCAGGATACGGGCCGGAAAACCTCAGCCCTTGTGAAGCCTACAATTTGAAGTTTGAGAGTGACTGGACAGGATCTCACGTTGACCAAAACAGCACGAGTACGGGTCCATACAC
>JBLFWJ010000081.1:0-14389 GCA_047611425.1 Bacteroidia bacterium | reverse complement strand
TGTTCCAACGGAAGTAATAACGTTGGATCCTGAATTCACACCATTCTGAAAGTCTTCCGACCAGATGATGGAACCGCCTCCACCTCGCTCAATAGGTGTTACGTGTGTTGACCTTGAGTTATTAACTCGAAGGCTTTCTTCTAGTAAGGGAATTGTTGGTTCAGTTGATCCATTTTGCGCAAAAGCAAGGAACGGGGCTGCAACAATGATAGCGGATAGTAGATTTTTCATCATATGGAGTGTTTTTCAGTCAGCGAATATCCGTCAACTAACGTTCATTTCCAATTTTGCCACCGCCTAAAACTTTGGCAACAAAAAAAGGGCGAATGTTCGATTCGCCCTTTCCTATGCTTTATATCTAAGAGGTTAATGCTTTATAAACCGCTCGGTTCTGTATTGGCCGTTTTCAGGTCGAATGATCACGGTATAAACTCCGTCAACCAAGCTGCTCAAATCGAATTGCTTGTTAAACTGTCTGTGAGCGGATACCCCGCTGTCAGTAAACACGGTTTTGCCTTGCACATCAACAACATTAATTGTCAATCTGCCTTCAGGAAGATCGGTAAGTCTCAAAGCAAATACACCTGAATTCGGGTTAGGTGCAAGAGTGAGGTTTGCATTGCTCTGTTCAACTTCAATTCCAACCGGTGGAGAGTCAAGCATCAATCTGATGGCATATGCGGTTCCATTACTGTAAACCTGTGCGCCAGGGATGAATACAAATGCAGAATTCTGAGGCTGCGCAAAAGTCAACTCATCCATCACTGCAATTACCTTGTTATCAGGGCCTCCTGTCAACACTGCTCCAGCATAGTAACCGTTTGCGGTAAGATTATAAGGCGTTTGAAACCAAATCTTCGCAATACCCGCAATGGTGTCCGCTGCTGTGATCGTGTAAAGGTTACTTAGTGTGAGAGGTATAATGCTGGTCGCTCCTGCAGATAAGCCTGTAGTATCGAATATTCCAACCACTACTTGGCCACCAACTTGAGTATACCATGCCAAGGCGATCTCAATTCCTGTTACATCCAGCGTTCCATCCACATCATAATAAGTAAGCGGTGTAACGCCCTCCCCACTTTGATTACTTATTGGGCCCCAATCCGTTAGAATATAGTCGTTCAGGCCAATAGCATCTTTTGAGTAACGGGTTTCAGAAACCTCGAAGTTTCTTGT
The DNA here is from genome assembly GCA_047611425.1 of Bacteroidia bacterium. Lineage (GTDB taxonomy): Bacteria > Bacteroidota > Bacteroidia > UBA10329 > UBA10329 > JBLFWJ01. Next base: position 13,213 of record JBLFWJ010000081.1, on the reverse strand, counting down.
CATTGTATTGTTTCCAAACTGCGAACCGGAGGAATTGTCATTATCCGATTCCATGGTATACAGGCCAGAATAAGTTCCCGCAGCAAGAGGGCCCGTGGTTGATGTGCCCGACAGACCCGCTGTTGAATCAGGCAGCAATGAAGCGTGATTTCCAGTTGCGCTGAATGAAGCCGGGCCAGTGAAGGATGCATCCACACTAAGGTTGGAAAGGCCTTCAAGTCCAAGATTGAATACCTCACTGCCCATTAACTTGGTCTGGTTGGTTTGATTAACTGGAATACGACCATATTGATGACCAGTATTGTTGTGTGAGAAGAATGTGTTCTCAATTCGAGCGTCATAATCCTCAATGGTTCGAATAACAACATCATCTACAAACCAGCTGTAGCCCCAAACTCCGGTCCAGTGAAATCGTACCCAAACAGTTGATTGCCCTCCCGCTACGGCAGAAATATCAATGCTTTTAAGTGTTGGATTGAAAATCTCAGTCTGTTGAGCCATGCCTGGCCAAACGTGAAAGACATTTGGCATGCTTGAGATATCGGTGGTTGGCGTAAGTTCAGGCCAATCGGTGTTGTTGGTGCTAATCACAACATAGCATTCTTCATTATCCCAACTGAAATACTGCGATTCAAACTCAAGCATTACGTTAGGGTAGGAGCCCAAATTAATGGAATTGGCTGTGGTAATCCAGCTGTCTTCCATAACGGAACCTTGGTTGTGTTCGTCAGAATCCAGTAGAGCGTATCCATTGGCTTTTGTGGTAGAATTGATTGTATCAATCGGTGCAATACCAGAGCAACCGATATTCTGACCAATTTGCCAATCGAGCGTAGTAACGGTTGCATCGTGGTCAATGACCCATGTACTCGGGTTTGAAAAATTATCTGACCAAATGTTGCCTCCGCCACCACGGTTAACAGTGGGTGCCACATTTCGTGACGGTTTTGATATATATTGACCGTATGAGCCTGCCTTGGTGGCCGGAATTTCATAAAGGTTCTGAGCTATAATTGCAGTTGAACCCAACATTAAGGAAAATAGAAGTGAGTATCTCATAATTTGAAGTAAGATTGTTAGGGGCGCGAAATTAAAAATTCATAAAACTTTCCGCGTTTCACGAAGCAAATGATTTTAGAATTAAATCAACCGTGATAATCGAAATATTACTTTCGCGACATGCTGGATTTATCACAATTAAACATGGATTACGTTGCCCTACACCGAGTTGGCAACAAATCGAGAGAAGAGTCAAATTTCGAATCGGGAAGCTTGCTAAACCCTTCACCGGAAGTAGAAGTTGCTCTGCTTACATTCTTCTTAGGGCCATTTGCTAAAAGCAGAAAGGTTATGCGGTTTACGTCAGAGTTAGGCCCAACAGAAAACCATATGTTCAAGGTTTGTTCTAGCATTTTTAGCAATCCCAAAGATCTTTTAGCCGGTTCGGCAGACATTCTGAATCATCTGTTTGAGCAATCTACGCACCCTCATATTCGATCTGGTGAGTTGTTCGTTACCTACTTCACCGATATGGTGTACGGTGATGAGGTAACCGATGCTATTGGAATTTTCAAAGCAGAAACACTTCACGACTTCGTAAAAGTTAGCGAGGAGGGTTTTGAGCGTTTATTGACTGATGTGGACGAAGGCATTCTAGTGGATAAGCTAGACAAGGGGTGCATCATTGTAAATACAGACAAAGAGGAAGGCTATGCCGTAATCAGCGTAGATTCCAATAATTACGATGCGGCTTACTGGAAAGACAATTTCCTAGGGCTAGGTGTTGCCAACGATGTAAACTTTCAAACCACTTCATACTTGGAGCTCTGCCAGCAATTTACAGATGAGGTTTTTGCTCCTGAGCATGCTAGTGATGGCAAGCCTGAACAGATGGCTTTCATGAATGATGCCGTTCAATACATGGCAGAAAATGAGGTAGTGAAGGCGGATGAATTTATTCAAGCCGTAATTAAGGAGCCTGCGATGCAAACTTCATTTATGGAGTTGAAAGAGCAGCATGATGCAATCAATCCTTTCCCGATTGAGGATGAGTTTTCTGTTTCTAAGCCCGCATTAAAGGCTCAACAGCGAAAGATTAAGAACCAGATTGAGTTGGACACAAACATTCAAATTAAGCTCCCTTTTGGCCCTGATGGTGGAAGCCAATTCATCGAACGAGGTTACGATGAATCACGAGGAATGTATTTCTACAAGGTATTTTTCAATTCAGAGAAAGACTGACCCTTACCGAAAGTAATCGATAGCCTTAAGGATTTCGGTACAGAACAATTCGCAATTTTCTGTCATTTTTATAGACGACTTTTTAGTCGTAAAAAGTAGCGCTCCATTCCATAATAAGAAATGGTTGCGACCATCACTGTGGTTGAGAAAACTATGATATAATATACAATGTTGCTTGCGATCAAACTCTTGAAGAATACAGGCGGAACGTATCTTAAGCCAAGTATAATGGCTAGATGATGAAACAAGTAAATGCCGTATGAGATTTTGCCTAAATAATTCAGTATAGAATTATTGAAAAGGAATCCTCCACCTCGATTTAACGAGACATGTACTATTAGCACGCTAAAAAACAAAGCGTATAATTCATCATTTAAGTATGGAACTGAAACGCCAGAAAACCAAAAAATGAAGGGTATTAAAATTATGGTTGTAGAAAGAACTGGTTCACGAAAATGGAGAGCCCAATTTGGATGCTTGTGAAATATATAAGCACAGAGCCCTCCTAGCGCAAAGGTGTTGAACTTGGTGGCAGCAAAAATGGTTTTGACTTGATTAGCAAGGCCTGGCCGAGGAAAATGATTTTCTACCAGCCAAATTAGAATGAAAGGAAGGACTGTAATTATTACGATTATGGCAATTAGAATTGTTAATGTGTGTGTTCGAAATTTGTCAATGACCCAAGGCCAGGTTAAATAAAATTGCTCTTCAGCTCCGATTGTCCAAATAGGTGGGTTTGCCACCCAACCACCAATCGAGGCATGCGCAACATTCGGAAAAATGAAAATGCACATCCAAAACGTACTTTCTTTCGGAGTATAGTCTAAAGCCCAAGCACTCAGAAATAGCACGAGGTAGTAAAGAGGCCAAATTCGGAGAATCCTCTTCAAATAAAATCGTTTATAGGAGATTTTCCGTTCAAAAGAACGTTCCTTCAACAGGTTCTTTGTAATTAAATAGCCGCTTAAAACAAAGAATAGAATAACAGCGTTTCGTCCACCTTCACCAGCAAAGAAGCCGTAATCCATAAGATTTGGAAGCCTGTTGAAACTTTTGATTTGCTCAATGTGAAATACTATAACGGCTATGGCCGAAATTCCCCTGAGCGCATCAAGACCAGGTAAATGCTCTTTAGAAGATTGGAGTTGATTCAACCTATCAATTCGTTGCTACTACACTAATTTCAACATTTACACCTTTTGGCAAGCCAGCTACTTGCACAGCTTCACGCGCAGGAGGATTGGCATCAAAGTACTCTGCATAAACTAGATTGACCTTAGCATAAAGTGACATACTTGAGAGGTAGATTGTGGATTTAATGACATTATCAAAGCTCATTCCGGCCGCAGTTAAAACTTCTTTAAGGTTCTTCATTACCTGATGACATTCCATTTCAATTGTGTCCATCACCAATTCACCCGAATCCGGATTTAGTGCAATCTGTCCGGATGTGTAAAGAAATCCATTGGCAAGAATAGCCTGGCTGTAAGGGCCAATGGCTGCTGGGGCCGAAGGTGTATGAATCACTTTCTTCATTTTGACTTTTTTAGGTTAGCGAAAAATCAAAAGTCGAATTTTAATTCGACATCATCCGAACTAGATTTGGCCCACTGATGAGAATTCTGATCCTCGATAATTACGATTCGTTTACGTACAACTTGGTTCACTATGTGGAGCAATTCTGTGCTGATGTGACGGTTAAAAGGAACGATCAAATAACACTTGAGGAGGTTGAAGCTTACGATTCGATTATCCTTTCTCCGGGTCCTGGGTTACCAAGCGATGCGGGTATCATGCCTGAGTTGATTAGAAAGTTTGCGCCTTCGAAGAAAATTCTAGGGGTGTGTTTGGGAATGCAGGCAATTGGTGAAGCTTTTGAGAGCACGCTAAAAAATTTGGACACCGTTCATCACGGAGTAGCCATTCCAATAAAGGTCTTGAATTCTCAAGACCCTTTATTCCAGAATGTTCCAAATCGATTTGATACAGGAAGGTATCACTCGTGGGTGATTGATCATGATTCAATGAATTCTGATTTAGCAATAATTGCCACTGATGATGATGGAGAAGTGATGGCCATTCGGCACAAAAAATTTGATGTTTGTGGTGTTCAGTTTCACCCCGAAAGTCTTTTGACAGAGCACGGTCTCAAACTAATTGAGAACTGGGTTAAACCTTAAAATCGAAGCTCATTCTTGATTTATGTGGTTTGGGTTCATTTGCCCATTTAAATAAGCGATTGAAGGATAGTGGACAAGAATAGGTTCGATCTATCTTTACCCCATGCCAAAATTGTTTGAAGAGTTCGGTGCGGCTAGTCTTAAAGACTGGAAGAATCTAACCGAAAAAGAACTTAAAGGTGCTGACATCAACAACCTAAATCAATGGTTGGAAAGTGATGGGTTCACTGCAAGACCAGCCTATTTCAAGGATGAAACGGAGAAACTGCCGATGTATGGTCAAACGATTCGTCCATTAAGGTTTAACCAAAAAAATAATGACTGGTTGATCTGCGCGGAAGTTATGGTCGGGGATATCGGTGAGACCAATACCGAGATTCTACACAAACTTTCGCTTGGCGCAAATGCTTTGAACATAGACATAAATGGCATTGACTTGGCCTCAGACGAGATTGCTGAGCTGTTTCATGATGTAGTAATTGATGCGATTGCAATCTCCTTTACCAATGCCTATAACTCGTTGCGATTTCAAAGTGATTATTTGGAGTGGGCAAAAGGAAAGCAGATAAAAGGAGGTTTTTGGTTCTCAGAATTAAATGCTGATTTGGCGGCTTCTTTGATTGCCGGTAATGATCAACATGCATTTGGTGGCATTGGCTTAAACACCAACAATTTCTATATGAAAGGTGCAAGCATTTCGCAGCAATTAGGAGCTAGCATGGCATGGGGAAATGAATTGCTGAGCGGTCTTAGAGAAAAAGGGATTTCATTTGAACAAGTGTCTGATAATTTGGGATTTAGCTTTGCCACAGGAAGTTCTCTTCTTCCAGAAATTGCCAAGTTCAGATTGATTAGATTCCTGTGGGCACGAGTTATGCAGCAACACGGTGCAGCTAATAAACGTTGGAAAACTTGGGTGCATGCTCAAACTGGCGAGCGCCATTTAAGTAGCCTTGATACACCGGTTAATCTCCTTAGAGAAAATGCACAGGCAATGAGCGCTTTGATGGGGGGAGTAGATAGCATGACCATTAATCCCTTTCGTGCGGATGAACCAGAGTTGGCAGATAGAATGGCCATCAACACACATCATTTGATGATTGAAGAGGCAAGAATGAATCAAGTTATTGATCCTGCCGCTGGAAGCTATTATGTAGAACACTTAACCGACATCTTAGGAAAATCAGCTTGGGAATTCTTCTTAGAAATCGAATCAAACGGAGGTTACCATTCCTGTTCTGCAAGCGGTTTTCTTGATGAAAAATTCGCAGAGAATGATGCTGCATATTATGACGAGGTTGAAAAACTAGAACGCGTGTTGGTTGGAACAAATAAGTTTCCATCGCCATACGAACAGTCGAACGACAAGCTTGAAGAAGAATAACCGCAAAGTCGCTAAGGTTGCGCAGAGAACGCAAAGAATTTGTTAAATCGAATAGAGAGAAAACATTAATGTTAGTCAATTGTATAGGACAATCGTCATAGCGACCTTGGCGAAGTAACTCTGCGTCTCTGCGGTAAAAAATAAAAAATGAAGCCTGATTTCAAAAACACCGAGTATTTCCTACAAGACTCTGATCTGAATTCAAATTCAGAGTCTGACCAATTCAAAACACCTGAAGGAATTGAGGTGAATGCCAATCACTCTAAAGAGGATATTTCTGATTTAGAGCATTTGAGTTTTGTTTCGGGTTTGCCACCATTTGCACGTGGGCCGTACGGCTCCATGTTCGTGAGTCGTCCTTGGACAATTCGTCAATACGCGGGGTTTTCAACTGCGGAGGAATCGAACGCATTCTATCGAAGAAATCTGGAAGCAGGCCAAAAAGGACTGTCCGTTGCGTTTGACCTAGCCACTCATCGAGGATACGATTCTGATCACGAGAAGGTGGTTGGAGACGTTGGAAAGGCAGGCGTAGCAATCGATTCTGTGGAGGATATGAAGATCTTATTCGATCAGATTCCTTTGGATAAGATGTCTGTATCGATGACTATGAATGGAGCCGTGTTGCCGATAATGGCATTCTACATTGTAGCCGCAGAGGAGCAAGGCATTAGTCCGGAACAACTGGTTGGCACCATTCAGAATGATATTCTGAAAGAATTCATGGTTCGGAATACTTACATCTATCCACCATCGCCAAGTATGCGAATCGTTGGAGATATTTTCCAGTTTGCTGCTGAGAAGATGCCAAAGTTCAACAGCATCAGTATCTCCGGTTACCACATGCACGAGGCAGGAGCCACCGCAGATATTGAATTGGCTTATACGTTGGCTGATGGCCTAGAGTACATCAGAACTGGATTGAAAGCTGGTTTGAAGATCGATGAGTTTGCACCCCGTCTGAGTTTCTTCTGGGGCATCGGAATGAACTTCTATATGGAGATTGCCAAAATGCGAGCAGGCCGAATGCTTTGGGCGAAATTGGTCAAGCAGTTTGATCCAAAACTTGCTAAAAGCATGGCGTTGAGAACGCACTGCCAAACATCCGGGTGGAGTTTGACGGAGCAGGATCCGTACAATAATGTGATGCGCACCAACATCGAAGCGATGGCTGCGGTGTTTGGTGGAACGCAAAGTCTGCATACAAACTCGCTTGATGAGGCAATTGCGCTTCCGACTGATTACACTGCGAGAATTGCACGAAACACACAGCTTTTCATTCAGAATGAAACCGACATCTGCAAAAGCATTGATGCGTGGGGAGGATCTTTTTATGTGGAGAAACTAACGGCAGAGCTTTGCGACAAAGCTTGGAAACTCATTGAAGAAGTAGAAGAATTGGGAGGCATGGCCAAAGCCATTGAGACAGGTCTGCCAAAAATGAGAATTGAGGAGGTTGCAGCTAGAAAGCAAGCACGAATCGACTCAGGAGAGGAGGTAATTGTAGGCGTGAACAGATTTCAAGTTGACGAGGATTCTCAATTGGAAATCCGTGAAGTGGACAACAATGCCGTTCGAGAGGGGCAGCTGGAACGACTTGCTGAAATCAAGAAATCCAGAGACCAAAAATCCGTGGATGCGGCACTAGCTACTTTAACGGATTGCGCGAAAACAGGGAAGGGTAATCTGCTAGAGTTGGCCGTAAACGCAGCTCGACTTAGAGCAACTTTAGGAGAAATATCCGATGCGTTGGAAGTTGAATTTGGCCGTTACAAAGCGGTCACTCGTTCCATCTCAGGTGTATATTCGAGTGAAGTGAAAAAGAACGAAGACTTTGTAGCAGCTCAAGAATCGGCCGATGAATTTGCAAAAGAGGAGGGAAGACGTCCTCGAATTCTCGTAGCCAAAATGGGCCAAGATGGTCATGACCGTGGGGCCAAAGTAATTGCGACATCATTTGCGGATATTGGGTTTGATGTGGATATCGGCCCGTTGTTTCAAACGCCAAAAGAAGTTGCCAAACAGGCAGTTGAGAATGATGTGCACATCGTTGGAGTGAGTTCTTTGGCTGGAGGTCATAAGACCTTGGTGCCAGCGGTAATTGCAGAATTGGCTGACTATGGTCGGGAAGATATTATGGTCATTGCAGGTGGTGTGATACCTCAGCAGGATTACGATTATTTGTACGACCGAGGCGTCTCATTTGTTTTTGGTCCAGGAACCGTAATCGCGAAAGCTGCTCAAGATATACTCGAAGAATTGAGGTCATGAACAACGATCAAATCTTTGATGAATTAGAGAGGAATGGAGTTGTGTTCGAAACACTACTTCATGATTTGCCGGAGGAAATGTTGAGATGGAGGTCAGCAGAAGGTAAATGGAATTTGCTTGATATTGTTTGTCATCTGTTAGATGAAGAACGAGAGGATTTCCGAGTTAGGGTGTCCATGGTCTTGCAGGACCCCAATGCTTCATTGCCATCAATTAATCCAGAAGGTTGGGTTGCTGAACGTAAATACCAGAATCAGGATTTCGAGTCTACTCTGGATACGTTGATAGAGGAGCGTGAAAAATCTGTTGATCGATTAAGATCCCTCAAAAATCCACATTGGGATAATGAATACGATCAGCCAAAGATGGGAGGTATATCGGCCCAGATGTTTTTAGAAAACTGGTTGGCGCATGATCACTTACACCTGCGACAAATCATAGGCGTGAAATTCGCCTATCTCAAAAAATTTGGTTCCGAACCGTTGAATTACGCTGGAAACTGGTGATTACCAGGTAAAGGGATCTGAATTCGATATGCTTATTAAAGTAGCGCTTGTATCGAACAAATGGTCTTGACCTCCGATGTTGATTAGGTAGGTTACACCATCATTTTCAAATTGGAAAACACTTATAACGGAAGACTCTACTCCGCTGGTCTCAAGATGATTTTGCAATGCTTGAGGAAGATCTGAGGTTTGAATTTTAGTCTCCTTTCTTACGAATGTTGCATCCATTTCATACCGCATTCCAGCTGGCATCCCGTCATTTTTAAATTGTCCCAAAATCTGATTATTGCTTGAAGTCCAATGAACTGGGGTTCCAGATAGCGTTGTGTTAAAGTGATCTAACGCAACTTGAGGTGCTTGAAACGATTGGCCGTAAGCCGACATTGAAAATACGAGAGCAATGGCAAAAGAGAACAAAGATTTCATCGAAGGATAATTTATTGAGATGTAAAGCTAAGACAATCAAATGTTGATATCGAATGCAAAACGCTTAAACTATCTATCAGTTGCCTGTTGAATTATAATCCTACAGTTAAAGTTCCCCAAGGTTGTTACCAAATTGACTGAACAAATATTTCCGATGCCCCAAGGTGACACAATATTCAATAGATCCATCTTTTGCTTCCCATCGTGCGGCCTTACTAATCGGATGTTGAATTTCTGACCTTACAAAATTCTGTGTCAGAATCGGAAGTTCGCTAGGCTTTATGCCCACCTCCTTTCGGATGTATGCCCCTTTGGCATTGAATACGTGAGCAGAGATGGAACCATTTTCTTTGAATTGCCCGGTAAAGAGCAACTTGCTTTTAGCAAGATGTTCAAACGATTCTGATTCTTCGTTTAATTCGTTTTCAAGATCCCAGTAGACTTCGGTATCTGGTTGAGCATGATCAAAGGCTTTTTGGACTGGTGTTGGGATCTGGAGATCTTGTGCAATGCACGATATTGAAATTAGAATGGCTGTTATTACAGTAGGCAGAAATAACTTCATAGGCGCGATTTGATGAGGCTAAATCTACATGGATCAATCGTTCAGTTTTGTATAGAATCATCCAGTTCCACTTAGAGTGCCTACAGGAAACGCGCAACTTTTAAGTTTCAGCTTAAACTGAATCGGCCAACGGCTGTAAACTGATAGTCTTACCGTTTTGAAGTAATGTGACCTTAGCGCAATGCGAAGGAAATGTAACCTCGAATTCCAAGTCTTCATTAAATGAGGCGTTCGGCTCCATTTGAGCAGAACATTCTAATTCACCCTTTGGTGAATACCGATTTACCAGAAAGTTTGCGCCAAGTGGCTCTAATACGAACCAAGATCCAGCTCCTTCGCCAGCTAACCATTTTGCATGGTTAGGAAGAACGTTCGGTAAATCAGGAGCCGAGAGCGTTTTCGGTAGCTCGTTCATTAAGTGTGAATGAGTATTGGCTGCCGTTCTTCCACAACTTCAACTTGTTCAGTTCCATCATAACTAGTGGTTGCATGTATGGAACCTTTCAAATTCCACATCGGTGTTGGAGTAAGCATAGGAGGAAACATCAATTTTGTTCTCGATGCAAAACCCGGTTTTCCCGAACGAATTATGGAATTCACAAAACGTGAGCAGTTGGTTCCTTTTCGCAGAAATGGCCCATATTCAATGAAGTCCCTGCTTTGCAAGTTCAGAATTGAATAGTGCACTAATTCAAAATCGACCTCAAACGGAGCTCCATAAATTTCTCCAGTACCGTGACAAGAGGAGTTCTCAAATAACTCGATTAAGATGGAATCCAGATTCATCAATTCGCCCGAGCCAGAATCAATCTCAGCGTTCGTAAAAATCTTTAAATCGTGATCGCTCTGTTCAGTTCTCACCCTACCAAATCCATGAGGAGCATGGTACCTACCGAAATCTGCATAATGGCATTTCCCCGTCTTTTTGTCAATTAATACCAAGGCAGAATGACCGACCTTGTAATATCCATTATGGTTAAATCCTAGCTTATCCGTGAAGACGTCATACCACGCACCGGCTTGTTTGCAAGCAGTCTCTGGCCAAGCCAACGCTATGACAATGCCGTTATGCATTAACCTTCATTTTGGCTAAGGTCGGTTCCGATTTGACTTGATTTTTGAACATGTAGGATTCTTAATACAAACAGTGGTTACACAATAATAGTAGAAAGAAAGTTCGAATCCTGACAGTCCAAGACAAAGAATTACACGAATAATTCACTTTGGCTAGTTTTCAGCATGACGACAATCATTGTCCTTTTGTCCAAACATTTTCAACCTTGTCAGCGTTGGCTGTTGAAACAAAATTATTTTTGCAAGATGTTTGAGGTGTGCAATAAGTTTAAGTGGTGCTGTTGGCTTTTTGTCGGCACGATACTGCTGTCTTCTGCTCAGCTTACGTTAGTCGGGCTAGACAGCGATGACAGTGTATGGTTCGAATATTTCAGTAATGCCATGGGAGAGGAGGAAGCCGAAGATTCAGAAGAAAAAGAAGAAACCAATAAACGCGAGTTTGATGCGTGTGATTCTGAAGATTTGGCTTCCTCAGAATCGAACACGCTGGATTTCCTTCATAATGACACACGGTACCATTCCGTTTTTAGGGAGGTGTTTTCACCGCCTCCGGAAATGAGTGTTTGAACGGGTTCTAACTCGGAACCTGTGGCTTTGATTCAAAGGCACCATCCAATTTATTTGACTGGAGCATCTTCACAGCATCGGCTGTTTAAGCTTTATCACGTCAAGATCAATCACATATTAATACTCAGTTTTAATGAAACGATTTATCGATTTCTCACATTTTAGATTTGACCTTTTAGGAGGTATTACCGCAGGAATTGTTGCGCTTCCATTGGCTCTTGCTTTCGGTGAGCAGTCTGGTTTAGGCGCTGCAGCCGGACTTTACGGTGCGGCATTCATTGCGTTTTTTGCTTCTCTATTCGGAGGAACCCCAACACAGATTAGTGGCCCAACCGCTCCAATGACTGCCTTGAGTATGGTGGTGGCTGCTGGAATTATTCAGGCCAATGAAGGCCATGTAGAGCAGGCTTTGCCAGCAATTTTATTGGTTTTTATGCTCGCTGGAATCATTCAGATCGTGCTAGGTTTACTTAAGCTGGGCACCTTTATCGAGTACATTCCTTACACGGTTGTTTCAGGTTTTATGTCTGGTATCGGAGTAATTATCCTCATTACTCAGATGCTTCCATTGATGGGATATAATGCCGCCAATGATCAGCAGGTCGTGGACGGGTTTTTACCACATGCCGAGGAATTGATTCTAGACCGTATTCTCATGGAAGAAGCCGAAACAGGAATCTTGGTCTTGGAGGATTTTAAGGAGACTATAGATCGGGCACATGAGATTACCCCAGAAGACATCCGCCTGGAAGCTGTGACCTTGGCTGCCAATGATGCGCGTGGGGTAATGGGGTCGCTCAAATATCTGCCAAGAGCACTTGGAAGCATCAATTGGATGGAGTTTCTGTTGGCTCTACTCACAATTGCCATTATTTACGGATTCAAGCGAATAACCACTGTTGTACCGAGTACATTGGTGGCGCTTCTTGTCGTGTCACTCGGGGCCTATTTCGGGGGGGTGGAATATCTAAAGATCAGGGAAATCCCTTCTGGTTTACCAGAGTTTCACTTGGATATATTCACTGGATTTGATCTTGCCGGAACAGCTCCATACCTTTTGTCTGCATTGATGTTGGCCTTGCTGGGCGCTATTGACTCGCTGCTCACCTCTGTTGTCGCGGATAACTTGACAAAAACACAACACGACCCAAATCAGGAGTTGGTAGGACAGGGAATTGGAAACAGCGTTGCGGCTTTATTCGGTGGTTTGCCTGGAGCAGGTGCAACCATTAGAACGGTCGTTAACATACAGGCAGGTGGTAAAACCAAGCTTTCCGGTATGGTAGCCGGTTTACTATTGTTTGTTATTCTCGTATCGTTGGGGCCGTTGGCATCTACTATTCCGGCAGCTGTACTCGCAGGAATTCTAATTACTGTTGGTATTGGCGTAATGGATTATAAAGGACTAAAAGCCCTTCCGAAGATGGAGACAAGCGAAAAGGCAGTTCTAATCCTTGTTCTTGTCCTAACTGTTTTCTGGCAGTTGGTTTATGCCGTTGCAATTGGGTTGGTTTTGGCCTCTGTCGTTTTCCTTAAAAGAATGAGTGATATCTCTTCTGACACGATGAGTCTGAGCAATTTAGACGAAGCTCACGAAGCCGAAGCACTTTGGGATGACGAGATTGAAATGGATCCAGCCGTTCGGGAAAAGGTGATTTTCAAACATATGAATGGACCATTGTTCTTCGGAATGACTACCCATTTTAGAAGAGCAGTTTCAGAGCTTCCGGAAGTACGGTTATTGGTGATTCGAATGGAACGTGTACCATTTATTGATCAATCTGGCGTGTACGCGTTAGAAGCCTCTTTGGAGGAATTGAAGCAACAACGAGTGGTGGTCGCTATTTCTGGTGCAGATGAAAAGGCGGTTAAATTGATGAAGGATATGCACTTGATTCCCAAGTACGTTCCGGAACAATTGGTATTCGATGACTTTCAAGATTGCAGAAAGTGGTTGCGAGGTGTAATTAAGAATAGCAACGGGTTTGAAGAGGAACAA
>JBLFWJ010000080.1:0-14503 GCA_047611425.1 Bacteroidia bacterium | reverse complement strand
CAGCCTCTGCAGTAGAGGTCACAATGGCACTTGAATATATGTTGGTGTACTCAATGGTGCCCGTACTGCTATACTTCCTAGCGAAAATGGCATTGCCACCCCGAATGTTTCCGACTACATAGATGTTTCCGCTTTGGTCTATTCGTACTTCCAATGCCTGATCATTACCTAGCCCAGAATCGTAAAAATCTAAGAAAACAACATTGCCATCGGCATCATTTTTAGAAACAAAAATGTCGTAGTCTCCAGAAACATCTCCTATAGCAGAGCCAACGGAGTACATGTTTCCACTTGCATCTTTTCTAAACTGTTTGATGCTAACCAAATAACCATCAACATAGTTGTCTGTTTCCCAAACCTCTTGTGGGTTTTGGGCATCTGCTAGTAAGAAAGATGAAAAGAGAGTAAGTAGTAAGAACTTTTTCATGTTGATTTAGTCATTGGTTAGGCGAATCTACCTTTAGTCACACGAGAACACGAATAGAAAGGATGAGAATATATAGATTCTAAAAACACCACCTCACTTTTTAGTGTTGATTTTCAATACTTTAGGATCTATAAAAATCTATTTCTAAATGTCTAATCATCCACAACTTGAAAGCCTGATCCAATCCATGTCTGGGGCAGAAAAGCGATATTTCAAGCTTAATGCGCTTAAGAACAACTCCAAAGGCTCGAGCAGGTACTTGGCATTGTTCGAGGCCGTGTCCAAGGGCAAGGACCTAGCTAAAAGTCCCGGGGAAAACCGGTCCGTTACCACCGCATATTTATACGATTCCATCCTACAAAACTTGGATGGTTTTCATGAGAAGGGTTCAATCAATTCAAGGATTGATCGGCTAATCAGAAATGCTACAGTCCTCTATGAGCGCGGTTTAAATGAACAGTCGCTCAAACTATTCTTGAAGGCTGAGGCGGTTGCTTGGCAACAACAAGAATATGTGAGGTGCCAGACGATCTACTGGTACATGCGAAACCTACTTGCCATAAATACTGAATCTCATGAATCAGCATTGTCCATGGCACAGGTGCTGGAAAGGAACCTAACATCCGCAAAAGAAATTGAGTTGATGGCCAGACTTCGGTTTGTGCAGCACGGGTTTCATTCCGCTATTGCCGAAGCCGGTTCCATTACTCCTTCAGCGACTAAAACTTTAACCGAGTTGGTAGATTCACAAGCAATGCATGATGTGAATGATCATTCAGGGTTCTTTTCTCAGATAACTGCCAATCATATTCTAGGTCAATTTGCAGCTGTCACCAACAATCCGTCAGCTGGCCTACTACATGGTAAAAAAGTGTTCGACCTCTGTTTCAGTCATCGACCACTCTTGCAGGAAAAAGGAAGGTTGATGATGGCCAGTGCCAACAATTATATGATGCGCTGCATTAGAGCAAAAGACTTTACCGAGATGAAGAGAGTGTTGGATATTCTTGAGCTAGAAAAGTCGAAAGTCGTTTCTGCTGAGATGATCCGATTGGAAACGTATTACTGCAACATGCTATCGTACTTAATCCTTTCTAAGCAATTTGACTCCGATGAGATCTTAGGAAAAGTCGAGTCTGACCTCGCTGAATTTGGTGGTAAAATGAACCAAGCATTTGTGATGTACATCTATGAGCTGAGTTCACAATTTGCTTTTTTCAAAAAAGATTATCGGACAGCGTTGCGTTGGATCAATCAATTCTTGAATAATGACAACAGGACCGCGTTTAGCAAAAACCTCTCGGTTGCTTTTGATTATCGGCTGCTGATCTACTATGAACAGGGCAAACTTGATCTGTTGGAGGCGGAAATAAATTTCAAAGAGTCAAATGTCAAGAATCTTTACCCTGAGTTACGAAATGCAATCAGAACATTTTTGAAGAAGGAGCTTTCGGATGGGGGTGGCCAAAAACAGAACCTTCTTGAATTTCAAAAGTCTATAGAGGCCTTGATGTCTAACGACTTAGAACCGGAAGGCCGCGAATTTTTTCCGTGGCAAGAATGGGTGAGTACTAGGCTGAAGAAATAAAAAGCTGACTTGCCCCTAAGCAAGTCAGCTTTTCTGAATCAAATCTTTGCAGAATTACTTCATTCTCGAAGGCAGTTCTGTCGCAATCGGCTCAAACTTTCTCAAAACCCGATCCCATTCCTTGAAGAGTTGATCATCCTTTGGGCTAACACCGGAACCAAATGCAATTTCACTTACAAGTTTGAATTTATATGCAAGAGGCTTTAAAGTTCCTTGTTTAACAATAATCCTGGTTCGCACGGTTGCCATTGTGAAGTTCTGTACGGTCCAAGCCGTTCGGATGTACCCGGTTTCCTTATCTGTAGTTTCTATAACGTCCATATAAGACAGAATTACACGGTTGAGTACCTGCCAAGCATCATCAAGAGGCTTTGTAGTCGGAAGAGAAAGGTCGACATTTGCGATATCTGTTTGCTTTGATGCTTCATAAGCATCATCCACCCTCATTTTCATATGATACGTCTTTGGTGCATATGGATGATTTGGTTTGTTGAATAAAGTAATGGTCTCTCTTAGGAATCCAGTCTTTACAAATTCAATCGTGACCTCTGCGTATGCCGGTACGATGATAAGGACGCTTCCTTTTCCCATGGAAATACCGTTGGCAATAATTTCAGCGTCTGCTTCAGAACAGGACACCATGGTCTTTCTCTTTCTGGCTTCAGCATCTGAGCTAAAGGCAAATATTGTAGATGCCACGAGCATCGTGTAAATCAAAATCTTGTTCATAATATTAAAAGTTAGGGATTGTCGTTACACAATATCGTGCGATGCGGGCAAAACTAAGCAAAGTGTGCCGCTTTGAAAGTAATTAATCTGATATCACAGGAGCGATTGAAGAGGGAGTTGATTGACCATTTGGTCAGTTAAAAATTTTATTCGTTCTTTGACTGACCGTTTAGTCAACCAAAGAAATGGCACCACGTTCAGAGGCACAGTATGCAGAAATTCGAGAGGAGCGAAAGCACCAGATCTTGGAGGCCGCACTACATGTGTTTGCACAGGACAGCTACCACGGGGCGTCAATGGCGGCTGTGGCTAAGCGAGCCGAGGTAAGCAAAGGACTCATTTACAACTACTTCAAAAGCAAGGAAGAAATCCTAATCTCTTTGGTTGTCGATGTCTTTGATGAAGTCATGGAACACTTGGATCTGAACCTCAACGAACCACTGACCAAAGCAAGTTTTATTCAAGTAATTGAAAAAAGCGTGGATGAGGTGGTGAAGAATCCTCAGCGTTGGAAGTTGTACATGTCGCTTTCATTTCAGCCAGATGTAACGCCAATTCTGATGGAGCAGATGATGCCTAAGATTCAGCCGTTTATGATTGCGGTGAACAATTATTTCGTCAGTAAAGGCCACGAAGACCCAATGACTATGATGCGGTATTACTCCGCAGTTTTGGATGGTGTACAAATGCACATTCTAATGGATCCAGAAAATTTCCCGGTTGAGAAAGTGAAACAAATGATGATAAAGCAATTCGCGTGATGGAACACAGATTAAATTGATAAAGCTGATTTTAAACAAAACCAAAATGTTTATTGAAACGACTACACAATCCACGAGATTTTTCTTTGCGCCTTTGTGCTTTTGCGTGATAATTCTTTTTCTAATCCCTTTTAGCGGAAGCTCTCAAACCGCTATAGAAATCATTAAAAAAGCTGACGAACTCACACGAGGAGCATCATCTGAAGGCGAAATGACAATTCAAATCATACGCCCAAAGTGGGAGCGTGAAATGAAGATGAAAACCTGGTCGTTGGGAACAGAATACTCTCTTATGCTAATCACGGCCCCATCAAAAGAAAAGGGAACCGTTATACTCAAACGAAAGAAAGAGGTTTGGAATTGGATTCCATCAATTGAAAGAACGGTTAAACTCCCGCCAAGCATGATGATGCAAAGCTGGATGGGAACTGATCTTACCAACGATGACCTTGTAAGACAATCATCGGTGGTGGTTGACTACACCCATGAAATCTTGAAAGATAGTGTGGTTGAAGGAAGAGAAACATGGAAATTGAAGCTTACCGCCAAGCCAGATGCACCCGTTGTATGGGGACATATTCTTGTCTGGGTTGATAAGGAACATTACATCCAATTACGCACTGAATTTTTTGATGAAGACGGCTATCTCATCAACATTTTCAACGCTTACGACATTAAGGAAATGGACGGAAGAACAATGGCCACTAAAATGGAAATGATTCCGGTTGAAGAGCCAGGAAACAAAACGATTCTAATTACCGACAATATCAATTTTGATACTGGCGTGAAGGAAGATTACTTCAACACCAATCAAATGAAAAGAATGAAATAGCTCATTGGGAAATTAGTGTTTTAGCAGATTAGCAAAAAGAGTAAAATGAACACGGAGCCAAAATCTAACCACCCTAATAATCTATTTTCCTAATGAGCTATCTGCAAAAGCAACATCCTAATTCCCTAATCATCTAACAAGCTAATCAGCCACATAAATGCTTCTAAAACTCGCTTGGCGAAACATCTGGAGAAACAAGAGAAGAACGGCTATTACCGTGGCCTCCATCTTCTTTGCCGTGTTTTTTGCTGTATTCATGCGCAGTATGCAGCTCGGTATTTATGGAAAGATGATCAATAACATGGTTCGGGCTTATGCCGGCTATGTGCAGGTTCATGCCAAAGGATATTGGGACGATCAAACCCTCGACAACGCTTTTGCGCTGGACGACCCAGAGTTGAAAAAGGTCACCGATCATCCGAATGTAACCGTTGCTGCGAATCGGCTTGAAGGCTTCGCGCTGGCCTCATTTTCGGAAATTACTAAGGGAATAATGCTGATCGGGGTTGATCCAGAAGTTGAGGATAAACTCATGGAACTTTCCTCCAAATTGGTGGAAGGGCACAGATTTGACCAAGATGACCAATCAGTTATTCTTGGAAAAGAACTGGCCGAATTCCTGAACGCTGGCATGGGAGATACGATCGTGTTCCTTTCGCAAGGTTACCATGGTTCGAGTGCTGCGGGCAAATACGAGGTTGCCGGAATCGCCAAATTCAGTTCGCAAGCATTGAATCAGCGGTTGGCCCTTTTACCCTTAAATGAAGCGCAAAATTTTTTCGGAACCGAGAACATGGCTACATCCACGGCTGTCATCATAAATGAACCTGGCAGGGCAAAGGAAATTGCTGCCGAATTCAGATCAACGCTAGATAGCTCCAAATATGAGGTGCTCGATTGGGAGGAGGCGATGCCCGAAATTGTCCAGACAATTGAGGCCGACAGTGCCGGGGGCATCATCATGCTCATGGTACTTTATATGGTGGTGACGTTCGGGATGTTCGGTACCATTTTAATGTTGGTTCAAGAACGGACGTACGAATTCGGAGTGCTTCTTTCCATCGGTATGGGGAGGGCCAAGCTCTGGGCGGTGGTCTTTTTTGAGGGCCTGATGATGAATTTGATCGGTGCGTTACTCGGTGTTGGAGGAATCTACCCGTTGTTGGTTTACTTCAACAAAAACCCTTACGAATTGACCGGAGAAGCAGCTCAAGCGATCAAAGGAGAAGGGTTTGAACCCCTCATTCCGGCATCCTTGGATCCGTCCATTCTGGTAACCCATGTAGGAATTGTAATGATTGTGTCAACCCTGATCACACTGTATCCGGCTTGGGTCATTTCCAGAATGAATCCGGTGCAAGCCAGAAGAAGTTAAGTGATGAAAAACCTCGAAAATATAGGATCATGTTGATCAGAATAAGCTGGCGAAACGTTTGGCGGAACACTTTGAGAAGTGGGGTGGTTATCGCCTCAATTGCCCTTGGAATCTGGGCCGGTCTGTTCGTCATCAGCCTTTCATCCGGCCTCAACGAACAACGTACGGCTGAAGCCATTAACACGTCCATTTCTCACATTCAAATTCATCACGCTCAGTTTATAAAAGACAATAATGTAAAATATCGCCTTCGGGATCCTGAGAAATTAACCACGGCTTTGACCGAGGATCCAACTGTAAAGTCCTTCAGCAAGCGGGTGGTTGTTGGGGGAATGGTTTCGTCTTCCTCCGGTGGATTTGGAGTACAGATCTCTGGGGTTGATCCCGAAAAGGAAATTCTGGTAACCACCATTCACGAAAAGTTGGTGGATGGAACTTTCCTTGAAGGCGATAAAAAGAACCTCATCGTTCTCGGTTCTCGACTTGCTGACAAACTGAATGTATCAATCAGAAACAAGGTCGTGCTGACTTTTCAGAAAGACAATGGCGAGATAGTGGCTGGGGCTTTTCGGGTTGGTGGTTTGTATAAAACCTCATCGTCTAAAGCAGACGAACTGAGCGTTTACGTGCGAGACAGCGACATCAATCGGCTGCTGGAAGAAAGCGCAGGTTACCATCAAATGGCCGTTATGCTTCATGATCCTGACTTGGTTAGACCAAAGGCCGATGAATGGAAGCTTGCTTATTCTGACCTCAGCGTACGGCCTTGGCAAGAGGTCGCCCCCCAATTGGGCTACGCGGATGAAATGATGAAACAGATCCTTTACATCATCATCGGAATCATCTTACTAGCCCTTTCCTTTGGAATAATCAATACTATGTTGATGGCTGTTCTGGAACGAAAACGAGAACTAGGTATGCTGATGTCCGTGGGAATGAACAAAACGAAAGTCTTTCTGATGATCGTGGTAGAAACCGTTTTCATCTCCCTTGTTGGTGGGCCACTGGGCGTTTTATTGGGCTATTTAACAGTGACTTACTTCGGAACTGCCGGCATCGATCTTTCTGTTTTTGCCAAAGGCTTGGAGGAGTTCGGAATATCTCCGGTCATCTATCCATCTCTCGAACCCGAACTCTACGTCAACGTAACTGCCATGGTAATCGTAGCAGCATTGCTTTCGTCAATTTACCCAGCCATCAAGGCTTTACAACTCAAACCTGCTGAGGCTGTGAGGGCCATCTAAAAGGAAATTAGAGAAACAGTTAGTTAGGGAATTAGAAAAACGAGAAAACATGAATGCCGTCATCAGATCAGAAAACCTTAAAAAGTATTACAACGAGGGTCAGCCGTTAGAGGTAAAAGCCCTTGACGGAGTAGATCTCAACATCGAAAAAGGCGAGTTTACGGCCATTGTTGGGCCATCGGGCTCGGGTAAAACTACGCTGCTCAACATTATTGGCGGGCTCGATCATCAAACAGGCGGAACCGCGCACATTGGCGAAACGGAAATAACTTCTCTTTCCGATAATGAGCTGATCGATTTCCGATTGAACAACATCGGGTTTGTCTTTCAGGCGTATAACCTCATTCCGGTACTCACGGCTAAGGAGAATGTAGAGTTCATCATGCTCTTGCAAAAGCGTTCTAAAGAAGAACGAAATGCAAGAACAGAGGAGCTTCTGAAAGAAGTTGGTCTTGAAGACAAAATGAATAATCGCCCTTCAGAAATGAGTGGTGGACAGCAACAGCGAGTGGCCGTTGCTAGGGCATTGGCTTCTAAGCCACAATTTGTTTTGGCAGATGAGCCAACAGCAAATCTCGACAGTCAGTCGACAGCAGATTTACTTGATATTATGGCAGAACTCAACCAAAAAGAGGACGTTACTTTCTTGTTTTCTACCCATGACCAACGGGTAATTGACAGAGCAAGAAGAGTAATTACCCTTGAGGATGGGAAGGTTATTTCTGATGAAAAAATGGAAGGCACCCGCCTAACGGACGGACAGGAATGACACGGATAGAACTGATTTTCACTCCCGCCTGCCGGACGGACAGGGATTTCTTTGCGCCCTTAGCCTTGTCTTCGCGTATGGCAGTTCCCCCTTTTAAAGGGGGTGCCCGAAGGGCGGGGGATTATTTAGGAAAAGTTTGAAACACATCCCTTACAATACAGACCTAAAAATCTTCTCACGAAAGTTAAGAAGCAATCAAACCTTGGGCGAAACTTTACTGTGGATGAGGCTTCAAAAAAAGCAGGTTCTCGGTTATCAATTCAATCGACAAAAACCAATTGGTCAATACATCGTTGATTTTTATTGCAAGAAACTTCAACTTGTAGTTGAGATCGATGGAGGAAGCCATCAATTTGATGAGGTAATGCTGAACGATGTGGAAAGGCAGAAAGTCTTAGAATCCTTGGGGTTGCAGTTTCTTCGGTTTTCTGAGCAACAAGGTCGAAAGGAGATGGATAAGGTTATCTGGCAAATTGAGGGTTTCATTGAAAACTTTGAGAATGAAAAATAATCCCCCGTCTTCTTCCTTCGGTCGAATCCACCCCCTTTACAAGGGGGAATTTGCCATACTCAGAGCCAGTTCCCCCTTTCAAAGGGGGTGCCGAGGAATGAGGCGGGGGATTTTCTTCTTCTGTGCTCTCTCTCTGTTTCTCTGTAGTTCAACCTTCGCCCAAGATTCAACCAAAACCACCAACCCAAAGGTCAAATTCTCGGACATCGTACAAGTAAGCGGCTATATCAAAAACCTAAATATCGTCTCCTTTTCCAAAAACCCTTTCATTGGAAATTCAGACGAGCACTTTATTCACAACAGAATCAACCTCCGCATTTATCCAGTAAAGAATCTTACCGTTGGAGCGGAATTCAGAAACCGCTTTTTCTACTCCGGCACGACCGCGGAATCACCTGCCGTCAAGGACTTGATGAATGAAGACCTCGGCCTCATCGACATGTCTTGGAACATTGGAAACAATGCTAATCCAGTTCATCTCAATTCTCAAATTGATCGCCTATGGATTGCTTACGGAAATGACAAAATTGATTTGAGAATCGGTCGTCAGCGGGTAAACTGGGGCATCAATACCGCCTGGAACCCGAATGACATTTTTAACGCATATAACTTTATCGATTTCGATTATAGCGAGCGGCCAGGAACAGACGCTGTCCGATTTCAGTACTTCGGAAAGAAGATGCGTGGCTTTGAAATTGTTGTAGCACCACGTCCCGATTGGAAGGAGGCAACCAGCGCATTCATGTACAAGTTCAATGCGAAAGAATACGATTTTCAGCTGATAGCCGGCCATGCCAAAGAAGACATTACAGCTGGTTTCGGCTTCGCTGGAAACGTCAAGAACGCTGGGCTAAAAGGCGAGATTCAATGGTTCGCTCCATGGAATGGATTTGCGGATACTACGCATACTGTAACAGGAGCAATCTCCGCAGATTATGCTTTCAAAAATTCGCTTTATATCAACGGGTCACTTCTCTACTCAAGCAACGGAATTGATGATTCCGACCCGCTAGCGCTTGCGGCATTCTTCAGCGGAGCACCACTTGATGCGAAGAATTTGATGCCAACGAAATACAACGGATTCCTCACGATGAGCTACCCGATCAGTCCGTTGGTGAATTCTAGTGTAGCGATCATCTACGGTTATGGCCCGCATCTTTTGCTCATCAATCCATCGCTCACTTTCTCAATAGTTGAGAATTGGGATCTGCTGCTTGCCGCCCAATTATTCTTTGCCGAATTCCCAGAAATCAACAATGGGGTTTTGGAAAACAAGTACACGAACCTGAGCAATAGCGTGTTCCTCAGGTTGCAATGGAGTTACTAGCTTCACGATAATCAGAAAATTTTATACGAATCAGTCTGTTTTACAAAAGAATTTAAATCGTTCGAAATTTGATTTGTGAAGGGCTTCCGAATCTCCCACCTCGTTCCTCGGCACCCCCTTTTCAAGGGGGAATGTTAGCAATTCCCCGTTGAAAAGGGGGTGCCCGAAGGGTGGGGGATTATTTTCACGAAAGCAAACTCACCCGCTTAATAATGTTTGAAGAATTAGAAGATTACAAGTCCCAAGATCATTTCTTTTTTGACGGGAAAGAACCGTTGTCTAAGGCCTGCAATGCTCCGAAAGACGGTGCAGGTGTTTATTTGGTTTACCGTTTATCCGAGGGTCATGTCGACCTTGTTTACATTGGCTCTTCAGGAAAAGTGTTACAGGATGGTTCTGTCAAGATACGCAAAGGGGGACTCTTTGACCGAATTGTAAACGGAACGCAATTTGACGCTTCTAGAAGCCAGTCTTGGAAAGATAAATTGGAGGTTGAAAAAATAGACGCGCTGGATATATACTGGTATGTTACTGTTGAGGATGGCCAAGTGGATATTCCCGCCTCAATTGAAGGTTTGATTCTTCAGCACTATTTTGAAATTCACGATACTTTGCCAGAGTGGAATAAGGAGTATTGATGTCTTTACTCAGGCTTTCAAAGACAATCGTTGAAACAACACCATCATTTTCTCCAATTGCTCGAAAATGAAGAAGTGCCCGCCTTCCATTCTTTGAACGGTAATTCGCTGAGCGCACTCTTGCTGCCAGTCTAAAATCACCCGTTGAAGTTGCTCTTCTTTTGAACCGAATAGCACTGTTAAAGGCACATCATACTTGTCGGCCGACTCATATCGATAATTGTCGATAGCCGTAATATCGGCTCTCAGTATCGGTAGGAAAACCCGCATCAAACTTGGTTCATTCAACAAGCGCGGAGGCAAGCCATCCAGTTGCTTCATGTGCTTGATAAAAGCGATGTCATCCATCTGACCTCGGCCTCGATCATGATGATGCTTGGGTGCCGGGTAGCTTGAAACCACCACGTGCTTTGGCAGAACAGCGTTCTTTTCAACCAATTTCTGAAC
The DNA here is from genome assembly GCA_047611425.1 of Bacteroidia bacterium. Taxonomy (GTDB): domain Bacteria; phylum Bacteroidota; class Bacteroidia; order UBA10329; family UBA10329; genus JBLFWJ01. The sequence continues at coordinate 3,855 of JBLFWJ010000080.1, read as the reverse complement.
GACCAAATTGGCTGTGAGCGCACCCATGCTGTGACCGTAAAGGATGTAACCAGCCTCCTTTGAATCGATCAATTGTTGAGCGTATTGCTCAGCCAACTGATACATATCCGTGAGAAGCGTTTCGGAAAGCCGCTGGTCTTTGCCTGGCGTGGTGAGTGGAATAAACTCCAACTCATCAGACGCAGCTGCCACAAATTTCTGATAGGAAAGCACTCCGCCTCCGGCAAAGGGTAAACAAAAAACTTTCATGTTGAAGCGAATAGTAGAACACTGATGCAACGGATCGAACTGATTCTCACTGATTTATAGTATGATGAATAATCCGTTCTTATCTGTTAAATCCGTCCAATCCGTGTTCCATAAGTTAGAAGGGTTTTTGATAGACAATTTGCAATTGGATATTTTTGATTTTGCCGTGCTTCTCGCAAATCGCATATTGTAGTTTGCCAATTGCCCATAACCAATTTTTTCTCCCCATGTGGGATCACGGGGCTTTAAATTAGTTTCTCATCCTCCAACCACTTAACTGTTGGGGCCAATGTTTCTTCCGGTGATCGGAATGTTGCACCCAATTCGTTCTTCGCTTTTTCGTTTGAAACGAACCAGTATTTCACTGCATATGGAATAACGGCCGGATTGAAAGGCAGTGGAATTTTGAGTGCACCTCCAACTTTCGCCACAAAACTGATCACCTTATTTGGCAGCAACATGATCTTATTATCACGCTTTGCCAGTTTCAATGTAATCTCAGCAATTTGAGTGAACGTAAGGTTCTCACCTCCAAGGAAGTAACGCTGCCCTGATTTTCCATTCTCAAATCCTTTGATAATTCCCATGGCGATATCGTCCACGTGAACGATGGAAGTTCCGCCATTGCAAACCATGGTTGGCTTGCTTTCTACAAAGTCAATAAGAGTGGCGGCAGTTATCTGGTCGTAATCATCCGGGCCATAAACCTCCGCTGGGTTTACAATCACAATATCCTGTCCTGCAGCAGCGGCCGCAATGCAATATTGCTCAACTCGCTTCTTCGCGAAAGCATAGGAATATGTCTTTTTGTTCAGCGTGAAATCACTGTTCTCGTCAAGGATGTCAGGGGTTTCCGTTCCATCAATGGCGGTTGAACTGCTCACATAAACCATCTTGATTCCGGCCTCTTTCGCAGCATTGATCACGTTTTTAGAGCCCTCAACAACCACAGCCTCCATCATTGGAGAGTGGATGTCATCCCAGTTTGAAAGTCCAGCTAAGTGCATTACTCCGGAGCAACTTTGCATCCCTTCTTTCAAGGAATTCATGTCAGTAATATCACCGATGAAAGTCTCGTAGGTAAAGTCTTTGATCCGATCAGTTTTCGAGGTTTTCCGAAGTAGACATTTCACCTCGTAGCCTTGCTCCAGAAGAGCGTTAACCAATCTGGATCCAATGAACCCGTTTCCTCCGGTGACAAATATTTTTCCTTTTGACATGATTTGAGTTTTACCGCAAAGAGCGCAGAGGAAGCGCAAAGTAATCCCCCGCCTCGTTCCTCGCCACCCCCTTTATAAGGGGGAATTGCACTGGTTCCCCCTTGTAAAGGGGGTGGCCGAAGGCCGGGGGATTAGAATGCTTATTCATCCACTTTTTCCGTGTTCTATTATTTGAATTCGTTTCTGATGTTTTCTAAGTGATGTGCCGTTCGGTCAATGGCCGTAGCCATCTCTTCTTCGGTGTGATCGCAAGTAATGAAGAATCGCAATCGCGACTCGCTGTCCGAAACAGCAGGTGCCAAAATAGGCTGAACATTGATGTTGTCTTCAAACAGCCGGTGACCCAAAACCAAGGCGTGGGCTGAATTTCGAATAATGATCGGCACAACGGCTGTTCCCTTGCTGATGCCTGTGTCCAGACCTAATCCTTTGGCCTTAGTCACGAAAAAATCTGCGTTTTTTCTAAGCTTCTCCGATCTCCAATTTTCCTCTTGGAAAATCTTCATTGCTTCAATCGCGGCAGCAGCATTTGATGCCGGAATACCAACGGAATACAAGAACCCAGGTGCGGTGTACTTCAGGTATTCAATCATAGACTTCTTGCCAGCGATGTAGCCTCCGCAACTCGCGAATGACTTACTAAACGTGCTCATCCACAGGTCAACTTGATCTCCGGCAACGCCAAAATGATCTCTTATTCCTCCGCTGTTCTTACCCAAAACGCCCATGCTGTGGGCCTCATCAACCATCAACAAACACTTGTGCTTGTTTCTGAGTTTGATGAATTCAGGAAGATTTGCGATGTCGCCATCCATGCTGTACACGCCTTCAATGGTGATCAACACTCGTTGATATTGACCACGATGCTCGGTCAGAATTTTGTCCAACGCATCAAAATCCTCGTGCGGAAAAGGCATTCTTCGAGCACCTGAAAGTTCGGCTCCTTGAAGGATGCTGTTGTGACTCAATTCGTCAAAAACGATGAGGTCTTGTGGTCGCATCAAATGACCAACGGTGGTCACATTGGTACTGTGTCCGCCAACCATCACTACGGCTGCTTCCACGTCCAACATCTTGGCAATTCCCGCTTCCAATTCTTGGTGTATTGGCTTTTCTCCGGTCGCCACACGACTCGCAGAAACAGATGTCCCGTACTTATCGATGGCAGCTTTCGAAGCCGCTGAAACTCGCTCATCACCGCTCATTCCGAGGTAATTGTAGCTCGAAAAGCTAATCATATCTCGACCCAAAATCTGCGTCCGGTTGTTAACGATGGTCTCGTTTACACGGAAGTATGGATTCTCAATTCCGAGCTGTCCGAGTTGACCAAATTGAGCCTCATGACCAACGATCTCAGGAAACTTGGACACGTCATAGAATGATGGGTCAACCTCATTCTTCGGTGCTTCCGCAACTGCGGTAGCTGTTGGTGCGGCCTGACTTGCCTTGGCCTTTTTCTCGGCCATCAGCTTTTTAAGCAACTCTCTTTTCTCCTCTATACTTAGGTTTTCGCTCATCTCTTTTTTTAATAGAACACGGATCGGACTGATTAGAACGGATGTCTTTCGCAGAGCGAAAGACGGTCACTCAATAAATCCTCAATCCGATTAGTTCATTTAAAATCAGTTTTTATCTGTTCTATCCCTGCCTGTGGCAGGCAGGCGTTAAATCTGTGTTCAATTATTTCAGCTAACAGTCTCCAATAGTTTGTCCAATTCTTCCTCGCTCATCTCGTCCACATCAACCTCTTCGGTTTCTTTTGCTACGATGTTCAAAGTGGCTGGATCAGGCAATTTGCCAGAGATGATTCCTGCCAATTGAGGAACCGTTGGTCCGCTCAAAAGCTCCATTGTGGAAATCTCAACTCCCGTTGATCCGTTGATGCCGCGCTCTAGTTCAACCGCCATTAGCGAATCAATTCCAAGGAAGTTGATGCCTCGATTCATGTCGATGTTCTCAACTGGAACTCGCAAAACTTGAGCGATTGAGTTGCAAACCAATCCTTCCAAGTGAGCTTGTTGCATGGCTTTTTCCATTCCAGACATGTCCGTCATCAAAGCAATTGTTTGCTCTGAAATACTGTCGTCATTCGCTTTCGAATCGATCAGGGAAGCAAACAAAGTTGTTGCCGCTCCGGTTGGATTTCCGGATGCCCAACGTTTCCAATTGATGTCAAACAATCCAACTTGGGTGAGATTATTTGCGATGATGTGCTCCAATGATTCGAGCGCCATCTTATTGCTGAATGAACGGATTCCCGCTCCTTCGAGCAGTCGTCCTACATCCGCATCTCTCGCCACAACACCAACTTGTCCGAGTACACCCAGATTCACGGTTGTTGCTTTCAATCCTTTCGCTCTGCGGAAGTGTGCGAAGCCATCCAAGA
>JBLFWJ010000079.1:0-14732 GCA_047611425.1 Bacteroidia bacterium | reverse complement strand
TCTGCCAAGAGTGTTTTTTCTTTTGCTTACAGATTTCCTCCACCGTCCAACGTGTATCGTAGGCCGTGATTAAAGGTTCTGGGCCAAATCTTCTCCCCTGATAATCAAACCAAAGTGCTGACTTCGGTGGAACCAAACTCAAGCCGTGATTTTTCCATCTTGGACGTGGGTGATTAACCCCAGCGGCATAGTGCCACTGGTGATCAAGATGCGTAATATGTCCTTTAAGGTTTGACACAGCATCGTGCATTGCACCATCACAAAAAGGGTGTGATCCATTAAGGATTCGCTCCGGTGGAGTACCCCACGGTTTATACCAGTTGTCTTTTACACGCTGGATATTTCCGCCCATGCCACCAGTAGCAACAACTACATTTTCGGCCACAACGGAAAATTCGGTTCCGTCTAATTCCGATACGCCAGTAATACCGCAAGCTCTGTTACCTTCGACCGTAATCTCTTCGCATTTATGATCAAACAACAATTGCAGATTACTGGTTGCTTTCGGGTGACTCTTAAGATGGCTGATTAGTGCTGTAGTCAACCCATGGCCTGTACCCCAGACCATGTGAAATCGCGGAAGTGAGTTGCCTGGTTTGTGCAGGCCCCGTTCTACCCAATGAACAACCGGGAAATATTTCACTCCGAGCTTGTTTAGCCAAATCTGAACTTCATTTGTACAAAGGTTGACATACTGTTCGGCCCATTTTTTTGGTAGGATATCTTCTTCTCCAAAATCGGCAACAGAATGCCAATCTCGTAGGGCCAGCTCTACACTGTCCTTCATTCCCGCCTTGCGCTGTTGAGATGAATTAACGAAGAACATTCCTCCAAAACTCTCTTTTGCCAAGCCTCCGAAATTCTCTTCTTTTCCGCGCTCAAGTAGGGTCACAGTTTTGCCCTCATTCAATAGTTCGAGTGCAGTGACGATTCCTGCCAAACCACCTCCAGCTATCACCACGTCAGCCTTATACTTTTTCATTAGAGTTGGAAAAAGTGAAAATTAAGGCTTGAAGTTACGTGTTAGAAGAACGTGCTTGAAAATTCTAAAAAATCAAAGAGTAATCGGGTTAAGCAGCAACCCACTTAAATAGCATCCTCCGTAATTCGTCTGAAACAACTGGCTTCAGAAGCATATCGTCCATGTCAGATTCCAGCTTACCGGATTCATCGCGATCAATAATATTTCCGCTCAACCCAATAATTGGTGTGTCGCTATCAGGGTTTTCCTTCTTGATTGTTCGGGTAGCAGTAATACCGTCCATGCGAGGCATTTGAATATCCATAAAGATGATGTCGTACTCAGCCTTTCTACTGTGTCGAACGGCCTCAAGCCCATCAGATGCCATAGTTACATCACATCCCATTTTTTCCAGCATGAGCTTAAATGCTTGCTGATTAATTAGATTATCCTCCACCAAAAGCACTTTCATTTTCGAAGGAAACTCAACCCTTAGCTTAATCTCCTCTGGACCCAACGACCTCATTAATGGTGCAGATTCTGCTTTGGATTGAATAGTAAACCAGAAAATACTTCCTTCCCCCACGGTGCTTTCTACACCTATCTCACCGCCTAGCATGTTTACCAACTTTTTGCAAATACTTAAGCCTAGGCCTGTACCCTCCAAGGCCTGAGCAGTGGTATGATCCAGTTGCGAGAACTCTTTAAAGAGCTTAGACAATTCGGACTCTTTGATTCCGTGTCCAGTATCCCTAATCTCAAAACGGAAAAGGTCATTTTCCTGGGAGGCTTTTATCGTAACGCTACCTTTCTCTGTGAATTTTAGTGCATTACGCACCAAATTGGACAAAACTTGAATAAGCCTTCTTCTATCGGTTTTAATTATTGTCCCATCAGGCGCAGGAATCCAATTCAAACCAAGGTTGTTTTGATTGGCCTCTTGTGCGTGCCGAGTCATAATTGTGTCGGCCAGTTCTTCGAGAGAAATCTCACCCATTTCAAGGGTGGTTTTTCCCGCTTCAATTTTTGCCAGGTCTAATACTTCATTTACGATAGACTTCAAATCCTTTGCGGATTCGAAAATGTTGTCTAACTGCTTTCTTTGTTCGGCATCAATGTTCGAGTCTAACAGGGCTTCGGACATTCCAAGAATTCCATTCAGTGGCGTTCTCATCTCATGACTCATGCTTGCGAGGAAGTCGGATCTGAATTTTAATGAACGTTCGGCTAAAGCCTTTTGCTCTCCCAATTCTTGATTCTCTTTTTGCTGGGTAATGTCCAGCACGGTACCAATAAACCCTGTGTATTCGTCAATGTTGTTGTACATCGGTTGAGCTGTTTCAATTACGTGATTATAATTTCCATTCGGATGTTTGATTCTAAACTCTAAGGAGAATTCTTGTACGCTGCCACTTGCTTTTTTCCAAGCTTGGCGAACATTCGAGTTGTCATCGGGATGAACGCGTTCCATCCACTCACCAGTGAGTGCTTCGGTAAGATCAACCCCTAATGTGCGCAATAAACTATCATTCATATACACGGTATTCCCGTATTTATCAGTCTGATAAATTCCAACTGGAGTCAATGACGCCAATTGTTTGAATCTCTTCTCGCTTTCACGAAGTGCCTTTTCAGCAAGCTTACGATCTGTAATGTCCATGGACCAGATAGTAATCCTATCAATCTGTGAACTTCCGGGTAGTACCTCCGGATTGTAATGCCGGTCGAACCAGTACTCCTTGCCATTCACACGTAGGTACTTTTCAACTTTAATAGTTTGTCCTTGAAATGCCCTTTTTGCTTCCTCCCTCAATTGAATCATATTCTCACCAGGTAAGAATGACATCAATGGCTCACCAACCTGCAAATCAGTATTGTGAAGCGATTTTACCGTGCGTAAGGCAGCTCGATTGAATGCCTCCACGTTCATATCAAGATCAACCAAGAAGAATGACTGGTTATTGTTGTTAACCATTGCGCGAAGGTTCGACTCAGAATCTCTCAATGCCTTTTGCGCCTGAACTTTATCGCTGATATCATCTCCCCAGATCACAAAATGGAAATCCTTTGAATCTGTCCCTTCCACCTTACTCAAGTGGAATTGAGAAACTTTTTCTGGGTTTATCGGGTCAGAAAGTTCCAATGCCACCTTACCTCCATTTCGGCAAATCATCAGACCGCCAAGAATATCTTCACTCCAATCATCTGGCAGGCCATCAAACAAAACGGCTTCTTCTTTCAAGGTGACTGAACCAGGCAGCACCTTATCCCAACCAGTATTAAAATATTTGACCTTGTATTTCGAATCAACCATCATAAAGGCGTGATTTTCATTGCTTGTGACCGCCTTAAGCATGTGGTCATTCTGCTCACGGTGTTCCTCGTATTGTTTTTTCCGAGTGATGTTCTTGTAAGAATAAATCACTCCGATCGTAATTCCTTCTTTGTCTAAGAGTGGTGTAAATCGGCCATCAACCCAAACAACACGGCCATTATCCAAGCTCAATTTCTTCTCAACGGAAATGCTTTTTCCTTGTAGAGCCAGGTTGAAGTTTCTAAAGAAGGTTTTGTTGGCGTCTCGCAGGACGTAGTCCCAGTAGCTCTTGCCAACTTTTAAACGGTTGTTGGTGACGATTTTAACCCCGCGTGCAGCCACGGCATTAAACCACTTCACTACGAAGTCGCTGTCCATGATAATAACGCCTCGCTCCGCATGTTCCAATAATGATCGGAATGCTGGATTGGGCGCAGCCGATAGATATTCTACGGCCTCTCTGTTGGTTTTTTTCTTCGCCATTAAAGCAAATTCAACGCACCATGTACGCGAATACTACTAAAATGTTCGGAAATTTTCAGGTCTTCGCCCTTCGCTTCAGTTCCTGGTCAATCAACGAGAGTTCGCGACCTGTTTGGCCGGCTACAGATGTATTCTCTTCTGCTCTGCGAATCAAGTATGGCATTACATCCGATATCGGGCCATAGGGAACATATTTCAATACATTAAAACCCTGCTTTGCTAAGTTGTAACTGATATGGTCGCTCATACCGTATAGTTGAGCGAAAAAGATTCGCATATCGCCTTTATCAATGCCGCGTTTAATCACTTCCTCTGCAAGGTGGGCGGAACTTTTTTCATTATGAGTACCGGCAAAAACACTTACATCTGGATAATTGTCAAGACAAACATCGATAGCTAGATCGTAGTCTCTATCCGTATCTTCTTTCGTTTTGTGGATAGGTGAAGGATATCCCATCTTTTCTGCCCGTTCACGCTCCTTTTCCATGTATGCACCACGCACCAACTTAAAGCCGGATTTAATTCCATCCTTCTTTGCTCTGTCAATCGTGTTTTTCAAATAATCCAACCGATCATTCCTATACAGTTGCACCGTATTGAAGACCATTACCTTCTCCCTGTTAAACTCAAGCATAAGATCATACACGATATCATCCACCGCATCTTGAATCCAAGTTTCCTCTGCATCAACGTGAACCGGAACATCATGCTCAACACCGGAAAGGATAATTCCCCGTATGCGCAACATCACCAAATCCTTTTCTTTCTCCTCTTCTTTAGATAGTCTCTCCCCTTTGTTCAGCTTTTCCAACAACCCCATTCTTGCGAGGCCGGTCGGTTTAAAAACTCCGAATGGGATCCGCAAATCTTCCTTGGCTTTCTCAATAGAAGCCATTGTCTCCTTTGCTGCTCGATTAAAATCGGATTCGGTTTCCTTTCCTTCTGCGCTAAAATCGAGAATCGTTCTGATGTCGGATGCGTACAATCGAGCAATCGTTCCTTCGCTCTTTTCTATCGATTCACCTCCACAAAACTGTTTGAAAACCGTTTGACGAATCAAGCCTTTAACCGGAAGATGCAAGCCAAGTGCTAAACTAACCGCCCCACTTCCAAGCTTAACCATTGCTGGACTTCCAACCAATGAGAATAGCCATTGTGCCCGCCTTAGGTCATAATCCGTCTTATCAGAGAAGGCAATTTCAGTGTCGTCAAATTTCATCGCTAAACCCATGTTGGGCGCGCCAAATATACGTGTCTGAACAAGTGAAATTCCGATTCAAAAACGGATAAAGAAGAAGTTTGAGAATCCATCTATCCTCGTTGGAAAACGGGGATTAGGCTACCGCAACGGCATCTTTTCTTCCCAATCTCCAAAGATGCTTTGCGTGCGCCCACATAACAGTCGCAAAGTTCGAGTGCTCGTGATAAGGAAGATGGAACTCACGACTTGTCTTACGTACAATCTCAGATATCTTGCGATAATGAATGTGGCTAATGTTCGGGAATAGGTGATGCTCAATTTGATAATTCAATCCACCTACATACCACGAAAAAATGCGGCTATTGGAAGAGAAATTGCAAGTGGTTTTTAGCTGGTGTACAAACCAATTGTGCTGCACGCTACCATCTTCTTCAAGGTTTGGATACGCTGTTTCAGGCACAACATGAGCGGCTTGAAATACTGTTGAACTAATTATTCCAGCAACAAAATGCATGGTGAAGAAAAACATCAATGTCATCCACCAAGGCGCGGCCGAAAATGTCATTGGCAGAATTAAGAAAATCACATAATATGCAATCTTGGCTAAGGTCATCCGAGTAATCTGAATCGTGAATTGCTTCTTACTTTTTACTGTAAGTCCACGTTTTCTGTACTTGGCCATTTGTAAGTAATCCTTAAAAGTGGACCAGTTGATGGTTGTCAATCCATAAAGGAACCAAGCGTAGAAAAACTGCAACCGATGTATTCCTAGGCGCTTTGTGTTTGGCGATAGCCTCAGCAACCCACCAGTATCAATATCACCATCGTGGCCTTCAATATTCGTGAAAGAATGATGCAATACATTATGCTGAATCTTCCAAACCTTGGTACTGCCACCTCCGGCCATATTCAATAGATAGCCTAAAGCCGCATTCACCTTCGGATTCTTAGAATAAGAACCATGATTAGCATCGTGCATAACAGACATGCCAATACCAACCATTCCAAAGGCCATCATAACCCATAAGCAAAAAAGAAGGAAGGGATGCGCTACAATGCCTGAGATAATTAGAACCAATGGGCCGAAATACATCAATAGCATAATCACAGTTTTAAGAACCATGGCTCCATTTGCGTTTCTCGAAATCTTCTTCTCATCGAAATAAGCAGCAACTCTGGCCTTTAAAGTCTTTACAAACTCTACGTCAGATGTACGTGAATACTTAGGTCTTCTCATGAATTATGGTTTTACTCACTATTAGGGAGTGCAAAGGTAACCCCTAAGAGTTAGCAGATGTTTTAAAAAGCTCGATAATGAAACTTAATAAATGCCAATTAACTCAGGGTTGCAAGGTGGGCACCGCTTACAGCAATATTTATGAGGTTACTCTGTTAGATGATTGTAGTCAGTTTTGAATATTCATCTGCTTTGAGTTTCAGCTACTTAACATCGATACTAACAGGCAAATGTTGGTAGAGTGAAACCGACCCATGTAAACCCATCATTTTCATCAATAAATTCATCAACTCATTTTCAATGAAAATCTGGAAAACCATGTCTCAACCCATTGCCGTGAAAACAGCCCCAACCTCACCTCAAGCATCCCCAGAAAAAACGTTCACTCAGGAAGAAGTATTGGCAAAATGCCTCGAATACTTTAATGGTGACGAATTGGCCGCCACCACTTGGATGAATAAATACGCCATGAAAAACAAGGATGGTGCATATGTGGAGGACAATCCCGAATCCATGCATCTGAGAATGGCGAAGCAGTTTGCGCGCATTGAACGGAAGTATGGACCTGCATCTGAAATGGGCAATAAGGCAACTTTTCTTTCTGATTATGGACAGCAGAGACATCCACTTACTCAAGACGAAATCTTTGACCTATTTCGTGAATTCAAATATGTGATTCCACAAGGAAGTGTGATGGCCGCTTTGGGCAACCATCATATGTTGGCTTCGCTTTCCAACTGTGTGGTGATTCCTGAGATCCATGACTCGTATGGCGGAATCATGTACACGGATCAGCAATTGGTTCAACTCTTTAAAAGAAGATGTGGCGTTGGCATCGACCTATCAACAATTCGACCTTCAGGTGAACGCGTAAACAATGCCGCAGGAAGTACTTCTGGAGCCGTTTCGTTCATGGAGCGTTTCTCAAATACGACACGAGAAGTTTCTCAGAATGGTAGGCGCGGGGCTTTGATGATCACCATGGACATTGCCCATCCGGATGTCGAGGATTTCATCACCATCAAGCAAGACTTGACCAAAGTAACCGGGGCGAATATTTCGGTTCGAATTTCCGATGAATTCATGAGTGCGGTTCGAGACAATACCGATTACACGCATCGCTGGCCAATTGAATCAACCGACCCGGACATTACCAAAACGGTGAATGCCAGAAAACTCTGGAACACAATTATTAAGTGTGCACACAACACGGCCGAGCCAGGTTTGATTTTCTGGGATCGTCAGCACCACTATTCTACATCCTCAGTTTACCCTGGATTCAAGAATACGAGCACAAATCCTTGTTCTGAGATTGCGATGCAAGGAGGCGATAGCTGCCGATTAATCGCCATCAATCTTTACTCTTTTGTTGAAAATCCATTTACGCCTGAAGCGAAATTCAATCACCAAAAATTGTGGAAGACCACTTATGAGTCTCAGCGCTTAATGGATGATTTGGTTGATCTCGAGCTGGAGTCGATTGAGCGAATATTGGATAAGGTGAAGAGCGACCCAGAGCCAGATAAGGTTAAGCAAGTAGAAGTTGAAACTTGGCAATTGCTGTACGATGCAGGTAAGAACGGTCGAAGAACCGGGCTTGGATTTACCGCTTTGGCTGATACAGTTGCAGCACTAGGATTGAAGTTTGACACGGACGAGGCTTCGGTGGAAGTTGAGAAGATGATGCGCACCAAGTTTGACGCAGAATTCAACTCTTCCATCGATATGTCAATCGAGCGTGGTCAGTTCAAAGATTTTGATCCAGCCATCGAGAACACATCTGAATTTGTTGGGATGATGCGCAAGGATTTCCCAGAGGTATACGACCGAATGATGCAACACGGACGAAGGAATATTTCCATCAGTACGGTTGCGCCAACCGGTACTTTAAGCATGCTGGCTCAAACTTCTTCAGGTATTGAACCCGTGTTCATGACTAGCTACAAACGTAGACGTAAGGTGATGCAAAACACCCCCGATGCCAACGTTTCATACATAGATGAATTGGGCGACCGTTGGGAGGAGTTCACTGTATTCCACCCGAAATTGAAGGAGTGGATGCGTGTAAATGGAACAGATTCTGAGGAAGGAAATCCTTATGTAGGATCGACAGCGCCAGAAATTGATTGGGCCCAGCGCGTGAAATTGCAGGCGATGGTTCAGAAGTACATCACCCACTCCATCAGCTCTACCATCAACCTTCCGGAAGATGTAAGTGAAAAACGTGTGGGTGAGATTTACATGAACGCTTGGAGCCAAGGCGTAAAAGGAATTACCGTTTACCGTGATGGTTCACGTTCAGGCGTGCTCGTTTCCACTGAAACGAAGGAAGAAGCACTTGACAAAATCATTGAAACACGTCCTCCTACTCGTCCTGAAAAATTGGAATCTGAAATTGTACGATTCAAAAACGACAACGTGCAGTGGATGGCGGTTGTTGGTTTATTGAACGGTCGGCCTTATGAAGTCTTCACCGGAAAGGTGCAGGACAGTTTCCATCTACCAGGTTGGGTAGAAAAAGGTTGGGTAATCAAAGGCCGAAGTGATGACGGTGAAGCCCGATACGATTTTCAATACATGGATAAGGATGGCTATCGAGTTACGCATGAAGGCCTATCGAGAAGCTTCAACAAGGAGTTTTGGAATTACGCCAAGCTGATCTCAGGAGTCTTGCGTCATGGCATGCCATTGCCCTATGTTGTGAATTTGGTTTCACGCCTCAACTTGTTTGATGAGAACATCAACACCTGGAAAAACGGAGTCGAACGCACTCTTAAACGATACATTCCTGATGGTACCGTGGCTGCCGACAAAACTTGTCCTTCTTGCTCAGACCCTGAAGGTCTGATCTACGAGGAAGGCTGTTTAAAATGCGTGAGTTGTGGGCATAGTAAGTGTGGCTAAAACCAAAAACAAGCTTGGTGAAACGGACTTATCTAGCGCTCACTATTATCGGGACAATCCTACCTAACATCTTTGTTGCGAAGGAATCTTTAGAATCGGGCAATTACATGCTTTACGCGCACCCGATAGATACGTTCAACGGCATGTTTGCGAACAACATCAGTTCAGCCTTTGCTGCAGACTTGCTATTTGTGGTTGTTCTCTTTATGGTTTGGACATACAGAGAATCCAAACGGCTTAACATGAAGAATGTCTGGTTAACCTGGATCTACACTTTTGCTTTTGGGATTGCTGGAGGGCTACCATTGTTTCTTTATCTAAGAGAAACAAATAAGTCTTAGTTCGGAGCGGTTCGATTCAATTCAATTCTGATTAAACACACTTCGAGCCCGTTTAGACTAATTCAAATCATAATTCAAAATATCAATCCTTGCCTTTCTATTCAACGTGATTAGAAGTGCGTTCGAAGCGATTCAAATACCTTTTCAAGCTCTTCGGCTCATTTCAGTGGTGTTTACAGCCCAATTGGTAAATAATCTAGTCGAAAACCCAAAAGGTAAATTAGGGGAATAAAATTCAATTTTTACATCCATTCCTAATCAGAGAATGTATGGCACGTGTCCAAATTGAGTATTTAACCATAGTTAGACTCCAATTCCACCTACTTATTTTACTAATCTCTATTTCGAGTTAGTTCGAGTTAGTTCGAGTTTGATTTAAGCATTTTCAATGCCCGTTTTGGTTAATTCAAGACAATTCAGCCCGAATTGAATTAATTATAGCATTCCTTCTGGAAACGAACTGTTTCCCAGCCAATTCGAGACATTCCAGCACAAGTTCTGTGCAATTCAACGCAATTGAGCAACACTTCGGGCCAATTCAAAACATAATTAGGTTACGTAGTTGAACATTTCTTTTGGTCAGGTAAACGTCAATTAGTGTTAAAACAAATCTGGCCGCACAACATGTGCAGAATGCGTCAGTTGTATTCCGGTCATCTAATTAAAAGTGTGGAAACTATGGATAACGAAAAACGAACGAGAGTGGAAGGCTTAAAGAGGTTTGGCCCAAGAAAATTGAGTTACAATGAAATCCTTGAAATGGAGCTTTCTAAAGTCAAGGAGTACATCGGACTATTGACACAACAGGAACGAACAATGGTTTTTGCTTCTGCAAAGGGTTGAAGCCTTCCTCAAAATTGAGAAACCAAAATGGTTTTCTATCAGGTATCCATTACCAGCTTATAGCCAACTCCTCTAATGTTGGCAATCTTAACATTCGAGTCTCCTTCTAGTTTTCTGCGCAATTTTGAGATGAATACATCCAGCGTTCTTCCTACATAGTCTCCTTCATCTCCCCAAACGTTTTTCAAGATGATTTCTCGCTCTACAATATCATTTGCTGAAGCAGAAAGGAGTAATAGCAAGTCCGCTTCTTTACTGGTCAATTCAATCTTCTTGTTGTCGTGCAGAAGCACCATGTTTCGAGTATCGAACTTGTATTTGCCTATGTAAACCAGATTTGGGTCATTCTTCTCGATCTGTTGCTTTTTCCAAAGAAAAACGAACAAGCCGAGCAGGCCTAATAGTCCGAGAGCTGCAACGGCTTTCTGAGTGCTTGAAAGCCCAGATTCGCTGTCACCTGAAACCATCGGTTCAGATAGGGCATTGCCCGTAGAGTCGGGATTAAGAAGGGTTATGAAAACGTTATAACACGCCAACGGCATGTCTCGTCCTCTACAAGCCAACACATCCTCCTTCTCACCAACTTCATAGCTGTGAACGATCAACTCTGGAGGGCACGTAATGAACTCAACCACGTAATTTTTGGAGACATTGGTTTCCGCCAACACTTTATCGATAACCGAAGCTATACTGTCGGGACTGAACCCAAACTCGGTTTCGAAGCTGATCTTATACTGGTCTCCATTCTTCTCAATGGGCATGACCAACGAGCTGCTATCTCCAGCGTACAATAAAATCTGGTGCCCTACCATCCGCATTGAAACCTCAATGTGCTCCTCGCTCGAATTATTGAATCCAATTGCCTGCCCAGTATTCGCAACGGCAAGCGTACAGATTAGACAATATTTGAACAGTTTTTCGATCATGTTACAAGTCTATTTGATTAATCCTCAACTTGAACCGTTTTGCACTCATTTTACAATTATTTACACTCAATCAAGGCACTAATTGGAGACAATCAAGGCACTAATTGGAGACCTTGAATCGTCAGATGTTAAACGGTATTTTCCAACCCTTGAAAAAGGTATTGGATTTAAAACAAATGAGAAAGTCTAATTGGGTGAACCCCAGTCTGCAAGCAGTTTTGATAGTTTGCCTATCAACTCTTGTATCATATAGTCAGAATTTTAACCGACCGGTTCCAAACGGCCTTCCTGAATATGAGTTTCAGAGGTATGACACCACAGATCTGAATTCATACTATTTAAGTGCTCCATACCCCCATAATGGCGGAAGCTCCAGTTACACCTCCATGATGCTTATGGATCAAGATGGGTATTTGGTTTGGTGGACTGGATCAAATAAAAAGTTCTTCGACTTTAAATATCACCCCAATCATAACGTTTTATCATACACACAACGAAACGGAGCAACGATGTGGCACTACGTGATGAACACTTCTTTTGAAGTTATTGATTCAATCACGGCTCCTCAAGGATATGGTGATGTACACGAATTTCAAATTTTCCCTAATGGAAATTATTGCTTTTTGGGCGTAACGGATACTGTGGTTGACCTATCAAACATGATGTTCAACGGGTCTCCTGGTTCGGCCACGACTCACCTCAATAATCTCATTATTTGGGAATTTACGTCTAATCATGATTTGGTTATGAGGTGGAGTTCTGCCGAGCATATTCCAGCGGACGCGTTCATTGATTTCTATAATTACAATCCCAACGCATTTGATTATTTACATGGCAATGCCATAGAACTTGACACCGATGGAAATTTGTTGGTTTCCATGCGCACAGCTAACGCGATTTATAAGGTCAATCACACAACGGGTTCAATAATGTGGAGATTGGGAGGCAACTACAATGAGTTTACTTTCTTGAATGATTCTGGATTTATTGGTCAGCATGATGTGCGAAGGACCGCAAATGGAAATATCACCCTATTCGACAATCAGATCGGAACGGCTTCAGGAAGCCGATGCTTGGAATATGAACTTGACCATAATGATTCCACTGCATTTCTTGTCAATGAGTACAGTTACAATTGGCCACTAAATTGCTTCTCCCTTGGGAGTTACAGACAATTGGATAACGGATATCAGATTATTGGATGGGGAAATACAAACCGGCCCGAACCATCCTTTACGTTGCTCGATTCCGATCAGAATATTGCCGCAGACGTTTTCTTTAAGGACACGGTAGTTACCTATCGTGCCTTTTTTGAAGCGTTTGAATCAGCTGTAGGACAACCTGAAATCAGCTGTTTTAATGATGGAACAACATTGTGGCTTAGCGCTCCGCAAGGTTATCAGTATTACTTGTGGTCTACAGGCGAAAACACCCAAACCATTGCCGCACCCAACTCTGGTGAATATCTAGTTTGGGTAAACCAAGGAATTGGTTCTTTAGGTTCCAAGCCTTTGCAGATTTCTGACCCTTCTACGCATTGCTTAACAGTGGGCTTTACTGATCAGAAACCAGAAAATTCAAACATTGAATCACTTGGATATTTCGATCTCACGGGCAGAAAACTTCAGGCCATCCAACGTGGCACCATCTATTTGGAAAGATTCAGTTCTGGAAAATGCATCAAGCACATCACGTGGGAATAATGATTCTCACTCATCAAGCTAACCTATTGACCAACTTAAATTCAACATGAAAGGCTTTTATTCCATTCTAATCTTACTTGCTTCTGTTGGTTTTAGCCATGCTCAAACCAGCTACCATCCCATTGTAGAAAAGGCCAAAGAAACCTCTTACTACAGTGAGGGGTTGGATTGGAAATCAATCAACACAACGTTTGTCGGTCTAATCGGGAATGGAAAAACTGTGGATGAACTTAAACCGGGCCTTCAGTTTTTGGTGAACAGCTTAAAAGACAAACACGCAGGTTTTCGGTCTGCCACTGATCATTCATTGGTAGTTAGCTATACTGGAGGATGGGGCCATGATAGTAGGAAATCCGAATTCGTTGATACGGTGATTAACGACATGGAAAAGCGTTTCTCGTTTCAAAAATTAGACAACGATATTGGCTACCTGAAAGTGGTTGCCATTGGAGGGAAATATCCTGTAGTAGAAGACGCCACGTTCATTCGCGATGGCCTGAAAGAACTTGTGGCAAAAGGAGTAAAAAAGTGAGTGCTCGATCTTCGGTTCAACGGGGGAGGAAATATTAATCCGATGATTTCAGGTTTGGCGCCATTAATTGGTGATGGCTTTATTGGAGGATCAGTGGACGCGCACGATGAACTCTCTCACGTCTATAGAATTGACAACGGACAATTTTACGACTCGGGAAGGCTGTCTTGCGAAATGGATAATCTACCAAAGATTGCATCCTCCGATAAGGTTGTCGTCCTCTTAAGCCGATACACCATAAGCTCTGTCGAAATGTTGGCTATTGCATTTAAAGGTAGATCCAACACACATTTTATTGGCGAACCCAGCGCTGGCTACACTACTGGAAACGGGTACGACCAAGTAACCGATGATTTATTTATGGTCATTTCTCAATCTGTATTTGCCAACCGAGACAAGACCATTTATAAAGATAAAGTTAGCGTTGATGAAGAAATTGAATTTCAACATCAACTAGAATTGGATGGAGACAAGCAAATGGAGCGTGCCTTAAATTGGTTGAATAAGAAATAGACCTTTGCTTTAATTTCTAAGCAATGGTCTTTGTGCTTTCTATTAAGTTCACTCACCGGGGACGATTTACAGCAACCTATTCCCTATTTTTCATAGCTTTAAAACGCCATATTGCGCTCTATGCAAGCAAAAAACATAATGAATAGAATACAACATATAGAAAATGAAATTTCTGGACTAAGGACTCAGTTACAGAATCATAAACTTTATGAAAACCTAAATAATATAGATGACATTAAGGTTTTTATGGAGAATCACGTATTTGCAGTTTGGGACTTTATGTCACTTTTAAAATCCCTTCAAATAAAATTGACAAATGTCCAAACTCCTTGGATACCTTCTAAAAACGCAACGCTTTCTAGATTCATAAATGAAATTGTTCACGGAGAAGAAAGTGATATCAATGAATTAGGAGAACCTAAAAGTCATTTTGAAATGTATTTGGATGCAATTACTGAAGTAAATGGAAATATATCGGAGATTACTGATTTCATTAGACTTATTGAATCTGGAAATACAATTGAGTATTCATTAAACGAAATCAATATTGATAAAAGAGTAGCTGATTTCGTAAAGTTTTCTTTTTCAATTATTGAAACTAATAAAACTCACCTCGTGGCTTCTGCATTTACATTTGGACGAGAAGATGTTATCCCAGATATGTTTGTTGAAATCCTGAAATCTGCTGATTCGGAAAATAAGTCATATAAAAAGTTGACATATTATCTTGAAAGACATATAGAATTGGATGGAGATGAGCACGGACCGCTATCT
>JBLFWJ010000078.1:0-14788 GCA_047611425.1 Bacteroidia bacterium | reverse complement strand
TGTATTTCCAAGAAAAGCCATCGTAGTACCAAAGACCTTCGTCTGGTGAATTGGTTTGATATACGATCATTCCCTGAACAGGAGTAGTTATCGAGGTAGTACGCTGAACAGTAGTCATTCTCGGTGGAAGAAACCCTTTGTTCGTACTCGTGAGGTCAAGGATAGCAGATGGAGAAGGGGCGGTTATTCCAAGCCCGACTTGCCCACCATCAACTACTGTAATCAAAGGATTTCCTATATAGTCTTCAACCTTTAAAAGTCTGGATCCGGCAGTTGGGCTGTTATCCTTTACATGGACAAGGCCGATAACGGGGCCAAGACCCGTTCCCACTCCAATTTGTGATGCCACCCCAAGGCCGGCTATTCGGTAATCCGCAGGCTGAAGCACCGCGTTTTGATTGTGAATGTAGCTTCCGGTAGAAGATCCCATAGAAATCCAATGTGTACCGTCCCAATAGTTATAATGATCGGTGTCCGTATTGTAAATGGTTAGGTCTTGTTCCAAAGTGCCGATTCCAGTGGAAGTGAGGGTAGCTCTTTCCCCTGCATTAAGCCTCGGAAGCAGCACTCCTGACGTCTTGCTCTCAATCTCTAGAATGGAATAAGCATTTGGAACAATCGCTGTTCCGCTTATTCCTACCGATTGGGCGTTTGGGTTTTCTGATAGAATGATTGCGATGGTGAACAGGATCAGTCTTTTCATTTTTGTTCGATTTGGGCAAGGGTTTTCCATCACCGCATTGTGGTCTTTTCAGCCAATTGCCTGTTATACTTAAGTTGTTTTGAGATGTCGCGTTGCCTAACCTTTTGTGCGGATTCGAACCTTATCGACTTTAGTCTCGATTTCAAAGGTGGCAAGTCGGTGAATCATGCAGAAACAAGAAGCTATGATTAAATTATAATCCGAAACCAAGAATAGAGCTAATCGTAGTAGTGAAAATTGATTCTGTAATGCACTATTTACAGGGTTTTAGTAGTGGTTTAGAATAGATGTAAGCTGTTAAGTGGAAGTTGGTTCCAATCAAGAGTGAAATATTAAACCACATTAATCCTTAAATATTTTTGAATCCCTATTTAATTTGACGTACAGTGATTTGTAATTAAATTTCAGATTGATTATTTGGCAGTTTGTGGTACAAGTGGGAATCTTGATTTATGAATATCCATTGGTGAAGTTTTATAGTTTGAGATCATCTGCGACACGTTGTTTAGGTATTTGTCTATGTAAAATCCAACAAACTTTTTACATTTGGGGAAATCCATCGAAATGAATCTATCAAAGCACTTTAACAACTTACCGTTCAATGAGCGGCAAAAATTCTTAGATGAATACCAAATTCCTGAATCTAGAAGACGTCCGCGGAAGTCGAAAGAGGAAAAGGAGAAGGAGGCTAAGGCCGCTAAGAAAGCAAAAGCCAAAAAGTAAAGATCAGCTAGAGCAAGCTGTTGTTTATGCCTTTGGCTAGACCAAATGAAGAAAGGGCCTAATCCAATTTGGATAAGGCCCTTTCTTTTTAATGCGGTTTTTTACTTCCTAGTTCTACTATTTGAGCTTCGAGTAGATTTAGATCTATTCGCACCAGACCCGGACTTTGCTTTGCTAACACCCGACCTACTCGAACTTCTATTTGCGGCTTGAGAACCTCTAGAGCTTCCTCCATTATTAGAGGATGCAACTCGATTTGTTCTCGTTTGAGGACTTGCTGTGTTGGTCCTAGTTGAAGGACTCTTCCTCACACCATTATTTCGGCTGGCCGAGCTGCTTTGAGTGTTTCTAGAAGTTGGTCTAGAATTAACCGTTGCTGGTTTTGCTCTATTTGCAGTCATACCACTTTTCACTCTTCCACTATTCGAACCATTTCGAACATTGCTCGGAGCTTTGGTTCCTCCTCGGTTGTTAGCAGTTGCGTTTGTCGCTGCTCCACGATTTGGCCTGCTGGTCGTAGTTACTGGACGGGTAGAAGTCGGTCTCTTTCCAGCTGAATTGTTCACTCTGTTCCCAGTTCGAGCTGAATTCACATTTCTGCTTGCAGTCGTTTTTCGCACACTCTCCTTAGTCACTTTTCTATGTCCACGGTGGTATGCCGTTTCATTTCTACTTGCAGGTTGCCTGTAGTGGCTGCTAACTACTCTTCCACTTGGTGAGTACGTGTGACCGATGCTCGCATAGTGAGGTCTTACTCTTGGTGCGTATGGTCTGTAGTACACATGACGAATTGGTCTGTAGTGCGTTCTGTAAGGATTAAGATTTACCAAGCATAGGTTAACTACTGGTCGTGCAAAGTATGAGTAGTGTGACTGGTGCACGTAGTATGGATTCCACATGTTTATGAATCCAGAATGGTGTGTGAAATGCCCATAACTGTTGTAGTATGCGTACAATCCTCCAACCTGACATACTCTTCTGTTTCTGTAGTTGACAGCTACATCTCCAATTTGTGAAACACGACCATAGTAGTCGTAGTAAACTGGAACGTTCTCCACTTGAATCACAGCTCCGTAATCATCGTATTGCAGGTATGGGGAGTAATCGTATCCACTGTTGAATGAAAACCCACCAACTGGAGTATTAACGCAAACCGAGTTGATTACAGGTTCGATATAGAAATCGAATTCTCCATCTGGGTAAACTGAAAATGTAATTCCATCCTCATTAAAGACAAAGGAATTTCCATAGCCATTTACAACTGGGTAGTGGTGTGCAGAGGCAGTGAAGCCAAACGATGCAAGCACCAATAGTGTTAAGCTGATATTTTTCATGACGTTGGGTTTTTAAGGTTCAACAATCGGATGATTTTCATCCTTTGATTCTCCTCTTTGCACAGACAGTGCCAAACAAATAGAATCCATTACTTAATCTTGCAACCGCAGAGATGATGAAAAGGATAGGATTGCTTTCGGATACCCACAGTTACCTTGATAAAGGGGTGATTAAACACTTGTCTGAATGCGATGAGATTTGGCATGCTGGCGATATTGGGAACATCGCGGTAACTGACCACTTGGCAAATTGGAAACCGCTTCGTGCTGTTTGGGGGAACATCGATGGGCACGTTCATCGTTCACACTTTAAGAAGGATGAGGTCTTTGAAGTAGAAGGGGTGAAAGTGGTTATGACTCACATTGCTGGTTATCCTGGAAGATACATTCCTGAAGCACGAGAATTAATTCGACTACATCGTCCCAAGCTTTTTATTTGCGGGCATTCGCACATTTTGAAAGTCCAGTTTGACAAGAGCAACAAACTGCTTCATATGAACCCAGGTGCAGCTGGCGTTCATGGATTTCACCAAGTGAAAACCGTACTAAGGTTTACAGTTGGAGATGGAAAAATCACTGATTTGGAAGTGGTTGAATTAGGAAAGCGTTCCGATTTCAAACCAATCGACTTAGGGGTTTCTTAGAATTCGGGTACAGCTGCGAGCCTGATATAATCCGGATTATCAGAGGCAGTCTCGTGTTTGAATGCATTTATAATCAATCCGTTTTGAACTAAGAACGCACCTGGCATTTGATGAGGGTCACCTTTGCTTTTGCTTTGACTGATTCCTTTAAACAAGAAAAGGTCAACCATTCTCAGAATGCCTTTTAGGTTGATTAGTTGCCCCATTTCACCTTTCTCTAAACCAAACTGTTTGTATAATTCGAATTGCGAATCGCTTACTCGACTTAGATTTTCAAGGCCATATTTAGTAAGGGTCTTCGCTGCTTCGCTTTCATCAGACATATGAACGATAACGAGCTTGGTTCCAAGCTTTTCAATCAATTTGTGTTCTCTTTTAAGAACGCTTAAAGTCTCCTTGCAGAAAACACATCCAAAGTGCCGAAGAAAAATAAACAAGACAGGTTGATCTGAATCTTTTGATTGTATTGGAAGTCCATTTTGGTCGATGACTCCTGACAATGCAACGGGGTCTTCATCCATCACCAGATAATTCAAGCTTTCTTCGACAAGCATATTCTGTTTAAACGTCCACCTGAGAACCGCAATCATGGGTATAAACCAAATGCCATCTGCGAGAAGCACATGAAGACCAGCGGCCATACTAATGTAACCATTAACTAGAAGCAAGGTAAATCCGCCAATACCGAATCCCATTTTTAGGATGCCCATTAAAATGATAGGCCAGTAACGAGTAGGATTGGAAGCGGCAATGAGAAAGCCAAATCCAAGCACGGCAAAGAGGATACTGACATGCTGCCAAACGAAAAGATGCGAAGGCACATCCATGTTGGCCACTTTAAATGCCACCTTCGGAAAGATGGAGTTGAATAACCCAGAAAGCAGGTAATAAACCCCGACAATTGTCAAAAGATGCTTTGCCCAACGGGAATCAGCCATAATTAGTTTGGATTGTACGGAATCTTGAACGGCTAAAGATGCTATTTGTTCATTAGCAATTATCAAAACTTGGCCTTCCTGATATCGATCTGCTATTTTGTCGTCACTCAACCATGCTAAACGATTGGCACATCATTCTTAATCCTAGCTCCGGAAGTGGAAAGGGAAAATCTTCGTGGAGCGGAGTGTCCAAGCAATTGCAATCGCTTGGGCTTCAATTTACATTTGATGAATCGCAGTATCCAGGCAATCTATCTGAGTTACTTGACTTGGCTCTTAAGGCTGGAAAAAGAAAGTTTATTTCCTATGGGGGAGATGGAACCCTGAATGCAATGATCAATGCTGTAATGAGACAATCTCAAGTTAATCCAAGTGAAATCCTGTTGGCTCATTACCCTGCTGGAACTGGAAATGATTGGGGTAAGACTTTTTCTAATCCTTCAAATACTGATGAATGGGTTGAGATGATTAAACGCGGGAAGATTTATTCCCATGATGTTGGAGTCGTTGACGCATATAATGGAACCGAACCCATCACTCATTTCTTCGTCAATATTGCTGGAATGGCTTATGATGGACTTGTGGTTAAGAAGGTGGATCTGGCCCGAGCTTCCAATTGGAGGTTTCTGAAAAAGCTGCTATACAAGATTGTAATTCTGAAGGAAATATTCAATTTCAAGGCGCAAGAACTTGAGCTAAATATGGATGATAACGTACAGAAAATCAGATGCTTAAATATTTCCATTGGAATTAATCAATACAATGGCGATGGTATGCGTCCATGTTTTAATGCCGACCCGTCTGACGGGCTTTTGGATGTGACATCAGTAGAAGAAATGGGAATACTAGAAGCGATTCAAGAACTGCCAGGAATGAAGGATGGCTCGTTCGCTAAAAACCCGAAAGTCTCCTTTACTCAGTGTAAAGAATTCACCTGTGATCATAGCGATTATCCAGACCTTATTGAGACGGATGGTGAGCTAATCGGACACACGCCCGTCAAGATTTCAGTTAAGCCAAAGGCTCTTCGATTCGTTGTGAATCAAGAGCCAATAATCGGTTGGTAATTAGAAAGAAGGCTTTCTTAAAATCAAAAGTGGCTTCGTACTCTGGAAGGTCATTTCAGTTGTATAACTTGTTTGGAAAAGATGTTCCAAAATGCCAGACTTGTACGTGAACATGCAGATCATATCTGGATTATCGGACTGAACATATTCATGAATACCAGAAATGATGTCGCTGTTCTTCACTGCAGAAAATGTGATGTGAGGGTAGCTGGTGTTTGCGATTAATTGCAGTCTCGTTCGTTCCTCGTCAAAAGAACTTTCATCCACCATATCAGGGTAAATGTGAATTACATCAATTCGTGCATCGAAGAACTGTGCAAATGCAATCAGCTCTTCAATCTCTTCGTCAATGTTTGTGAGATCAGTCGGGAAGGCAATAGACATAGGAAATCCAGCATCCGTGTTAATTGGGTAGAAAAGCGTAGGAACTACGGTGCTCTCCAAAAGCCCGCTTGCCACACTTCCGAATAAGCGATTCTTAATTACAGTTTCACCTTTTGTTCCCATAATAATTAGGTCAACCTCTTCTTCCTTTGCGTATAAATTGATGGCAAAAATTGGATCACCGAAACGGAAAGCAGTTTTGATTTTTACATCTACACCTGATTCCTCCTTGATTTGCTCTACACACTTATCCAAAGCAGCAATGGCTTCAGATTCAATTAAATCATCCAACTTATTCACGAAGGAATACGATGGGCGAGGAGTGGGGTCAGAATGAAATAAGATAAACTCAGCGTTTATCTTTTTGGACAATTTGACCGCATAAACGGCTGCCTCCAATGCCAATGCCGAAGTATCGGTTGGCAAAAGAATTCGCATTGTGCTTTCGTTTTCTGGTTCAGAGGGATGTAGTGATCTCATCAGCTTTGTATTTACCGGCCTTTAGGTCACCGGATATTTTCTTAAAAGTTTCGATGGTGTACTCAACGTCTTCCAAGGTGTGCATGGCTGTTGGAATTAATCTCAATAGAATGATGCCACGCGGTACAACTGGGTAAACCACCATGGAGCAGAAAATGTCATAATTCTCACGAAGATCTAGAATCAATCCAGTTGCTTCCGGAATTGTTCCATTTAAATAAACTGGAGTCACGCAGCTTTGCGTGTTGCCAATTTCAAAGCCTGCGGCTTTCAAACCTCCTTGCAATGCATTGGTAATCTTCCAAAGATTTTCTTTGTGCTCTGGTTGAGTACGAAGCATTTCTAGTCGCTTCTGAGCACCAATTACCAACGGCATTGGCAATGACTTGGCAAAGATTTGCGAACGCATGTTGTATCGCAGAAACTCTACCACATTAGCCGTACTGGCGATAAATGCGCCAATGCTTGCCATTGACTTTGCAAATGTTCCGAAGTAAACATCGATCTCATCCTGAACGTCCTGCTCCTCTCCAGCTCCTGCACCAGTTTCTCCAAGTACTCCAAACCCGTGCGCGTCATCAACAAACAATCTGAAAGGAATTTCCTTCTTAAGAGCCGAAATCTCTTTCAATTTTCCTTGATCACCAGACATTCCGAATACACCTTCGGAGATTACAAGAATTCCTCCACCGGTTTCATCCGTGATCTTTTTTGCCCTGCTCAATTGCTTTCGCAGGTTAGAAATGTTGTTGTGAGGAAATACAAATCGCTTTCCCATATGGAGTCTTACGCCATCCAGAATACAGGCGTGTGACTCAGCATCATAAACAATTACGTCTTTTCTAGTAACTAACGCATCAATGGCACTTACC
Organism: Bacteroidia bacterium; assembly: GCA_047611425.1. Lineage (GTDB taxonomy): Bacteria > Bacteroidota > Bacteroidia > UBA10329 > UBA10329 > JBLFWJ01. The sequence continues at coordinate 7,643 of JBLFWJ010000078.1, read as the reverse complement.
ATTCCTTGGTAACCAAAATTCAACAGGATCGAATCCTCCTTGCTTTCAAAATCAGCAAGTGATTTTTCCAGCTTTTCGTGCTCCGAAGTTTGACCGCTCATCATCCGTGCACCCATCGGATAAGCGAGACCCCACGCTGCGGCAGCATCTGCATCCGCCTTTCTTACTTCAGGATGGTTGGCTAAGCCTAAATAATTGTTCAATGACCAGATCAAACGCTCTCGGCCATTAAACACCATTTTGTTGCTTATCTCGCCTTCAAGCTTTGGAAATGTAAAGTATCCATGTGCCTTATCGGCATGCTCTCCAAGCGGGCCGCGATTGTCTCTAATTCTCTCAAAAATGTCCAAGATTTCGGGTTGTTTTTGGTTGCCACAAAGCTATTGCTTAGGGTCGTTATTCCAAAGCAATAAGGGTTAATCACAATATTCGTCAACACATTCCGTATGGGTTGGCATCTTATGTATTTTCGCGCCATGTTAAAAAGCGTAAAAGCAACGCCAATATTGATCATACTTCTCCTGATGTTTCAGGGGTGTAGCAAGTATCAGAAGATTCTTAAAAGCACCGATTACGAGAAGAAATTTGAAATGGCCAAGGTCTATTATGATGCTGGAAAGTTTCAGAAGGCTTTTCCATTATTGGAGGAATTAATGACCGTTTATCGTGGTACATCGAAAGGTGAGAGCGTTTACTATTACTATGCGTATTGCCAATATGCGTTGGGAGATTTTCTATTAGCGAGCTTCCATTTTGGAAATTTTGCCAAGACTTTTGGTCGCAGTGAACATGCTGAAGAGGCCATGTTTATGGGGGCTAAGTGCTATTTCTTGGATTCTTCTGATCCAAGTTTGGATCAAGAAAGTACGTACAATGCGATTCAAGAAATTCAGCTTTTCATTAACAAGTATCCTAAAAGTGAAAAGGTTTCTGAGTGTAACGACTTAATGGATCGACTTCGATACAAATTAGAAACCAAGGACTACAACATGGCCAAGTTGTACTTCAATATGGAGGATTACAAGGCTTCGACAACGGCATTGCGTAACGTTTTGAACGACTACCCTGAAACTCGATATGCCGAGGAAATGTCGTACATGGTTGTTCGGTCTGCGTTTCTATTAGCCGAGAACAGTATTGAGAAAAAGAAAGAAGATAGATATCATAAGGCATTGGAAGAATGCAGGGCGTTTACAGAAAAATTCCCTGAAAACAGCTACCGTAAGGATATAGACAATATCTTTGCGGCCTCAAATAAGGCCTTAGAAAAAATGGCCAAGGCAAACTGATCATGGATTATAAGAACACAGACGCAGCGCACAACACGATCACTCGTAACCTTTCTCTATTAGAGGAAGAGACAGATAATGTCTTTGAAACGGTTGCTATTCTTGGTAAAAGAGCCAATCAAATTGGTACTGAAATTAAGGAGGAGTTGAATTCGAAGTTGGCAGAATTTGCCACTACGACTGATAATTTGGAAGAGATTTTCGAAAACCGTGAGCAGATTGAGATCTCTAAGTTTTACGAGCGGTTACCAAAACCATCTGCATTGGCTATTCAAGAAATGTTAGAAGGAAAGGTTTATCACCGTAATCCACTTTTGGATGTAGAAGAAGGTAGCGAAGCCAAGCCAGAAGCATAAACTCAGCATACTTTTATTAAAATTTTGAAGATCCCGGTTCGTTTCGAGCCGGGATCTTATTTTTGATGCCATGTCGATTCAAAGGATTGTACTTGGAGTTTCCGGTGGAATAGCTGCTTACAAATCAGCATTTCTGGTTAGAGAGTTGGTTAAGGCCGGAAAAGAGGTTAAGGTTATTATGACCGAAGCCGCCACAGAATTTGTTGGTCCCATTACGCTTTCAACCCTATCTAAGAATCCGGTTCTGACGAAAATCCATCAGGATGGAAATTGGAACGATCATGTTGAACTTGGTCAATGGGCCGATTTAATGCTTATTGCACCTGCAACTGCAAACACCATTGCAAAAATGGCGAATGGCCAATGCGATAATCTTCTATTGGCTGTTTTTCTAAGTGCAAAATGCCCTGTGTTTGTGGCTCCCGCAATGGATCTGGATATGTATGCCCATCCTGCGACACAACGGAACCTATCTACACTGAAGGAAGATGGTGTGAAAATCATCGGGCCGGAAAATGGCGAGTTAGCCAGTGGATTAACAGGTCTTGGACGGATGACTGAGCCACAGGATATCATAACGGCCATACTTTGATCATGGCCGATAAGCCACTTCAAGGAAAAAAAGTTCTCATTACGGCTGGACCGACTTTCGAGGCAATAGATCCTGTACGATTTATTGGGAACCGATCAAGTGGGAAAATGGGGATTGCCTTGGCTGAAGAAGCTTTTAAAATGGGCGCTGACGTCACACTCATTCTTGGCCCAACTCATCTTGTTCCAAAGGAAAAGTCAATCAAACTGATTAGAGTAGAATCGGCAAAAGAGATGTATGACGAAGCTGTTAACATCTTCAATGTTATTGACATTGCCATCATGGCTGCAGCTGTTGCAGATTACCGTCCAAAGTCGGTGGCTGATCAAAAAATGAAGAAGTCAGAATCCATCTTGACATTGCAATTGGAAAAAACGGAAGATATTCTTCAAACACTGGGTAACACTAAAGAGGAGAGGCAATTTTTGGTTGGTTTTGCGTTGGAAACCAATAACGAACTTGCTAACGCTCAAGGCAAGTTGAAGCGCAAGAATGCCGACCTAATCGTTCTCAATTCATTGAATGATAAAGGAGCCGGTTTCGGTGTTGATACAAACCGAGTTAGCCTCATTTTCAGGAATGGTAATATCATTAGATTTGAACTTGCTTCTAAGCAAATTGTGGCGCAGAACATTTTGGAAAGCGTTGTGGCCCATATTGATAATGAATAAAAGGATACTCTTAACCTGTTTGGGGCTGATGCTGTTGATGTCAACAAGCGCTCAGGAATTGAAGTGCCAAATTTCTGTGGTGGCTCCAAGTATTCAAAATACCGAAAAACGAATATTTGAGACTCTTCAAAAATCGCTTCAAGAGTTTGTCAATTCACGCAAGTGGACGAATGACGTTTACTCTGAAGAAGAACGAATTGAGTGCTCTATGCTATTTAATATTGTAGAGAAGATTTCGAATGATCGGTTTAAGGCAACATTGCAGGTACAGTCAAGTCGACCTGGGTTTAAGTCCAATTACAATAGCGTTATGCTAAGTGTGATGGATGATAAGGTTGAGTTCAACTACCTTGAAAACGACCCGTTGCTATTCCAAGAAAATCAATCTGGAAACAACCTCACATCAATTGTGGCATTCTATGCTTATCTCATCTTGGGATATGATTATGAGTCATTTGCTCCAAGTGGTGGGGAACCACATTTTCAAAAGGCATTACAGGTCGTAAACTCTTCTTCCAATGCCCCTGAAAAGGGTTGGAAAGCATTTGAAGACAATCAGAATAGATATTGGTTGATAGAAAACACACTCAATCCTCGATTCAAACCTTTTCGTGGCTTGATATACAAGTATCATCGCGAAGGTTTAGACAAAATGCATAATGACATGGATGCAGCTCGAGCATCGATTACAACGTGCATTGCTGACTTAAAGAAACTTAGAAGAGACCAACCAAACAGTTATTTGTTGACCACTTTCTTTTCGGCTAAATCCGATGAGATTGTGAACATTTACAAGCAAGCATTTCCTGATATAAAGAATCGTGTAGCCGCGGATCTTCAAGAAATGGACCCCGGAAATGCTACAAAATACAGGACGATTACAGGGGGGAACTGAAGAAGGATCACATAACCAATAGTACTGATCAAATGTTACGCCACCTCTATATTAAAAATTACGCATTGATTGAGGATTTAGACCTTGATCTTAAATCAGGGCTTTCAATCATAACTGGGGAAACCGGTGCGGGTAAGTCAATTTTACTTGGTGCCTTGGGCCTTGTATTAGGAAATAGGGCTGATAGTTCTGTTCTAAACTCAAAGGAAAAAAAGTGCATCGTAGAGGCCACTTTTGACCTCACTGGATTTGATGTCGAAGAATTCTTCAACGAGCACGATCTGGATAAGTTTGAAGTATCTGTTCTTAGAAGGGAACTGACACCGGACGGACGCTCTCGTGCTTTTATCAACGACACGCCTGTAAACCTGAATCAGATTAAGGAGCTGGCTTCAATGCTAATTGACATTCATTCTCAACATCAGGTTTTGCAACTGAAAGATCAAGCCTTTCGGTTGAGGTTTGTTGATAGCTGTTGTGTTCCAAAGGAAGTTATTGATAAGTATAGGGACTCATACATTGATTGGAAGGACCTAAACACCAGGTACACGGAGCTTTCGTCAGTAGAAAGCAAGCTGCGCCAACAAGAAGACTACATCAAGTTTCAATTTGATGAATTGAATGTTGCCGATTTGAAGGAAGGTGAATTGGAAATGATCAGCAACGAGTTATCGATGCTTGACAATGCCGAGGATATCAAGAAGACCTTTACCATGGCCAGCCAAATGATGGATGGTGAATCCGGTGTACTTGATCAATTAAGAGAGCTCCTTTCTAATTTCGAAAAGATTGCACCTCACGTGCCAAAGGGTCTTGATCACTTGGGGCGACTTAAATCAACGTTGATTGACCTTAAGGATTTGAATGCGGAGTTTGGTGGAGGATATGCCGATGTTGAATACGATCCGGATCGGGTTGAAGAGTTGAGGAATCGAGTTGATTTGATTCAGAAACTGCTCGTTAAGCACGACAAGGAAACAACTGTTGAGCTTCTTCAATTGAAGGAGGTTTTCGACATAAAGTTGGAGTCACTTTCGAGTAACGAACAGGATCTCACGATGCTTCAATCTAACCTTGAAAAATCGAAAGAGGAGCTTGATGAGATTTCCAAAACGCTTTCCCTTGCTCGAAAAGAAGGTAGCCATGAGTTAGAAGAGGAGTTAATGCAATCACTGCATGACTTGGGATTACCCGATGCTGCAGTGATTCTAAGCTTGTCTAATTTGGATCGACCTGGTCAAACTGGACAGGATCATTTGGAAATTGGTTTTTCTGCTAATAAGGGACAGCCAGTTCAAGACTTATCCAAGGTTGCCTCAGGAGGTGAGCTTTCACGAGTTATGCTTGCCTTTAAATCGTTAATGGCCGGTAAGACTAAGCTGCCTTCCATCGTTTTTGATGAGGTAGACACAGGTGTTTCTGGTGACGTAGCAGACCGTATGGGTAAAATGATTAATAAGCTGGGGCAGGATATGCAGGTTTTGGCAATTACACATTTGCCACAGATAGCTGCTAAAGGAGATCACCATTTTAAAGTTTACAAAACTGGTGATGGAGAAAAAACGGCAACGCACATTTCTATGCTTAACGATGACGAAAGGGTAGAAGAAATCGCAAAAATGCTAAGTGCTGAAACACCAACAGAGGCAGCACGGACACATGCCAAGGAATTAGTAACCAAGTAGGTTTCGATTCACAAATTTTCGTTTCAATTAATAGTTTGCTTCAAACCATTTTTGTTTGAACTTCGCAGTGTAGAGTATTGTCATTAATGGCAATGCCTAACGACAAAAACCTAATACTTTATCAGATGGCAAAGGGAATCTTAGAAGGAAAGAAAGGAATCATTTTCGGAGCTCTTGACGAGCGTTCAATAGCTTGGAAGGTTGCCGAGCAAGCCAAAGCCGAGGGTGCAGAATTCATTCTAACAAATGCTCCTGTTGCATTGAGAATGGGCCAAATAAATGAACTAGCTGAAAAGACTGGCTCAGATGTTATCCCTGCTGATGTTACAAATATGGATGATTTGGAGGCCTTGTTTACGGCCGGAAAGGATAAGTTCGGAGGATTGGATTTCGTACTTCATAGTGTAGGTATGAGTCCTAACGTTCGGAAAGGAAAGGCCTATACAGAGCTTAACTACGACTTCTTTCATAAGACACTAGACATTTCTGGAATGTCGCTTCATCGTGTACTTCAAACGGCTAAAAAGCTGGATGCAATTAATGAATGGGGAAGCGTGGTTGCTTTAACCTACATAGCTGCACAAAGAACCTTCCCTGGTTATAACGATATGGCAGAAGCAAAGGCGTTGCTTGAGAGCATTGCACGAAGCTTTGGGTACTGGTATGGTTATGACAAAAAGGTGCGCGTAAATACGGTGAGTCAATCTCCCACCGTAACTACCGCTGGAAGTGGTGTTGCAGGTTTTGATGATTTCTTCAATGCTGCCGCAGCACGGAGTCCGTTGGGCAACGCGTCAGCTGAAGACTGTGCTAATTTTTGCATCTCACTATTCTCAGACTACACCAAAATGGTGACCATGCAGAATTTGTTTCACGATGGCGGATTTAGCAACGTTGGAGCTGGAATGAACGGAGAATGAGTTACTGAATCAGTAGGCTTTTCAAACCATAGAACACTTCCAACCAAGTCAATCCTTCATTCAATAGGAAGTGGAATTCAGTGATTCCAATATTCTTTGGTCGGTTTCACCCATCAATATCGAGGAGTTAGTGTGCTGAGAATAGAACTGCGCATTAACACGCGTTAACACCCGTTCACATTTCAGGCTTTAGCTATGCCTTACTTTTGAATTTGGATATTGACAAACCACGCATATCCGGACAATTCATAGTTTCATTCTGAAAAAATGCTACGTCATGTTTAAGCAAATCCTTTCTGCATCTAGTTTGGTATGTGCATTTGCACTGCTCATTTCCCCTTCAAGTTTAGCTCAAGATAACTCTGGTCAAATGACCATCGACATTGAGATTATTGAAGATGGCGAGACAAGGAAAATTCAACGTACGGTGGATAAAGGAGATACTCAAAGTATCGAGGCAATCCTGAAAGAATTGGACGCGTTGAACGATATGGACCTTACTGGTTCTGGAGAAAAGATAGAAATAAAGGTTAGGAAATCGGTTGATGGAGAAAGGGCTTTTGACCGTGATTACGACATCCAAATGTTCAATGGAGACAACGACTGGACCTGGGATGAAGATTCGAATGGCGGGTTTTTAGGTGTTTACATAAACATGGTTCATGGAGATGACGGTAAAGCTGAAGGAGTACAAGTTACTTCCGTAATCGATGATTCGGCTGCGGACCTGGCTGGAGTTGAGGAAGGAGATATTATCAAAACCGTTAATGGCGAATCAATGACTTCCGAAAGTCAATTGATTGATAAAATCCGTTCTATCGATGCAGGTGAATCTGTTGAAGTTGGCTTTGAGCGTGATGGAAAGGAGGCAACAATTACAGCCGAACTTGGAAAGAGAAAGCACGACTTTCCGCACCAAGGAAAACGTAAAATGATTTTCAAAGGCATGGATGATGACGATTTCATGGATTATGAAATCAGAGATATGTTGATGAATGAAGGTTTTGGAGGGAGAGAAATGGATGATATGATCAATCGAAGAATGAAGAAATTTCAACATACTTCTGCCGATCCAGATCAGGCTTTCTTGGGAATTGCATCTATGACGACTTGCGGTGATGCAGAGGTTAAAGGAGCAAAAATCAGCACGGTTTACAAGAACTCTACTGCTAAGGAAATGGGTTTAGTAGAAGGAGATGTGATTATTGAAATGAATGGTCAAAGCATTAGCAATT
>JBLFWJ010000077.1:0-14972 GCA_047611425.1 Bacteroidia bacterium | reverse complement strand
TGATTTTTGATAAAACCCCATCCACATCTGTAAGGTTACAGATGTAAAATCAATGCATTCGTGTACAATTGGAAATAATCACACTTGAGAAACTGCCCCAGAAGTCACTTTGAAAACACACATTTCTATCTCTGATTTCAAAAGGTCGGTCACTCTTTCTTGATGTGTATCGGTGATGAATACTTGGCCAGATTGACCAACAATTTTTAGCAGCTGCCCTACCCTATCTGAGTCCAATTTGTCGAAGATGTCATCCAATAATAAAATCGGTGTTTGGCCCGTGTCGGATTTCAGCATCTGATATTGAGCAAGCTTCAATGCAATCAAAGCACTTTTCTGTTGACCTTGAGAACCAAACCGTTTTAGTGGCTGCCCATGAATAGTGAGAATGACGTCATCCTTATGAATACCAGACGTGGTGTGTTTTGCTGCTCTATCCTTATGCACGGATGATTCTAGCAGATTGCTTAAAGCTCCCACAGACAGTTGAGAACGGTATTCCAGCCCAATGTCCTCTGAGTTTGAGCTTAGCTTTTGATAGATTTCATTGGTTAGTGGAATCAACTTCTCCAGAAACTCCTTGCGTGTATTGTAAATATTCTGGCCAGCTTCAGCGAGCTGAACATCCCATACCGAAAGGGCATCCAGGCTAAAAGAACCAGAATATGCGAATTGCTTTAGTAAGGCATTCCTTTGTTGGAGAACCTTATTGTACCTAACCAATTCCTCGAGATACTTTCGATTAAGTTGAGAGATAGCGCTATCAACGAAACGCCTTCTCACTTCGCTTCCTCCGTTAACGAGATCAGCATCGGTAGGCGTTATCAGGGCAATTGGAATTTTTCCAACGTGATCAATCAACCGCTTGTATTCTTTCCCATTCCAACGCATGGATTTCTTGCCCTGTGCTTTAAACGCACATTGAACCCTTGAATCCTCTTCTCCTAAACCAAAAACTCCATCAACAGCAAATAAATTTTGGTCATTGCGAACGTTCAAATTATCGTAGCCATGCAAGAAACCTTTGCAAAGACACAAGTAATGAATCGCATCTAGGATGGCAGTCTTACCTGCTCCGTTATTGCCTACAAAGCAGTTAAACGTTGAGGAAAAGGACATTTCTGCTTCCTCAATATTCTTAAAATCAACTAGTCTGAGACTCTTCAGAATCATGTTTACAATTATCTGTTCAAAATAAGCGGATCACACTTAAATCGCTAAACTACAAACACAGCAGTTTTGCAAGCGTTTTACACGATTTGTGCAATGGAAAAAATTCTACTTTTGCACCGCTAAAATTGCACGCATATTATGGCTGATAAGGACGAAAAAGAGTTAGTTGTTGACGTTGAAGAGGTTTACTCGAAAAGCGAGGAATTTGTAAACGACAATCAAAACATGATTATGACCGTAGTTGGCGCAATCGTGATTATTGTTTCCCTGATTTATGCTTTCAACAGGTATTACCTAATGCCGATGGAGGAAACAGCTAGTACTGAGATGTTTCAGGCGGAGCAATATTTCTCAACAGATTCATTCAACCTTGCTTTAAATGGTGATGGAAATGCTTTGGGAATGCTTGATGTCATTGAAGACTACGGTAGCACTGATGCAGGAAATCTTGCTACTTACTATGCTGGTGTTTCTTATCTAAAATTGGGTCAGTACGAAGATGCAATTGAATATCTGAATGATTTCAGTCCAAGTGGATTACTTGGGCCAACAGCTAAAGGCGCTTTGGGCGATGCTTATGCGGGATCCGGAGATATGGACAAGGCACTTTCAAGCTATGAAGCTGCTGCTGACATGGACGACAACGATTTCACTACACCAATCTTTCTTTTCAAAGCTGGTTTGGCTGCAGAAGAAGTTGGTGATTATGACAGAGCTGTTCGTTTGTACGGTAAGCTTAAGAAGGATTATGCTGACTCACGCGAAGGTCGCGATGCTGCAAAGTATCTTGCTCGCTCTGAAGCCAAGCTATAATAGCTGTGGCCAGCTCGCTTAAAAGTCTATCCGATCACAATCCTGAATCCGTTCCTAGCGCAGCTGGAATGCGGTTTGGCGTAGTTGTCTCAGAATGGAATACTGAAATAACCGAGGCACTGTTCAACGGGGCAAAGAATACTTTATCGAAATACGGTGCTTCAGATGAAGACATCGTTCGTAGAGATGTTCCGGGAAGTTTCGAATTGACTTTAGGTGCTCAGCTTATGGCCGAGCGTAATGAGTTTGACGCTATTATTTGCATTGGCGTGGTTATCCAAGGAGAAACCAAGCATTTCGATTTTATCTGTGATGCTGTAGGACACGGAATCACAAACCTCAATATCAAGTACAACGTACCTGTGATTTTTGGTGTACTTACGCCAAACACAATGCAACAGGCTCTAGACAGAGCTGGAGGCGTTCATGGTAACAAAGGAGACGAAGGGGCTATTACAGCCATTAAAATGGCCGCGCTTAAAAGAGAGTTGGCTTAGTAAAGCACTCTCAATTTAATTGTGTGTTCGATTCTCTTTAATTCTCCCACCACATCTTCGTCGTATTCCTTGTCGATATCCGTTATCAGATATCCTATTTCTGAATTGGTCTGTAAGTGTTGACCAACCACATTGATATTGAATCTTGAAAAGATGTTGTTTATCCTGGCCATAATGCCCGGAATATTATTGTGAATATGAAGCAATCGATGTGCTCCTTTCATCTGTGGCACACGAATGTTTGGCAAATTGACACTTGAGAAACTATCCCCGGTGTTTACATAATTGACTAAGGCTTCAGGAACATAAGCGGCAATGTTTTTCTGGGCTTCCATGGTGCTGCCACCAATGTGTGGAGTTAGGATCACATTTTCCATTCCTATCAATGGACAGTCTATTGCCTCGCCATTGGATTTGGGCTCAACTGGAAATACATCTATTGCTGCAGACCTGATTTTTCCGGATTCCAATGCATTTTTCAATGCTTCCAGATCAACCACATTTCCTCTACTTAAATTGACGAGCATTGCTCCGTCCTTCATCCAACCAAGCTCCTTTTTGCCAATCATAGCTGCATTGGTCGGATTGCCATCAACGTGTAGTGAAACTACATCAGACCGCTTCAAAAGGTCTTTTAAAGTGTTGACTTTCCTGGCATTTCCTAAGGCAAGCTTTTCCTCCACATCATAATAAAGAACTTGCATTCCGAGTGCTTCTGCCAGAACACTGATTTGTGAACCAATATTTCCATAACCAACCAGGCCAAGTTTTTTTCCTCGGATCTCAAAGCTTCCCGTTGCCGATTTTTTCCACTCACCACGATGCATGGCCATGCTCTTTTCCATCACACCTCGCATGAGCATTATCATCTCGCCTAGCATAATTTCTACCACACTTCGTGTGTTGCTAAATGGCGCATTGAATACGCTGATACCTTTCTTCATGCATGCATCCAACTCAATTTGATTGGTGCCGATGCAGAAAGCTCCGATGGCTAAAAGCCGATCAGCGGCATCAACCACCTTTTGAGTGATGTGAGTTTTAGAACGAATTCCTAGAATGTGAATTCCCTTTACAGCTTCGCAAAGTTCATCTTCAGTTAGGCTTGAATCTACCGTCTCTACGCTATACCCTTCTTTATTCAGGAGCTGTTCAGCTTCTTCATGTATGTTCTCGAGGAGCAATATTTTGATCCTGTTTTTTGGATAGGAAATGGACATTGGAAGATTCTCACGATAAAGAATCTCGTCAAAGCTGGGAGCAATCACATCCGCCTTATCCAGAATATTTGCTCTTGCAATATTCTCTGTAAAAGCATGAAACTTATGTGCAATACCAGCCGCACGTGTTTGGTAATCAGAGAATCCATCTCCAATCATATGAATCTCGCCTGGGAGATCCAGCCTGCGCATTTCGTCAATCTTGCCATCAGGTTTGCTCAAATTATTTTCTCGATCAAATCCTGTAATCCTTCCTCTACGGTTGAATTCGAATGTATTCGCGAAAATCCGCTCTGGTGGAATACCATATTTGGCCATAATCGGATCAATAAACTCCTTGAATCCGCAGGATAGAACATAGATATCCTCGGAGTATTCCTTGAAGAAATCTTTATTCCGAGAAATTGATGTCGATATTTTCCTCCTTAGCCTGTTAACGAGACCATCCAAATGGTCTTTGTGGGCATCAAGAATCTTAAGTCTTTTTTCCAAAGATTCTGTAAAGGTGATGTCACCATCTACACCTTGATCCGTGATTTTACCAATCTGAGCAATTTTCTCAGCTTTTTTGGGATCCCCCTTTAAGGAAACTTCAGCTAATTCTTCAAATGCCTCTACGGCTGTTAGGGTGCTATCGAAGTCAAATACAAAAGTTCTTTTTAAGGGGGTTTCTGGAGTTGGGTAATCGTCAGAACTCATTTGTCAAAATAAATGGTGTTTATGTGTTCCCGATAACCATGAAGATCCACAGCCACCACATGAATAATAAAATTGCCCTCGGGCCAAGATGCATCAAACGGAAACCACTCGTTAATTGGCGCCCAGAAGTAATGGATGTTTTTCCATTCAATTTCACCTAGCACGGTGATTCCATCCTCATGGATTACGGTAAGTTTCACATAGACAAGATGATCATCCAAAACATCAATGTTCACTCCTAATCCTCCACGTATTTCACTTATAGTATCGAAAATCACAGTATCTATGAAAAAGGGCTGAATCGTGTCGTTCCTATTTTGAAAAAAGAATTCGGATGTGTCGGCCAAGGATTCGTTTCCAGCTTGATCCAAAACACTCATACTTAACGTATAGTGACCATTCATTAACGAATCAGGTACATCGAAAACTCGTTCTAGATAGATTTCATCTGCACTGAGATTGTCAACAAATATTCTAGAAATGGCTGAATCAGCGATTAATCCATTTAACGCATCATTACCAATAAGTGAAAGTTTGTACTGATTCAGTTCTCCATCATCATCATCTACTGTGGCAATCAGCCTTAGTCCATCATCTACGAATAAAGTATCTCCAGAAACAGGGGATATGATATTCGTTATTGGATTTTCTAAATCAGCTTCCTCGGTGCATGCAGCGAATCCTGCGACACTTAAAACCAGAACAACGAAGGCTTTGAAATTCATTTTCACGAGTGTCAAATTTACGAGAGATCACCGGTAGAATGTGTCTTTCCGAAATGTTCTCACACTTTTCTACCAACCTTGTAACGAATTTGATTGTATTCAGTATACACCCCTGTTGACAAAAAGCATCTGCTTATGAGACGAATTCTATTTGTGACCTGTGCTGTCGTGTTGTTGGGAAGTTTGAAGGGGTTTGCACAGGATCCAACATTTTCGCAATTCTATGCCAATAAAATCTATGTAAACCCAGCGTTTGCAGGATCTGAGCAAGGAATGCGGCTCAATTTCAATTACAAAAATCTGTGGACTGGAGTCCCAAGTGATTTCTCCACTTTTTCCGCTGGAATAGACGTGGCTGACCACAATATTTCGGGTGGATTGGGCTTTATTGCCATAAATAGTAAAGAAGGCGAAGGACAAATTAATACCCAGCAATATGGGTTAATGTACTCGTATCGTCTAATTGTGCTGCCCCGTATCTTCGACATTCATATGGGAATTGGGGCGCACTACCTCAGAAAGGAGATCGGAGATTGGGACAGTTTCATTTTTTCTGATCAGATTAATGCCTACAATAATGACATTGTTGGGTCTTCGGTGGTAAGACCGGAAAAATTGTTCGTAGAAATGCCTGATTTCAATGCAGGTTTTATTGCAAGATTTAACATAAAACCAAAAGGTGGAAGGAGACCAATTAGTAATACGATTGGATTTGCGGCTCATCACCTTTCTCAGCCTAACGAATCTTTACTTGGAAGAAATGAACCACTACCAATGAAATTTGTCGGCCATTTTAGTATGATGATTCCTGTAGGAAAGAAAAAAAGTCGAAGCCCGCTTTACCTCTCCCCTAATATCATGTACGAGCATCAGAAGAACTTGAGTACTCTGAATGCTGGACTTTACGCTATGAAAGCACCGGTTATGGTCGGAGTATGGTATCGAAACGGAGGGACTTTCACAATTGATAATTCCGATGCAATAATGGTCAACATTGGTGTTCGCTTTGCAGACAAGGCGAAACGTTTTATGATGCAGCTCGGTTATAGCTATGACATGACTATTTCCAAATTAGCGGGGAGCACGGCTGGGACACATGAGGTTGCCCTCATTATCGAATTTACAAGAGCAAGCCTTTTCGGCAGTAAGAATCCAAGTGCAAGAAAACGAGCAAGAAATTGCTACAAGTGGCGTGGGCCCAACAGTATGCCGAAGGTTTTCTAATTCAATTAGAAATACGAATCTGAGAAATCAGAATCTAACCACAGCAAACTTGTTGGTGGATAAAGGCTCTTCTTGAGCCTTTGTCTGTTTTAAAAAGTCTGGTCCAAATCGTTCAATTGCCTCCAAAACATTCATGCTTCGTTCCTGCAATCCTTCATTAGGAAATAATTGCTGATGCATCTTTCTCACTCGCTTAAGACGGGATTCGGACTGCTGCTTGATTGATTTACGAAACTTGCTCTCCCAATTTTCAAGCAACTTGGTCTGCTTCGTTCGCTCTGCTTCTACTCCACTTTTAAGGCCTTTATCAAGCGCTTCTGCTTTAGCTGATAGCTGGTCATAAAAGCTATTTAATTGATCTAATTCCTTTGATACGTCCAGCTCATCAGTATTAGAATTCTGTACGATTGAATTGATGAGCAACTCCTCATTCTGAAAAAGGTCTTTTGTAGAAACTTTGTTTTCATCCATGATCTTGGCTGACTTGGCGTCAATCATCAAAAATGAATCACGAAGCACAAGAACAGGGAAACTGACTTCCATTTGCTGGAACATTTCCTTGTATTGAAGCCAGTACGCCAATTCTCCACCGCCACCGATGTATGCAAGATTCGGGAGTATAAACTCTTGAAAAAGTGGTCTAGAAACAACATTGTAGCTGATTGAATCGGGATGAGACCGAACCTGTTCCAGCATTTCATCCTTAGAAAAACTGATGTCCGTATTCTTCACAGAATACTGATTGCCATCGAATTCAATCAGGTTTCGGCCATTCTCATTCAGGTAGAAAAAATTAATCAGTCTTGGGTTTACCTGTGCGTTATAACCCACACTTTTCAGCTTATCCGAAGTTTCTTGAATTGGTTTTTGAAGAACTTGATCAACTAATTCTGACGTGACAATTGATTGAAATGATGCTTTTAGTTTGGCATCATCGCTATCAATAATCACCAACCCTTGGTCACCGTATAGTTGATGAATAAAGGAACGAGTGGCATCTGTAAGGTTATCGGAGGATTCATAAGCATTCTTGATGCTTGCTAATAACTCCTTTGCATCTGGGCTTCTTAGCTTTTCATCTAAAGTATCTGCCAACTCGGAAAGACCAGCAGTTGACATTCTGCCAGTGGCTCCTGTTTGTTCTGTTTCCCAGCGATATTTCGTTCCGAACAAATTCATCTGTCCAATTTCCTCCAAATCGTGGTCTTCAGAATTCATCCAGTAAATCGGAACAAACTTGCATTCAGGAAATTGAACAGACAATTGCTCTGCAAGCTTAATTGAGCTTAGAATCTTATAATGAAAATACAGCGGCCCGGTAAAAATATTGAGCTGATGGCCTGTTGTAACGGTGAATGTGTTTTCATCCGCCAGACTCAAAATATTGGCCTGAACTGCATGTCGATCCTCGAATCCTTGATATTGAGATTGAAGACTCTTAACCAGTAAGTCTCGATTAATTGGAAATTGCCTACGTTCTGCAATCTTCTTTTTAAACCCATCAATACTACAGGGTTGACCAACAAAAGGCGACAATTTGTTTGAGCCTTCTTCGAGGTCAATGATCAGCTTGCTAAACTTGCCTACCTCACGTAGGAAAAGATGTGTTGGATTGATGTTAATCGACTGTTCCATAAAGATCGTAGTCCTCGGCAGAAGTGATCTTCACGTTAACAAATTCGCCTTTAGACAAGTATTGATCGGGTGCATGAATGTACACTTCATTGTCAACCTCTGGAGAATCGTACTCCGTTCGGCCAATGAAATACTCACCTTCCACTCTGTCTACAAGTACCTTTTGGATTGAACCGACCTTGGCCTCGTTCAAATCACGCGAAATACCCATTTGAATTTCCATCACTTCATCTGCCCGTGCCTGCTTTACGTCCTCGGGCACATCATCAACAAGATCAAAGGCGGAAGTGTTCTCTTCATGCGAATAAGTAAATATGCCCAAGCGATCAAATCGCATTTCCTTCACCCAATTTTTGAGTTCTTCGAAATGTTCTTCCGTTTCACCGGGATATCCTGCAATCAGAGTGGTTCTCAAAGAAATTCCAGGAACTTTCTCTCTGATTGTATTCAGAAGACCGTTGGTTTTCTCTAGAGTTGTACCTCTCTTCATTGAAGCCAAAACATCCGTAGAAATATGCTGCAGCGGCATATCTAAGTAGGCACAGACCTTTTTATTCTCACGCATTACATCCAACACATCCTCTGGAAATCCATTCGGAAAAGCATAATGCAATCGAATCCAATCAATGCCCTCAACTTTCGACAACTCCTCTAGCAATTTGGCCAGTTCACGTTTCTTGTAGATGTCTAGGCCATAATACGTGCTATCCTGTGCAATGATAATAAGCTCCTTCACTCCTTTGGCAGCAAGGCTTTTTGCCTGATCCACCAACTTGTCAATCGGAGTACTTACATGCTTTCCGCGCATTAATGGAATGGCACAGAAGGAGCAAGGACGATCACATCCTTCAGAAATCTTTAAGTATGCGTAATGACTTGGCGTTGTCAGCAATCGCTCACCTACCAATTCTTGTTTATAATCTGCTCCTAGTGCCTTGAGTAATCTTGGCAAATCACGTGTTCCAAAATATTGATCCACGTTTGGAATGTCCTTTTCTAATTCAGGCTTATAACGTTCAGATAAACAACCAGTCACAAACAACTTCTCTATTCGACCATCCTCCTTTGCCTGCGCAAATCGAAGAATGGTGTCAATCGATTCCTCTTTTGCATTGTCTATGAATCCGCATGTGTTTACAACAACAATCTCAGATTCATTTTCGCTCTCATGCACGGCATCAACGCCATTGGCCTCAAGCTGTCCCATCAGAACCTCAGAATCAAACACGTTCTTAGAACACCCAAGAGTGATCACGTTGATCTTGTTTTTTTTGGTGGTTTTAGTGCGCATCAGCCTTTAAAGAATGAATCAACAAACTCAACTCTATCGAAGACTTGTAGGTCCTCCATTCCTTCTCCAACTCCGATATATTTAACTGGGATCTTCATTTGATCTGAGATTCCAATTACAACTCCACCTTTGGCAGTTCCATCAAGCTTTGTAAGCGCAAGAGCCGATACCTCGGTGGCCTTTACGAATTGCTTGGCTTGCTCCATTGCATTCTGACCTGTTGACCCATCCAACACCAATAAAACCTCATGTGGTGCACCTGGAACAACCTTATCCATCACCCTTCGAATCTTAGTCAGCTCGTTCATTAAGTTCACTTTATTGTGAAGTCGACCTGCTGTGTCAATGATTGCTACATCGGCATTTTTCGCAACTGCAGATTTCAACGTGTCAAAGGCAACTGATGCTGGATCAGCATTCATTCCTTGATTGATTACAGGTACTCCAACTCGTTCTCCCCAGATGATTAATTGATCAACAGCCGCAGCACGGAAAGTATCCGATGCGCCTAGCACGACCTCTTTACCTGCCTGCTTGAGTTGATATGCAAGCTTTCCAATAGTGGTAGTTTTTCCAACTCCATTTACACCTACAACCATAATAACATATGGTCGGGGTGAATCTGGAATCACGACTCCAGCCTGATCTGATGAGTTATTTTCTTCAAGAAGAGAGGCAATCTCTTCTTTGAGCATTTTATTCAGCTGATCGGTTCCGACATACTTGTCTGAAGCAACCCGAGCCTCAATTCGCTCAATGATTTTTAAAGTAGTGTCGACCCCAACATCAGCTGATACCAGTATTTCCTCCAGATTGTCAAGAACATCATCATCGACTGTTGATTTACCAACAACCGCTTTGGTGATCTTACTGAACATGCTTTCGCGGCTTTTTTCAAGCCCCTTGTCCAGTGTTTCTTTTTTCTTTTTAGAGAATATGTCGAACAGTCCCATGATGAGATTATTAAATACCAAAAAAGCTCCCTTCGATCAGAAAGAAGCTCCAATGATAAATACGTTTAGATATCAGTCTTTAGAGAAGAAATCCTTGATGTGGTCATTATGAACCACCTCCTGACGGAAACTATATCCACCAGATTCTTTCTTCACCATTTTGATAACCTTGGTAAAATCTTTGCCGCTTCCGGACTTCAGTGTTGCTACCGTTTTCTTAGCCATAACCGATTATTTTATCTCACGATGAACCGTCATCTTCTTCAGAATCGGGTTATACTTTTTCAATTCAACTCGCTCAGGCGTGTTCTTCTTGTTCTTGGTAGTAACATACCTAGAAGTTCCTGGTTGTCCAGAATCCTTGTGCTCTTTGCACTCAAGTATCACCTGTATTCTATCTCCTTTCCTTGCCATAACTCAGCATTATTTTTTGGGAGTGCAAATGTACGGTTTTTCATTTAGAAGAACACCCTACTTATCACCATTGATCTGTGAATTCTTTTTGTAAGCTTTTCTTCTTCCTAAAGAGATTCAATTTACTCAACAACTTTTTCGGCTTCAAACAGAAATAAATCAGTTCTAAACTTCAATGAGCGAAGCATTTTAGGCTTGAACTCTATCGAAGCCCACTCACTTGTAGGATTTATCCGAAACCGATCTATCTCTCCCATATAAAGCTCTACAGGCATGTTAAATCCTTCGATTGCCCTCCATCGATAAAAAAACTTTCTACGTTTAACCCTATACTCTAATACTGGCACCTCCTTTACCGTCAAGTATTGTTCAAAAAATCCGGTCAGGTCATCGTCAGTTTTGCCGTTGATGAAATTGATTACATCATCAGCATTAACTGTTTGATGAAAAAAGTTGAGCGCCAACTCCTTTAAAAGTGGTTTGAATATATGATCTACGCCCAACACATTTCTTAACGTGTGAATCATCCAAGACCCTTTGTAATACATGTCCGTTGCATTTCCATGCCTGTTTACATGCATCGGCCCTTGGATAGGAGAATTGTTGTTGATGAATTCCTTTTGATAAATCAAGTACTCCAACATTTTATCGTATCCGTATTTGCACTCAACAAAAACGGCTTCGGAATAAGTACAAAAGCTCTCATGAATCCACAAGTCGGCAACATCAGTCGCGCTTACACTATTTCCCCACCATTCATGTCCTGTTTCATGAATGATGATGTAATCGAAATCCAAATCACCGGTAAATCGGCCTCGATAACCCTTTTCATATTTATTGCCGTACGCAATGGCACCTTGATGCTCCATTCCGAGATATGCTGTTTCAACAAGTGCATAACCATCCTTGAAGAATGGGTAAGAACCAAAAGCCGTTTCAAAACATTTCAGCGTTTCGTTCACTTGTTTGAACTGGGCTTTTGCCTTTTCTAGATTGTCAGGTAAAACGTAATAATCCAATCGCAAAGAATCTCCGTTTTCATTGATGTGTACATCATCAAAATGAACATAATCAGCAACGTTAATTGTCACGTTGTAACTGTTGATCGGATACATAACCAACCAATTGTACTTCAGGTCAGCGCCAAGCGTATCAACGCTTATCAAATCACCGTTACATACGCCCATCAAAGAATCAGGAACGGTAAGCGAGATCCGCATACTGTCCGGCTCATCGGATAAATGATCCTTGTTCGGCCACCACAAACTGGCACCATCACCTTCGCAAGCAACCCCAACCCACGGATTTCCTTGGAAGTCTTTCTTCCAAACAAACCCGCCATCCCAAGGTGCATTCTTAGCGATGATAGGAGAACCGTGATAGAAGACTTCAAAATAAGCTTGCTCACTCTTCATTATTGTTCGGCCCATTTTCACATAAACGGCCGTAAACTCTCGGTTATATTCTAAAGCCTTCCCTTCAAAGGCAATCGAATCAACTTCCATGTTTTCGAACAGATCAATCTGCAACGAATCGAATGTAGAAGTTGCGGTAAACCGAATTTCGTTCGAACCTGAAAGGGATTGGTTTTCTATATCTAGCTTAATATCTAAATGATAAAAAGTCACATCGAAGCATGACCTTATTTCAGAAAGACTCCCTCGCAACGTATCGGCTCTAGTGAAATCTTGGCCAATTGCATTGAAACCAGATAGAAGTAAAAGACCTAGAATTAATCTGTTGATCATGATTCAAAGAAAACAATAATCTAGTGCTGTAATTCAGAAGTTCGCTTCTCTATTTTCATGCTTCTTTTTCCTTTATTTTTCGTTAGAAAATTCAACCGTAGCTATGACTATACTTGAATTTTCTGCCTCATCTAAAGAAAAAATAAACACGCAAAGGAACCAATGAAATACAGCACTCACCCAACAGGGCACAAAAAAACGCTGCCCTCGTATGAGAACAGCGTTGAATTTCAATTCAGTTGCAATTAAGCTTTGTAGAAGCCTTTTGCTTTAGCTCGCTTTATAGCTTCTTCCACACCAACACGGTTGATGGTTCGAAGTCCATGACCGCTAACCTTAATGCTTACCCACTTGTCTTCAGTAGGTAGGAAGAATTTCTTCTTGAATAGATTTGGAAGAAATGTTCTTCTCGTCTTTCTCTTTGAGTGGGAAACATTGTTCCCAAACATTACTTTCTTTCCGGTAATCTCACAAACTCGTGACATATCTTAATTCTTTACAGGCTTATTTTTCAAGGCCGCAAATGTAACGGATAATGTTCTAATTCTCAAGGTCTTTCAATAATTCCTTTCGAAGCATATTTAATGCAGTTGCAATGCTTCGTTGTATGTTCCGTTTACGCACATCCCCAAAAAGGAATTTCTTTGCGATTGTTCGATTAGGACCACTCAAACCAATCCAAACCGTACCTACAGGCTTTTCTTCTGAACCACCACCTGGCCCTGCAATCCCTGAAGTTGAAACAGCATAATCTGAATGCATCAGTTTTCTAGAGCCTTCAGCCATTTGCTTTACGACTTCCTCACTTACCGCGCCCTGATTCGTTAACATATCTGAGGACACTCCAAGAATCTCTTGTTTAACCTGATTAGCGTACGAGACTGTCGATCCAAGAAAATATTCTGAAGATCCACTAACTGAAGTAATTGAAGCCGCGATACCGCCTCCTGTGCAACTTTCGGCTGTTGAAAGAGTGGCATTCAATTCTTTTAGAAGTTTGCCCACCTCTTGTTCCATCGTATCGTCATCATAACCATATATAAGATGAGGTATGAGTTTTTTAAGTTCTTCAATCTGACTTTCAACCTCAGTCAAAAGCGTTTTGGCATTATCACCTGTTGCCGATAATCTCAGCCGAACTCTACCTGGTGAAGGGAGATATGCCAGTTTAATGTGTTTTGGTAAGGCGTCTTCCCATTCTGCAATCTGCTCTGAAAGCCAGCTCTCACCCATACCGTGTGTCAATACCGTTTTATGCACAATGGCCGGCAAAAGATATTTCTGCTGGATAAGAGGTGAAACCTCATGCTCCATCAAACCTTTCATTTCATAAGGCACGCCTGGCAAGCTCACAACAGCTTTTCCATTTTGATCAAACCACATTCCAGGTGCAGTTCCTAAGGGATTTTTCAAAGGAATGCACTTGGACGGAACCAATGCTTGCCTTCGATTTAAATCAGTCATTTCCCGACCAAATCGTGCGAACAAAGCCGTTACATGTGCAAGCACATCTTCACTCAGGATCAACTCATCATTGAAGTAATCGGCCAAGGTTGTTTTGGTGATGTCATCTTTAGTTGGCCCCAATCCTCCAGTTACGATCAATAAATCGGCCCGTTCAAAACCACTATCCAACGCATGTTTAATCTCCTCGGCATCATCACTGATGCTGACTATACGTCCAATCTTTACACCGATCAAATTCAATTCTTCGGCTATCCATGCCGAGTTTGAGTCAACGATCTGACCGATTAATATCTCATCTCCAATCGTAATTATTTCTGCAATCATCAATTGCAAAAAAACACAAGTCCATCGGATGGGGCACTATTCTGAATTCGTTTATTTGATGTCGATGAAACCCGTTCACAAAAGACTCTTATTGATTTGCGTAACCGTTTCCTTTTTGGTGGCTGTTGTTCTTACCGTAAAGTTGATTTGGTTCAAGCCTTTTAGCATTCATCATTTCTTCGAGCGGGCCTACTACGAAATGCTTCTGGAGGATCCAGAGTCCTTGTCCAGAAGCCACCTTCTTGATGGTGTTCCATTCTTCGATCAGAGCACCAAATTATCCGACCTAAGTTCCGCTCATCAAAAACATCAAACAGAACTAGGAAAGCAACTTCTTAAAACGTTGGAGGAATACGATCGTGATGATTTGAGTGGGACTGAATTGGGGTCGTACGATGTTTTACATTGGTTTCTACAACACAATGTAGAAGGAGAACAATTTCAGTTTTACGATTACCCATTGAACCAATTTTCGGGAGCACATCTAGCCTTTCCAAGCTTTATGATGCGAGGACATAAGATCAATTCTGCGAAAGATGCAGAGAACTATTTGGCAAGATTGAAGCAATGGCCTGACAAGGTTAGTGGGTTGATTGAGGCGATGGAATACCGCAGACAGATTGGGATTATTCCGCCCACGGGAGTCATCAGGCAAGTTGCAGGTCAGTGTAGAGATCTTGTTCAACAAGACATGAGTGACGACTTGCTTTATGCTGGTTTTTCAGGCCGGTTGAGGAAGAAAATTGGCATATCCGAAAATGATTCGCTAGCGTTGTCTAATCAATGTAA
>JBLFWJ010000076.1:0-15166 GCA_047611425.1 Bacteroidia bacterium | reverse complement strand
AAGCGGTAAAGAGTTCTGCTGGAGCATTGCTCAACATTTCTGTTTGCCGTGAGAAATCTCTCAAACAATCTCTCGAATACCTGAAAGAGTCGGGTTTTAGGATTGTTGCTTGTACAGAAAAGACTGAAGATTCCATTGCTGCGGCTGATTTGAAAGGACCATTGGCAGTAATTATGGGAAGTGAAGAAAGTGGAATCTCTGACAATATCTTGGCTTTATGTGACGTCAAGCTATCAATTCCAATGGTTGGTAAAACTGCATCTCTAAACGTTTCTGTTGCAACAGGAATTATGCTTTACGAAGTCGTGAAAGCCAGAGCTTTGGAAAAGGGATGAAATGGCTGACCAAACATTGGCAGATCATTTTGATCACCATTGTTGGTGCAGGTTTAAGGTTTTACTCGTTTTCAGATTGGTCACTTAGCAATGATGAGCTGAGCTACCTAACGCGTTTTCATCTTCCCAATTTTTGGGAAGTTTTTCAATATGGGATGAGTGTTGATGTTCATCCACCGGCAGTTCAGACTTTACTTTATTTCTGGACGGGTTGGTTCGGAGACTCTCCTGCATCAATCAGACTCCCATTTGTAGTCCTTGGAACGCTTTCAATTCCTCTGATTTACTTGGTAGGTCGTGATTGGTTTAACGAGTCTTCTGGGCTATTGTCAGCTCTGTTTTTGGCAACGTTAGAATATCCGCTGTTATTCAGTAGAGTAGCACGGCCCTACGGTTTTGGCATGTTTGTGCTTTTACTTACTGCCTTTTTCATAGGTCGAATTCTTAAAGGAGATAAACCCAAAATTGGCGATCAAGTTGGAATGGCCATTGGGTTAGCATTGTGTGCATACACACACTATTTCTGTGCTCTTTCGGCCATTATTCTTGCTGGAATTGGTCTTTTCTATACAAGCACAAAGAATAGGAAAGGCTATATGTTTGGAGGGATAGGAGCATTCGTTTTATTCATGCCATACCTGGGTTTTTTAAGGCAACACCTCGCTTTAGGTGGTTTAGATGATTGGTTGCCTACTCCAACAATGAGTTGGATTTTTGAATACCTGTTTCAAGCATTGAATAATTCATGGTTGATTTTGATATGCTCAATTTTGATAATCGTGACGGGTATCATTAGTAACTGGACACAAGAAAGAATTAGAGCTTCGAAGGTCGGCCTTTGCTTGGCTGTGTTTTTTGGGACATTCCTGGTTGGGTATGTTTATTCGACTCAAGTGGAGCCTGTAATGCAGTATTCGGGACTCCTGTTTGCATTTCCATTTTTGCTTCTTGGCACTTTTGGATTCGTCAATTTGCCAAAAGACACTATGAAGTTCATCCTCCCGATAGCTTTGTCGATTATAATCTTCGATACAATTGCGAGCCAAAAATTCTATGAGACAGAACACTACGGGGTGTTCAAGGAATTAGCCCAAAAGGCCGCTTTGGTTAAATCAGAAGATTCAAGCGCACTCCTGATTGCGGATGTGAACCATGAATTGTATTTGAATTACTATTTGGAACGATTAGGACAACCAGACCTTCGGTTTGATAATTATTCGTTGACCGAAGGAGATGATTTGAAAAAACTACACGGTCTGTGTGAAAATTCAACTTCGGAGAATTGCCTGGTGGTTTGGTCTACCAAGGGTCAAAAGCCTGAGTTTTCAGCGATAGTAGAGCATTACTTTCCAGATGTTATAGAAGTTGGTGATTACTTCAATTCTGGATTCGTTCATTGCCAAAAAGGGACAGACCTATCTGATAGTTGGTTATCCAATATTGATTGGACGAACAAAAACAATTGGAATACAAATACCAAAGGCATTGAACTGGTAAATGATACTGCATTCCAATTCAAGTTTACGGATAGTAACGAGTTTGGACCTACATTCGAGATTGATTTAAATGAAGATTTCTCTGAGTTCAACTCTGTAACCGTGACAACCCGAGCTACTATTGACGATAATTTAAGTCAGTTTCAACTCGTTTGTTCTCAACATTTAAAAGATGGAACGGATCATTGGGAAAGCCGACCTTTCAATTTGCAACTTCAATCAGGAGAGACTGGCACAGCAGTGTTCCGGTTTGAATTAAAGGAAGAATTTAAGAATGGCGGCCGATTAAAGATTTATCCGTGGCTTCCTCCAGGTGGGAGTATGGCTTCTATATCTCAAATAGAACTGAAACTAAATGTTAGAGCCGCATTCCAATAACGAGAACGTCATCTAGCTGAACCAATTCACCCATCCAGTCAACGAAGTCGTTTTCCATTACGGTTTTTTGTTCTTCCATAGGTAAGGTATGCATACCAAAAAGCAATTGTCTGAATTGCTCATACTTGTACTTTTTTCCTCTTGGTCCTCCAAACTGATCTGGATAACCATCGGAGAATATATACACACAATCACCCTTTTGAAGCTCAAACTCGTGATTTTTAAAGAGTCTTAGCGTGTCGTCTATTGATACTCCTATTGGGAATTTGTCGCCTTTTGTTTCTAAAAGCTTACCGTCCCTAAATATGTAGAGTGGGTTGTATGCTCCGGCATATTCAAGAATCATTTTCTCGTAATCAATACTTACAAGAGCGATGTCCATTCCATCTTTAATGCCGGCTTCCTCATCAGTTGTGTGACTTAATGTGTCACTCACACCTTGGCTTAATCTGTCAAGTATTAATCCAGGTGTGGTTAACTCGTCTTCCTTGACAGTGGCGTTTAGCTGATTGTTTCCAATTATTGACATGAAAGCACCCGGTACACCGTGACCTGTACAATCAACTGCTGCGATAAGGATCTTACCCCCGCTTTGTTCTAACCAATAGAAATCGCCACTTACGATGTCTCTAGGGCGGTAAAAAAGGAAAGACTCGGGTAAAACCTGTTTGATTGCACTTTCGCTTGGAAGAATTGCCTCCTGAATCAACTTAGCGCAGTGAATACTGCTAAGCAAATCATGATTGATTTCGTTTAGATTAGATAAAGTGACGTTGAGCTTGCTCTTGGCGTCATTCAATTCTTTTGAACTGATTTCAAGCGCACGATTTAAAAGACGATACGTTTCCTCATAATGGTCGTATGCGTCATCGATAATAGGCAGAAACTCCTCCATTTCCGTTGGAATGGAAGAGCCTCTGAATTTTCGTTTAATCTGTCTGTTAAGAAGTTTGTTCCTGAACTTCAAACCTAGTTTCGCTTTTTCACTTCTCAGCAAATGTAGTAATGGTCATGGTCTGATTGTGCAGTTCGCAGTTCGCAGTTTCCAACAAAGGTGCAATCTCACCGTAACTGTAGAATCCCGTAATGGAAGTGGAATCACCCAAGACATCTTTGACTGCCTCAACCTCTTCGTCAATTCTTTGACCGAGGATTAATTTTCGACCTACACAACTAATGAGCACGGCCAAACTATCTCCATCTCCAGTGGCATCCTTAGAATGTTCTGCAGCAAGATTGGCTCCTTCAATCAATTTGTCAAAGTTGGCTTTCATCAGACGTACGTAGCACCCTTCCGGTACATCGCCTGCAAATGTCATTGAGTTGGCTTCATCATCAACTGATAATACTGTTCGTACCACTATATCGGAATCTTCCGTGAATTTCATTCCTAATGGGAAGAGTAGGGCAGAACCTGGCAATTCTTTTGCCTTCTCACCCAAATACATCTTATAAAGATCCAATGCCGATTGTCCGTCCAATTCATAAAGGACATTTCCTTCAGACTTTGTAACCAATCGCTCGGTACCGAATGTATCCCATCCTCCAACAGAACCATAACCAACTGAAAGATCCTTTCCATAGAATCCCAGAGCAACAATTTGGTGCTCCGCTGCTGGAGCATCAACTCCAACCAATGTTTTTTCAAAATTTGCTGCATCTCCTGCTAAACCACCGGTGCAAGCAATCTCTGTAGCCAATTCTGAATTAATGCCTTTAACAATTTCGCTGCCATTTACGTGTAAACCATCCGACAACAAGAAGATGTGGCACAGATCATCGCCAGCCAATTGTGTGGCTAGCTGAACCCCAGCTTGATAGCTATCCTCAGCATCGTTGATGTTCATATTGGCAACTTTGATTTCAGTTTTTTCAAACTGAACCGCAGTTAAGACCAAAGTATCATCATGTACCATATCATCCAAAATCTCACCAGCTGTTGTGCCACTGAAGATATGGGCATTTGGATACATTCCTTTTACTTCATTAAAAAGATCTGCGTTTCCAATGAGTTCCCTCGATCCAAATACCATTACAAGGTTGGCGTCCTGACCAAGAGAGTTGTCTTTGGTCATCATCCAAGCCCCGTCCTCGTATTGTCTTTGTTCCGTTTTCATGCAGGCGTTAAGTTTTTCTTGCCATTACAACGCATGTAATTGTACAAAGTTTCAATTTAGAAGATTAAACCCTCAGCTATTATCCGAGTCTCAAAGGCAAACTTAAAATCATGAAAAAGTCTGCCATATTGTTAGTGTTTATTCTTGGATTTGGAAGTATTGCGATGTCTCAAATAGTGGTGAAAGTGCGACCGGCAAAACCCAAAGTTGTTGTGGTTAAACCAAACCGTTCAAAACCCAATCATGCATGGGTAGATGGGCATTGGAAGTGGAATGCGAACCAGAACAGATACGTATGGAAAAAAGGGCATTGGGTTAAAAAACGAAGAGGACACGTATTCGTGGCTGGCCGATGGAAAGCCACACCCAAAGGGCATATCTGGGTAGTTGGTGGTTGGAAAAGGAGATGATTTCAAATTAGACCATGCAGCGAAGCTCCGGGCTGACTTAATTGATCAACCCGTTTCTCTACTTCAGGATCTGGAATTAATGGAGGGGCGTGGTGCGGTTTAATCCGAGCATCTATTATTAGTGGCCCGGTACATCCCCAATGTTTGTTTCGGACTGATGAGCCAACGCCATAAATATCATTTGCCGGATTACTTCGAGTAAAAGTGATCCATAGAAAGTTGCGAATGCTGGCTGCAACCATTTCTGGGTCATCACAAATCACCATCAACATTAAACCTGACAAGTCAGAAACTGACGATTCCACTTTTTGAGAAAGACTCTCAATTGTTTCGTTCTGATCCAATCCTAAAGAAATCACTCCCGGCATTGCCATCTCAGCCGAGTCTAAATTCAGCTCTTTGGGAAGAGAATTAATCAGTTCTCTTTTCTTTTCACCACTTGCAGCGATTACCACTTTTGAGCCCATGTTGAGTCCATCTCCTGAATAGTCAAGCGTATCTAATGTTGTATTGGTTTGAAAATGTAAGTCTCGTTTCCAATCAACCCGCTCCAAAATGTGAGTAAGGAATTTCTTTGGCTCATTAACAGAAACCGTGGGGTTATCATTCTTATTTGAAATGAATAGATACTTCGCCAAGGACATTTGCCCAAAGCCAAGAATGCTATTTGCGATTGTAAGTAACTCCTGCGGACGCTGTTCTTTATTGTATGGTGTGTAGCGTTCTGACCCTACCGCAAATAGCAATGGATGAACACCAGCTTCATCAACAGCATTGACCTCATGCAAGCCAGGAATGGATGCAGGAACAGCCGGCCCAGTAATTTTGTGAATTAGATTGCCAAAACCTGTGTCTTCCTGTGGTGGTCGTCCAACCACGGTAAATGGCCAAATCGCATTTTTCTTGGCAAGAACTTTCTTGACCCGCATTACCGGGAAATCATGGGTAAGACTGTAGTATCCCAAATGATCACCAAACGGGCCTTCTGGCTTTGTTTCGTTCGGATAAATTTCTCCGAGAATTACAAAGTCAGCATCTTTTGAAATCACATATCCATCGTGCTTTTCATATCGCCATCTTCTTCCTCCTAAGGCACCGGCAAAGGTTACTTCGGGAATTCCTTCGGGCAATGGCATAACTGCACTGAAAGTATGTGATGGTGGTCCGCCAATGTAGATTGCCACTTTTAGTGGCTCGCCATTCTGATGGGCCTTGGTGTGATGAATTCCAATTCCACGATGAATTTGATAATGAAGACCAATTTCCTCGTTCAGCTTGTAATCATTTCCGGTGAGTTGAATTCGGTACATACCAAGGTTGGACCCTTGCCAACCTTTCTTCTCTGGATCTTCAGAATAAACCTGAGGAAGCGTTATAAAAGCGCCACCATCGTCCGGCCAATGTTTGATCAATGGAAGGTCGCTAATCTGAATTTCTTCAAACTTCGATTTAGACTGAGACGGCAAAGCATTGTAGCCTCCATAAATTAGATTCTGAATCCATGATGGATTCTTCGCCAATAATGATGGGTCGGTCTTGACTTTAATCAATCGTTCGACTGTTTCCAATGAATCACGAAACATGAATCGACATCGTTCCATCGTTCCAAACAAATTAGACACACACCGATATTTTGTGCCCTTTACATTTTCAAACAAAATAGCAGGGCCACCTGCGTCATGAACCCGTAGCTGAATCGCGGCCATTTCTAAGTTTGGATCGACCTCTTCCGTTATTCGGATAAGGTGTCCATGCTTTTCAAGATCTTCAATACAAGCCTTTAGCGAACGATAACCCATGGTCGGTAAATATAGAGTGCTCGTTTTGTTCTTTCTTAGCCGAATGAATTCTCAGTTCATAAATAAATATTGGTGGCTTGTTTTAGTAGGGATTCCACTTCTGAGCACCATTCTACATTGGAACGTTTTCGATAAAGACCTGCAAGGTGTGCACCTTTGGAGACAAGCCCAAACGCAAACGGTAATAGAGAATTTCGCAACGGAGGGCCGAGATATTCTTAATCCGAAATTGAACAATTTACATTACTCCGATGGAATAATTCGTTTGGAATTCCCTCTGATGCAGTGGACATACTCGTGGTTATACGAAGATTCAGGTGGAAGTGTAGCGGCTTCAAGGTGGGCCTCTTTGTGTTTTGGGCTCTTATCCGTTTTTGGGATATTTTCCCTCTTCTTGGGGTTCGGTTTTTCAAAGTTAACAAGTGCTTTGGTCGCTTGGTGCTTCAATTGGTCTCCACTGTTTTACTACTACACTCTAAATCCATTGCCCGACAATATGGCCCTTATGTTTTCAATGATAGGGCTTGCCGTATTGGCTCATTCTTATCGGAAAAACAGGCTCTCATATTTTGTTCTGTTCCAATTTTTAATAGGGATTGCATCTCTGATTAAGTTACCGTACATCCTGTTTTCCTTAGGGTCTGTCCCATTTCTCTACCAACAACTCCAGCAGAAACAGTTTGGAATCCTCTTTAGGGCGATGCTTCAGTTTGTTGTTCTCTTATTACCATGTTTGGCTTGGTACGTATGGGTGATTCCAACATGGGGAGGCGCGGGGCCCTTACAAGGAGTGTCAGCTGATAACGGCTTTACAGTTATGGATGCATTGCTTATTATTTGGCAAACGCTCATTTCTATAATCCCAGAGTTAATCGTGAATTACGCGGCCTTACCTTTTTTATTGGTCGGGATATATAGGTTTTGGATTAAAAGGAAGATACTGTCGCAATTGCATTTGAGCCTGTTATTAATCCTTTTGGCTTTTATTGCATATTACTTGTATGAGATAAACATTATTTCTACCGTACATGATTATTACCTGTTTCCTTTTTTGCCATTTCTTTTTATTGCTGTGGGTTATGGTCTTCAGAAAATGCTTTCTGGAAAAAAACCAATCAGATTACTTGCGACTGGGTTGCTTTTGGTTTTGCCTATAACGGCTTACCTCCGGTCAGACAGTCGTTGGCGGCACATGGGGGACGAAAAAATGCTACGTTCCAATCTGGTTGAACTGAGGGCGGCCTCGCCTAAAAACGCACTTTGTGTAATGGGAAATGACGTGAGCACTCAAATATTCCTTTACACCATAAATCGTAAAGGCTGGACTTTTAGTTATGACGAACTAAGTGCTACAGACTTACATCGAATGGTGGATAAAGGGGCCGAGTACTTTTATTCTACTTCGCTAGAGGTTGAGAATAATCCCTCCATCCGACCCTACTTGAAAGAGTTGATTCTCGATACCGGAGAAATGCGGGTTTATAAACTGGCTAAACCGCAATAAAAAACCCCTGGCTGGTGAGCCAAGGGTTTTCAAATAAGTCAAGAGAGAATCAACCTCTCATTGCGATGTACTTCATATTTTTCCCAAGGAATTGTGCCTCACTTCCCAATTGCTCTTCAATTCGAAGCAATTGATTGTACTTCGCGATACGATCAGATCGTGAAGCTGAACCAGTCTTAATCTGACCTGTTCCAAGTGCGACCGACAAATCTGCGATCGTCACATCTTCCGTTTCACCAGAACGATGGCTCATCACTGATGTGTACTTGTTTCGCTGTGCGAGTTGAACCGCGTTTATTGTCTCAGTAAGCGAGCCGATCTGATTCACTTTTACGAGGATCGAATTGGCAATTCCTTCGTCAATTCCCCGCTGAAGTTTGCTGACATTGGTTACAAATAGATCGTCTCCAACTAATTGAACTTGATCACCAATAGCATCAGTCAAGAGTTTCCAGCCATCCCAATCATTCTCATCCAATCCATCCTCAATAGAAACAATTGGGTATTTATTCGCCCAATCCTTCCAAAGGCTTGTCATATCGGAAGCGCTCAATTTGTCTCCAGAAGATTTGTGAAGATGATAAACTCCTTCATCCTTTAAATAGAATTCAGAACTGGCCGCGTCCATAGCTAGGTAGACATCCTCACCTGGTCGGTATCCAGCATTTTCGATTGCCTTTAGAATCACCTCGCAAGCCTCATCATTGGATCCGAGATTTGGAGCGAAGCCTCCTTCGTCTCCCACATTTGTGCTGTGTCCCATGTCTTGAAGTACCTTCTTTAAGTGATGGAAAACTTCGGTTCCCATTCTCAATGATTCTGAGAATGTGTCAGCTCCAGCCGGTACAATCATGAACTCCTGAAAATCGATGCTGTTGTCGGCATGAGATCCACCATTGATAATATTCATCATTGGCAACGGAAGCATGCTCGCGTTGCATCCTCCGATGTATCGGTACAATGGGATTTCAAGGTCAGCAGAAGCAGCCTTTGCAGCGGCCAATGAAACTCCAAGAATTGCATTGGCACCAAGATTTGCCTTGTTGTTAGATCCATCAAGATCCAGCATTTTCTGATCGATCAATGCTTGATCGTTCACAAACATACCTTCCAATTCTTTGGCGATCACCGTGTTTACATTCTGAACGGCCTTCAGAACACCTTTTCCAAGGTACATTCCTTTGTCACCATCTCTAAGCTCAACGGCTTCGTGCTCTCCCGTAGAAGCGCCAGATGGAACAGCGGCTCTTCCGAGTACACCATTAGTTGTGACAACATCAACCTCAATGGTTGGGTTACCTCTTGAGTCAAGAATCTGACGAGCTGAAATATGTGCGATTTGGGACATGAGAATAGCTTATTAGTGTATTAGGAAATTAGGATTGGTTGCATGAAAAAAAAATCAAGCCTCAACCTTATTCATGGTTTCAACAAATTGATCAAAAAGGTATCGGCTATCGTTAGGGCCAGCAGAAGATTCTGGGTGATATTGAACAGAAAAAACTGGCTTATCCGTAAGTCGAATTCCAGCAATTGTATCATCGTTCAAATGCCGATGTGTTACTTCGATATTTGCAATGGATTCGCAATCCTCTGCGGAAATAACGAAACCGTGATTCTGTGAAGTGACCTCACATTTTCTATCACTCAATCTGATCACGGGATGGTTTATACCACGGTGACCATTATGCATTTTGTAGGTTGAAATTCCCTGACTTCGGGCGATAACCTGATGGCCAAGACAGATTCCGAAAACTGGAATCCCAGTATTGATTACAGATTTTACTGTGTCAACTACATTTGGCATGGCGCCTGGGTCTCCTGGGCCATTAGTCATCATAAATCCATCTGGATTGAATTCCAACATTTCCTCCAACGTTGCTGACATTGGGAATACTTTCAGGTAGCATCCTCGCTCAGAAAGACATCTCAGAATATTCAACTTAACTCCAAGGTCAAGAACAGCAACTCTTTTTTCTGCATCCGGGTCACCAAATGTGAAGGGTTCTTTTGTCGTAACAGATGAAGACAATTCCAATCCTTCCATGGAAGGAACTTTGTCTAATTCTCCTTTTAAAGAATCAACATCAAGATTCTCAGAAGAAATGATGCAGTTCATTGCGCCATTTTCTCGCACGTGACGAACAATTGCTCGTGTGTCAAGATCCGAAATACCAACCATTCCTTGATCAACGAAATAGTCGTTAAGTGTTCCGTCAGCAATCGGGCGACTTTGATCCTTTGAAAAATACTTGCAAACCAATCCGTTAATCTTCATTCCAGCAGATTCAACGTCCTCTTTGTAAACCCCATAGTTTCCTATGTGAACATGAGAAGAAACTAGAATCTGACCAGTGTACGAAGGGTCTGTGAAGATTTCTTGGTAACCGGTCATGCCTGTATTAAAGCAGATTTCTCCGGTTGTGGTGCCGATGGCTCCGATTGCCTTTCCTTTAAAAACGGTACCGTCCTTTAGCAGAAGAATGGCATCGGGTCTATCAGTGTATTTCATGCGGCCTTGTGGATTTGCGCAAAGGTACTTCCCCGTCTGAAAATGGCCGCCTTTTTAACATTCGTTTTTCAACACGAATTCAAGGATCTGACTTGATTGGAATTACTGTTCTGTCTAACGGGTAAACACTTGAATTCCAGCATCATTGTTGCCAACGATAATCCCAGTTTTCCCATCTTGTAATTGAATGGTTTTTAACGCCTTAACGTTATTTGGAGTATAAAATCCGCTTTCAGAAACTGTCAATGGTGTAAAGTTCATTTTTCCATCGCCAAGAAGAACGGAGCCAATTCCAGCATCGTAGCGAGATGTTTCCACCTCAGCACCAAACATATTTCCGGCAATGATCATGTCTTTATGGCCATCATCATTTACATCCATAATGACCGATCCATTTATCGGGGCAATCTGAACCGAATTTGGCAATGGCTTAAAACTGAATTTTCCATCATCATTCACAAGAATCGTACTTCTGAATTCAGTGGCTTGAAGATGAATTGAATTGTCAAGTTTTTCCTTTCCGTAAATCGAATTCAAGTCGGCATTTGCAAAGAGCGAAAAGGTTGGGAATTTCTCTTTCAGAACCGGCATTTGACTGGAGGAACACTCACGCCCTCGAACAGGCAGACACTGCGTTTGGCTATGCTTTGCAAGAACGATGTCATTGGTTCCATTGTCGTCAAAATCGCTCATGTAGATTTCCAACGGTTTTTCCTTTGATGGATGGAATTTGTTGTTCAATCCGAGGTTTCCAGCAACGATGTCGAGGTCTCCATCATTGTCTAGGTCATCCACCGTTAATGAATACCACCAGCCTTTTAAGCTCGGGTCACCAAACTTGCTGGTGACATTTTCAAATGTTGATCCAGTGTTTCGATAGAATTGAATTGCCATCCATTCTCCGCATAGTATCAGATCTGTTTTTCCATCATTATCGAAGTCTGCAAATTGAGCATCGGTGACCATTCCAATGTTAGAAAGGTCGCTGGTCCAAACCGATTTAGCGTTTTCAAACGTTCCGTTGTTGTTGATTAGAATAGTGCTTTCGGGAGATGTGGGATATGCGTCAGGAACGTTTCTTCCTCCAACAAAAAGATCTAAGTCACCATCTAAATCAATGTCCGCAGATCTGACCACTTTAGTGCTGATTGCCTTTCGAGGAATCGCGTTTTCAGATTCTTGAAAATTTCCAGATCCATCGTTTAAATAAAGATGGTCGCGATAGGAAGGATGGCCTACAGGGAATTCCGTGCTTCCGCATGCCAAATACAGGTCTAAATCAGAATCTCCATCCGCATCGAAAAAGTGTGCTCCAATTATTTCTGATTGTCGGTATTTAATCCAAGGTTGAGAACTCGAACGTTCAAACTTACTTTCATTTTGAATGAAAAGGACAGCATCTTGTCCAACCGAACCGCCAACGAAAATGTCTTCAAAACCATCCTCGTTTACGTCACCAACAGCTAGGCTTGGGCCTTGCTGTGATTGACGATGAGGCAAAAGACTTTCATTCTTGAAATCGTCAAACTCATTCTCGATATGATGGTGATTCAATCCGATTTTTGCACTTACATCTCGGAAGATGGTGGCTACAGAATTACGTTCGGGTTTCACCTTCGAGCCAGCTTTGTTAATGGCTGTTCGCTGATTAATCTTTGGCTTAATCAATTCTGTAATTGTTCCATCATACCATTCAATTTTTACAGAATTGACTCTTGATCCTCCAAGTCCAAAATGAATGATCGGCTCAACTGAAGATTGAAATCCACGGCCATGAAACAATTCTTGATATTGAATGCCCTCATCTGTTTCAATCGTGACTTTGGATCCAATGGCAAAAGGGTTCTCTATTCCTCCCGTCAATTTAAATTGAAGGAAATTGGACTGACCATCATCATTAGTTGTATTCTTAATGATACTGGCCGATTGATCCAAATTGTTGGTGATTAAATCCATGTCACCATCAGCGTCCAAATCAGCGTAAGCTGCGCCAGTTGAGATTATTTTCTGCTGATACGACCAATCTCCATTCGATTGATCGAACGTCAGATCACCCTGATTTCGGAAGATTTGGTTTTCAGAAACGAATTGGGGAATCATGTTCATCACAGATTCAAAATCTAGAGAAGAACCCTTCTCTTTCATCACCTCTTGAATCTTCACTTTAAAATCATTGTTCGTGACGTCCCTTTTAATTCCGTTGGTCACAAATAGGTCCTTCCAACCATCATTGTCAATGTCCACAAATAGGGGCGCCCAGCTCCAATCTGTGCGGTCAATCCCAGCAAGATGAGCTACTTCGGAATAGGAACCATTGCCATTGTTCAACTGCAAGGTGTTGGTCATGTATTGATAATGCCAACCCAGATCGACCATGCCATAGAACTGCTCAGGAAACATGGATGCCATGTTCTGTTTCGACCTTTTATGATCCGCAGGAGTCATGTCCAATACACACAGGTCCGGCAATGCATCATTGTTAAAATCAGCCCAATCAGAACCCATTCCATAGAATGAAATGTGGTTGGTGACATCGGTGTTTTTCTCCTCATAAGTGCCGTCACCATTATTCACATATAAGAAGTCTGGCTCCAGAAAATCGTTGGCAACATAGATGTCGTTTTTGCCATCCATGTTCATGTCTGCAATGACGGCACTCAATCCCCAAGTCTTGTTTTCAATCCCCGCTTCTTTCGTTTGGTCTTCAAATTTTCCATTCCCATTATTGATGTATAATCGGTCAGTTTCAAACGGCCCTGGAACAAACCTTGGATCAACTATCACCTTTGTGTTCATTGACCAATCTACCCGATGATTTACCTCGTACATGTCAAGGTCGTTGTCGTGATCCAAATCAGCGAAATAGGCCATCGATGTATGACCAGCTCCGGCCAGACCGAATTCCTTAGCCTCTTCCGAGAAGGTGTTGTCGCCATTATTAATGTAGAGGAGGTTTTCTCTCGTGGATGGGATTGAATCCATACCGCTCATGCAAACGTAAATGTCCAGAAGTCCATCAGCATTCACATCAGCCATCGAAACGCCCGTTGTCCAGCCTGAACTTCCCGAAACCCCTGCCGTTTCAGAAATGTCCTCAAACTTGAGGTCACCTCTATTCAGGTAAAGTTTATTGGGAAGTTGGTTGGCCGTGAAGTAGATGTCTGGCAAGTCATCTCCGTTAATATCACCAACTGCCACACCACCACCATGATAGGCGTAGGTGTAGATAAAGTAGTGAAAACTAGGATCCTCGGTAATGTTATTCGAGAATGTAATGCCTGTCTCAGCTGGAGTAAGTACTTGAAGTTTAGTGGTTGAATTTTGATCTTCATTCTTGACTTCAAGAGGCCTGTTTTCGGAACAAGAAAAAAGCCCAATCAGGATTGAAAGAAAGCAAGTGTATTTAGTCAGGTTGAGCATTGGATTCCAATCTCGAATGTAAGCAGATTGGTTAATTAGAGCTTTCTAACGCTCAAATAAATTGGGCCAATTATTCTTCTTAAAAAGCCAACAAAACAGTGACAAATAAGACAAATCCAACCATCATCAACATAACTGTGTATGGAAGGATGTCCTTGGCTTTAAGCCCCGTGATTCCGAGCAATGGCAATGCCCAGAAAGGTTGTAGCATATTGGTAAGTTGATCGCCATAAGCTAAAGCCATAATCGATTTGGGAATACTAACACCAAGGTCGGTTGCAGCTTGAAGAATGATTGGGCCTTGAACGCCCCATTGTCCGCCACCACTTGGCACAAAAACGTTGACGATTCCGGCACTTATCAAAGTGAAAACAGGAAAGGTGGTTTCGTTGGAAATTGAAACGAAAAAATCTGAGAAGATGTGAACCAGCCCAGAAGAATTCATAATTCCCATGATCCCGAAATAAAGGGGGAATTGAATTAAAATTCCAGAAGCACCACCAATGGCTTGATCGATTCCGTTGAGGAAATTCCTGAAACTACCATGCAGTGCAATGCATAACCCGAAAAGTAAAAGGTTGATGAAATTGGGGTTGATGAATGCCAATCCTTTAATCGGGTAGGTGCACCATATTATATGACCAGCATATCCTATCATAAATAAGCCGAAAAACCACGCAAAGATTTTGGATCGATCCAACCGTTCTGCTCCAGTGGCTTTCACGTCCATTTCAATCTCCGAAGCACTGACTTTTGGTAGATCCGTTTTGGTTGATTTTGATTTTCCGAGGAAGTACATAAAGGTTGGAAGAACCGTAACGATCAAAAGGATTGTAACCAGATTCATGCTGCCAAAAACGGTTTCTGAAAACAAGACTGGATCTGGTAGCAATGCCAATTTTTCATCTGAAATGATGCCCGACATCAACTTATTAATGTGTCCTTCTTCGGCCACTTTTATGGGTGCAGAACCTGAGATCCCACCATGCCAAACCATCAATCCGGAGTACCCCGCTGCCCCAATTAATGGGTAGTTCAAACTGATGTTATTTCGAGCAGCATGTTCGCCCACTTTTCTGGCAAGAATGGCTCCGAAGATCAATCCCAACCCCCAATTAAACAGCGCAACAATAACTGTAAGAAATGTAACTATACCAGCGGCATTAGCTGTGCTGTTACAGTATTTCGTGGCTTT
>JBLFWJ010000075.1:0-15266 GCA_047611425.1 Bacteroidia bacterium | reverse complement strand
TGTATGATTTGGAAAGGATTGGGTGAATCTCTTCACCAGCTAATTCTGCTAAGGGCACCAACGCAAATCGCCTGTTCTGTATGTGGATGTGTGGTACTTGAAGTTTTTTAGTCCAGAAAATTCGGTGTTCCCAGGTTAGAATATCAATATCGATTGTACGAGATGAGTATGTGCCATCGCTTCTAACACGACCAAGCGCACGTTCAATTTCCCAAATGCCATGAAGTATGGAACGTGGTCCTAGTGACGTTTTAAGTTTTACCGCTTGGTTCAAAAAAGACTGATTAGCACTGAATCCCCAAGGTTCGGTTTCATAAATGCCAGAACTTTGAATTACCCCTCCTAGCCTATTTGAAACTGATTCCAACGCCTCAGCTAACCAATTATCTCGTTCACCAATATTGCTGCCAAGCAACAAGATTACTTCCGAACAAGGATTTTTAACCATCGTGCAAATATAAGCAGTGGTGCGGCCTGCGCTCGATTCGTTTTCCTAATTTCGTGGCTTAAACCCAACAGTTATTCACAGTTATGAAACAGTTTTTCAAGTTTATGTTTGCCAGTGCCTTCGGCCTTTTTGTCGGTATCTTTCTAATCCTCATAGTGTTTGCCATTATTGGTGCCTCCCTTGGTGGTGATAAAAAGGTTGATTTGGCGGACAATACGCTCCTAACAATTGACTTGTCTTCTGGTGTTGTTGATCGTGGAAACGAAAACCCAATGGAAAATTTCAATCCTCGAAGTTTCCAAATGGATAACAAAATGGGACTGAACGATATACTGAAAAGCTTGAATCATGCAGCATCTGACGATCGGATTAAGGGAATCTACATAGATATGAATGGTGTTGGTGCTGGAGCAGCAACTACAGAAGAGATTAGAAACGCTTTATTGAAGTTCAAAGAATCTGGCAAATTTATCTTAAGCTACGGGGAAGGATACAGCCAGAAAGGGTATTTCTTGGCAACTGTTTCTGACGAAATATGGTTGAATCCAGAAGGGTTGGTTGCTTTTAATGGTCTTGGTGCCGAAATCATGTTCTACAAAAATTTATTGGAGAAGTTGGAGGTCGAACCACAAATCATTCGGTACGGAAAATTCAAAAGTGCCGTTGAGCCGCTGATGTTGGAGAAGATGAGTGAAGCTAACCGTGAACAAATCATGACTTATGTTGGGTCTATTTGGAACAGTATAGTCGGAGCCATTGGAGAGTCAAGAGGAATATCCGCAGATGAATTGAATCGCTATGCGAATGAAGCGTTGATTAGAAATGCAGATTCTTGCTTAGCTTACAACTTGGTTGATAAGTTGATTTATAAGGATGAGGTTTTGGCCGAGTTGAAATCCCGTTTGGGACTTGAAGAGGATGATGATATTGAGTCAATTTCGCTTGCGCGATACAAAAATGTACCTGAAAACCGTGACGATGGCGACAAGGCATATTCCAAGGATCGAATAGCAGTTGTTTACGCAACAGGCGGGATTGAAAGCGGGAAAGGAGACCATGAAACAATTGGTTCAGAAACTATTTCAAAAGCGATTAGAAAAGCGCGGAAAGATGAGAATGTAAAGGCAATTGTTCTTCGAGTTAATTCACCCGGGGGTAGCGCCTTAGCCTCCGATGTTATTTGGAGGGAAGTAGGTTTGGCTAAAGCAGCAAAACCAGTTATCGTATCGATGGGTGATGTAGCCGCTTCAGGAGGATATTACATTGCTTGTGACGCTACTAAAATTCTTGCGAGCCCAACAACAATAACAGGTTCGATAGGGGTGTTTGGTGTTTTGATGAATTTTAAAGGGCTGTTAAACAACAAGCTGGGAATCACCATCGATACAATTAAGACCAACAAGTTTGCGAACCTTGGCTCGCCATACCGTCCGCTTAATGTGGAGGAACGGGAAATTATTCAAGGAAGTGTTAATGAGATTTATTTCGACTTTATCGATAAAGTAGGAGAGGGTAGAGGCATGTCTTCAGCTGATGTAGATAGCATTGGACAGGGTCGAGTTTGGGCTGGAAGGGATGCTATGGATATTGGGCTAATCGATGAGTATGGTGGGCTTGAGCGCGCAATCGAGATTGCAGCCGAAGAAGCTGGACTTGAGAATTACAGATTAAAGGAACTTCCTGAGCAAAAAGATCAATTAATGGAGATTGTTGCCGAATTGACTGGTGAAAAAACCAAATCTGGGGTTAAGGAAACGTTGGGTCCATTGTATCCATATTTCAAAGATATTAAGGAAGCTTCTGAAATGAAGGGTGTTCAGGCTAGGTTACCTTATACTATACGTATCGAGTAATTCTTGGGCATGCCGCTCGTTAACTCCATATTTTCTTGGTTGATCAAAAAAAGGATTCACCAAATGGAGTTGTTCTTGAAGTACCCTGTACAGGTTCAAGATGAATGTTTGAGCAAGCTGGTTTCTAAAGCCAAAAACACTGAGTTTGGTATGGCTCATGGGTTTGCCAGTATCAAAAACCTTCGAGAATTTAGGCAACAGGTTTCAATTCAGGATTACTCGGAACTAAAGCCATACGTTGATCGATTGCTGAAGGGCGAAAAAAACTTGATTTGGCCCGGAGAGGTTACTTGGTTTGCGAAGTCTAGCGGCACAAGTGCAGGTCGAAGTAAGTTTATTCCTGTAACAAAGGCATCTCTGGAGGATTGTCACTTCAATGGTGGAATGGATATGCTTTCAATCTATTACCATAACCATCCCGATTCTCAACTCTTTACAGGAAAAACCCTGACAGTTGGTGGAAGCAACAGTATCAACCGATTTAATGAGGGTTCGTTTTACGGTGACCTTTCTGCTGTGTTAACTAGCAATTTACCTAGATGGGCCGAGTATCATCGTACGCCTAATCTAAAAGTAGCTCTCATGGGTCAATGGGAAGAGAAAATCGACCTGATGATTGAACAGACCAAGAATATTGATGTGACTTCAATCACTGGTGTGCCCAGTTGGACATTGGTGTTGTGCAAAAAGATTCTTGAAAAAACCGAAAAATCAAACTTGAGGGAAATATGGCCAAACCTGGAAGTCTTCTTTCACGGAGGCGTGAGTTTTCAACCCTATAAGGAATTGTTTCGGTCGTTAATCGGAACTAATCAAATGACCTATATGGAAACGTATAATGCGTCAGAGGGATTTTTTGGAATTCAGGATCAGTCCGATAGCGAAGATCTTTTGCTCATGTTGGATTATGGTATTTATTATGAGTTTGTGCCTATTAATGAAGTTGACTCATCCAACGCAAAAGTGGTGTCCTTGGCCGAAGTGGAGCTCGAAAAGAACTATGCTTTGGTTATTTCTACTAACAGCGGACTTTGGAGATACTTAATTGGTGATACTGTCAAATTCACTTCTAAAGATCCATTTAGAATTCAAATTACAGGACGAGTAAACAGCTTTATAAATGCCTTTGGAGAAGAGTTGATCGTGCAGAATGCGGAGCTTGCAATGAAAAGAACTTGCTCGAAAATGAATACAGCAATCGTGGACTATACCGCGGCTCCAATATTTTATTCTGGATCTGAAAAAGGAGGCCATCAATGGCTGATTGAGTTTTCAGAAAATCCAAATAATCTTGATGAATTTGCCGCTGTCTTGGATCTAGAACTTAAAACCCTCAATTCGGATTACGAAGCCAAACGACAGTCGGACATACTTCTTCAGATGCCGGAAGTGACAGTGGCTGCGGCCGGCACATTTCAAAACTGGCTTCGGTCCTATGGGAAGTTGGGCGGGCAGCACAAAGTTCCTCGACTATCCAACGATAGAAAATTGATTGACGAGATTCTTCGCAAGTCCGCTAATCCTATTCTTTGATTGGTGATTATTTTAGAAGCGATTCGCTCAATGCTGAATTACCAGCTTTTGGCTGGCGTTCATTCCACCAGAAAAGGATACTTCGTAAACACCATTTCTCAATCTAGAAACATCTAATGATCCGAATGAATTGGTAATGGTTTGCTCGATGACTTTCTTTCCATAAAGATCCATCACCATCAAAGTCGTTTTCTCATTGAAAGCAACACCGTTCCAAAACAATTTGTCACTAGTGGGATTTGGATAGATTTTCAAATCAGCAACAAACCCTTCCTGAATCGAGACTGTAGTGCAAAGATTCGCCTGAACTGCAGCCAACGCATTTAGTTTCTTCCCCATTTTTCCTGCATAAGCAGAATTGGCCGGAATCGTATCAATTACATCAGCACTTTCTATTAAAAGATCCATGACTTCAAAAGCAGATAAACATGGAAACATTGACCGGATCAATCCAGCAACACCGCTAACTTGTGGAGCGGCCAACGATGTTCCTCCAGATCCCCAATAGATTTCATCTACACCCGGTCCTCCGCTGGTAGAGCTAATCACAACGCTATGGCCAAGCGCGGCAATGTCTATTGAATCGTGATTTGTAAATGGATCGTCAACGCCATTGTCAAACAAGTCTTCAGTATCAATTCCAGTAACCGAAATTACATTGGCAAAAGAAGCCGGATAATAAGCTGTGTATCCTTCTTCATTTCCAGCCGAAGCAATTACAACCGCGTCAAAATTTAAAGTGGCATAATCAACCACATCTTGTCCTGCTTGGCTCCAAGTAGTCGTACCCCAAGAACAGTTTACGATTGATGCGCCATGCTCCACGGCATACTCAATCCCAAGGTGCCCGTCAGAAGTGATGATATTAGGGCTAGCACTGTTGTTACTAATCTTAACCGGAAGGAATTTGCAATTGAAACCATTACCTGTTGCACCAACGTTATTGTCGGGCGTTGCAGATGAAACTATGCAAACTGCGCTGCCGTGAAAATCTCCGTTGAAGTACAGGTCATTGTCATCATCAAAAACATCCCAACCTTCAAAATTATCGATGTAGCCATCGTTGTCGTTGTCAACGCCATCAATGGTGTCAGCGTAATTCCTCTTCAAGTTTCCTTCTAAATCTTCGTGTAGAAGATCAATCGCAGTATCAGTAATGCCGATTACAACATTGGTGTCCCCTTGGGTAGAGTCCCATGCCGCCAAAATGTTATGCTGAGTTAGATGAATCTGATACTGACTCCATGGATCATTTGGTATGTAGTGAATTTCAGAATACGT
Organism: Bacteroidia bacterium; assembly: GCA_047611425.1. Lineage (GTDB taxonomy): Bacteria > Bacteroidota > Bacteroidia > UBA10329 > UBA10329 > JBLFWJ01. The sequence goes on along the minus strand of JBLFWJ010000075.1, from coordinate 10,151 downwards.
TGTAGGTTCTACAAATTCGAATAAGTCGGTTTCTGAGAGTTGTCTGATGGCTTCATTCAGATTCAGTTCCGGTACCGTTTCAATTCGATAAGTTCTGGTCAAATCGATAAATGCTCTTCCGTCAGCAGATTTTTCACCATTTGGAATCTTGGCATTAGGATGCTGTTGTTCGATTTTTAGAAATGAATCCGAAACCGGTAATCCAGATAAAGCATCATGGCTTATTCCGTTTGTTTCAAATTCGACTTTATGTTCTGGCTTCACTTTTACGAAGAGTAAGCCCGGAACCACTTGTCCGTATGTTGAAAGGCTAAAAGTGATTAGGAGAAAAATAGATAGAATTCGCATAGGATGGAATTTGAAGAATGAAGATAGCACCAATAATACGAGGAACTATTAAATGGGTTGTGGCTAATTACTCCAACATTTCCTTGGTCACCAGTTTACCTGTGTAGATGTGCTGTCCGTTTTCAATATCAAGAGTGACCAACATCTGTTCTTTACCATTTGCCACAAAAACATACTTAGCACCTAAATCTCGATTGTACCGAGCGGCCTGAAAGAGTGTTTCCTTGTTAATTGGAACGGTCATGCGTTTGAATTCACAAACCATTACAGCTTCTCCAGCTCGATTATAGATGATTAAATCGGCACGTTTGGTCGGGCCATCTCCTTTAACCGTGACTTCGCTCCCCATTCTGGAGATTGGGTAACCCAATTCGGTGCTCATAAAAGCAATGTAAAACTGTCTTACAAACTCTTCGGGAGTTAGCACAAACCAGCCTTTTCTAACAGGATCGAAGATCTGCCGTTCCTCGCCTTCCATTCTAGTTCGAGGCTCAAAGTCAAATGCTTCCATATTAGGCATGATACGAAAGTATCAGTTCGTAGGTAATTTGAAGTCATCGATCTGTAAACCAATTACATTCGCAAAATGAAATCGAAGGATGAGATTATTAGGAACTGGTTGCCAAGGTATACTGGTGTTGAGTTGGAGGATTTTGGTCAATATATTCTACTAACCAATTTTAAGGATTACGTAAAGCGCTTTGCCGCCATGAATAATGTGGAGGTACAAGGAACGTCTCAAAGTATGAGTTCGGCCACGGCCGGAGATATCACCATGATAAACTTTGGAATGGGCAGCGCCAATGCGGCCACTATCATGGACTTACTTGGGGCTATCAACCCTAAGGCGTGTCTCTTTTTAGGTAAGTGTGGAGGATTGAAAAAGAAGAATGAATTGGGCGACCTCATTCTCCCAATAGCTGCGGTTAGAGGGGAAGGAACATCGGACGATTACATGCTACCAGAAGTGCCAGCCTTGCCAGCATTTAGTCTTCAAAAGGCGGTGAGTACCACCATAAGAGATATGGAATTTGACTACTGGACGGGTACTGTTTATACCACCAACCGTAGGGTGTGGGAGCACGATGAGGAGTTTAAGGAATACCTCCAGAAAACCCGTTGCATGGCCATTGATATGGAAACGGCAACCCTTTTCGTAACCGGGTTTTTTAATGAGATTCCAACAGGAGCGTTGCTATTGGTCAGTGACCAACCAATGGTTCCGGAAGGAGTGAAAACCGCAGCAAGTGACACCAAGGTGACCACCAATTTTGTAGATAGACACATTAAAATTGGCGTAGAGTCTTTGAATCTGTTAATCAATGACGGGCTTACGGTTAAGCATTTGAAGTTCTGATGGAATACGGTGCAATCATAAAGGAACTTCGGTCGGGTGTTTATCATCCTATCTATTTTCTGCATGGAGAAGAGCCGTATTATGTTGATCAAATTGATCATTTCATTGCTGAAAACGCGCTAAGCGAGGATCAGCAAGGATTTAATCAAACCATATTATATGGGCTGGATACTGATTTGTCAACCATTGTTGCGGAGGCAAAGAGGTTTCCAATGATGTCTGATCGACAAGTAGTTATCGTTCGCGAAGCCCATAAATTAAAGGGGCTTACCAACGGTGATGAAAAGGACAATGAATTGTTGGCCTATCTCAAAAATCCACAGCCTTCTACCATATTAGTTATCTGCCATAAATACAAGAAGATTGACGGTAGAAAGAAGGCTGGTAAAGGCATATTGGCAGAAGCAAAGAAGCATGGGGTAGTCTTTAACTCCGAAAAGCCAAAGGATTGGAAACTACCTGATTGGATTATCGGCCACATCCGAAATGACGGCCACAATATTGATCCTAGAACAGCTGGGATTATCGCGGCACATCTAGGAAATGACATTGGTCGAATCCATAATGAGTTAGAAAAGCTCTACATCGGCATTCCAGAAAAGAGTACGATAACTGCCCAAATGGTGGAGGATCGAATTGGTGTAAGCAAGGATTACAACATGTTCGAATTTCTTGATGCGCTGGGCAAAAGAGATAAGGAAAGGGCTCTAAGAATTGCCATTCGATTTGGGCACGATCAAAAGGAACATCCAATACAAATGATTATTCCTTCGCTGTTCAGCTACTTCTCTAAATTGATGAACTATCAATGGTTGTTTAGCAAAGGAAAGCGTGGAGATGATTTGGCAAGGGCTTGCGGAGTGCACCCTTTTTTCCTGAAAGAATACAAATTGGCTGCACAGAATTATCCAAGAGCAAGTTCTGAAAGAGCCATCTCCATGATAAGAACAGCAGACCTTAATTCGAAAGGTTATGGAAACGTGAGTTCAGATGCAAGTGAGCTATTGAAAGAGCTCACCATCAAGTTGATGATGTGACTCGGGTTACCTAATTTGAGACATCATCACGTGTCTAAGAGAAGTAAAACGAATCTGTTTCGCCAATAATCTTCTGTATCGTTTGTGGCGACTGGTCTTTTTGAAACTTTCGTTTAACACTTCTTAGGTATTCTTGGCTTCTTAGTTGACTTTAAACTGACTATTCTAGGGGTGATTTAATTCTATTTTTGCGCGCATTAAAACGAGGCTTGTGAAAAGACTGATATCCGCTATTTTCCTTTTACTGTGCATAGTCGTAATAGCTAGTGCTCAGACGGGAACCGTTAAGGGGTTTGTATATGACAAAGAGAATGGGGAACCTTTCCTTTTTGCCAATGTATTTTTAGAAGGAACGTCTTTCGGAGCGTCAACAGATTTAAATGGGTTTTATCAAATAACCAAAGTGCCGGCTGGCGATTACGTGCTTAAATCCACGTTTATCGGCATGGATACCGCCACAGTTAGCATAACTCTTAAAGAGAATGGGTCGGTTACCAAGGCACTTTATGTAAGTAAGTCGAGCATTCAGCTTGACATGGTTGAGATTAGTGCAGAGAAAATGGCTGCCACAACGGAGGTTCGAACTTCTGTTGCGAGAATTACTCCCAAGGAGATGAAGCAAGTACCAACGATTGGTGCAGAGGCGGATTTGGCACAGGTTCTTACCGTTCAGCCTGGAGTAATTTTTACTGGCGACCAAGGTGGACAGATTTACATACGTGGTGGTTCACCAGTTCAAAACAAGGTTTTGTTGGATGGAATGATTGTCTACAATCCGTTCCATAGTATTGGTCTATTCTCGGTATTTGACACAGACATCATACGTTCAGCAGATATCTACACTGGTGGGTTTAACGCGGAATTCGGTGATAGAATATCATCTGTGATGGACATTAAAACCAGAGATGGAAATAAGAAACGATTGTCAGGAAAGTTATCTGTAAGCCCTTTCGGTGCTAATGCATTGCTTGAAGGTCCAATTTTGAAATTGAGGGATGATAAGAATGGTAGCATTTCATTCTTGCTGTCGGGTAAGGCATCTTTTCTGGAGCAGACCTCAAAAGCACTTTACACATACATTGATACAGGTGGCCTTCCGTTTAATTATGCTGATTTCTACGGTAAGGTTTCCTTCAATAGTAAGAATGGAAGTAAGGTGAACGTGTTCGGTTTTAGCTACAATGATGATGTAACCTATCGCTCAGTGTCAAACTACAAATGGAATTCTTGGGGGATTGGTACAAACTTCTTGGTTGTTCCTGCAGGGTCCAATGTTCTTATGGAGGGTTTTATTAATTACTCCGATTACAAAATCAGCCTTTCTGAGAATGAAATTGCACCACGACAGAGCCAAATCGGAGGTTTTAATGTTGGAATGAACTTCCTCTATTATATGGGTAAAAACGAACTGAAGTATGGAGTTTTCTTGCAAGGTTTTCAGACATCATACTCGTTTGCAAATTCGTTGGGGTCGATTATCGGTGCTAATGAAGCTCAGAACACTACTGATTTTGGCGTGTTTGCCAAGTTCAAATGGAACATAAAAGAGAAGCTGATCATAGAACCAAGCTTCAGACTACACTATTATGCCTCTTTGGCAGTAGCATCTCCAGAACCTAGGTTAGGTTTGAAATGGAATATTGCTAAGTGGTTACGATTCAAGTATGCGTTTGGTCTTTTTTCTCAGAACTTGATTAGTGCGAATTCAGACCGTGATGTGGTTAACCTTTTCTATGGTTTCCTTACTGCACCAGAGAATTTGCCAAGCGAATTTGATGGGAGGGAGATTACAGACCCGTTGCAAAGAGCGATGCATAATATCGCAGGCTTCGAGATTGATTTAGGGAAGAGGGTTAGCATAAATGTAGAGGGGTACTGGAAGAACTTCTATCAGCTTTCTAATGTCAATAGAAACAAGCTTTTTGATGAAGATGATGCAACGGCTCCCGACAATCTAAAGAAGGATTTTATTATTGAAACTGGAGAGGCATTGGGTGTTGATTTTGTTGCCAAGTATTCTCACAAACGACTTTACTTCTGGGCCGTATACTCATTGGGCTACGTAAAGAGATATGATGGGATTACTGAATATTTTCCTCACTTCGATAGAAGGCATAATGTAAACTTGATGGCTTCCTACACCTTCGGAAAAAATCTGGATTGGGAAGTTGGTATTCGATGGAATATGGGCTCCGGATTTCCTTTTACAACAACTGGCGGATTCTATGAGAATGTGCAAGTTTCAAGTGTTGGCGATGACGTTATTGGCCAAAATGGATCTCTTGGAGTTGAATATGGCGAGCTGAATTCTGGTCGCTTACCTTACTATCATCGATTGGACCTCAACATAAAGAAGACTTTCTCGTTTGGTAAGAATCACACTCTAGATGTTGCTGTGGGTATGACAAATGTTTACAATCGCGAAAACGTATTCTACTTTGATAGAATCAAATACGAACGCGTAAACCAGTTGCCTATCCTACCTAGTTTAGGTCTTTCCTGGAACTTCTGATACATGGATTTTCTTCCAGAATCAATTGAGGCGTATGCCGAGCGTTTTACGCAAGCCGAAAGCGATGTGCTTTCCCGTTTAAACCGTGAAACCTATACTAAAGTGATGATACCTAGAATGCTATCAGGGCATTTGCAGGGTCAGGTATTGAGTATGTTTTCCAAAATGATCCGGCCAAAACGAGTTTTGGAAATCGGAACATACACTGGCTATTCTGCCATTTGTTTAGCGCAAGGTCTTCAGGAGGGAGGCGAGCTTCACACCATCGATGTGAATGCCGAATTGGAAGACATGATTCGAAAATACCTCGGAGAAGCAGGCCTTTCTGATTCAGTTCATCTTCATATTGCCAATGCAGTTGATAAAGTCAATGAACTTGACGGTCCGTTTGATATCGTGTTCATCGATGCGGATAAAGAAAACTACTCAAACTACTTTGATCTTGTCATAGATAAGGTAAGCCCAGGTGGATATGTAATTGCCGATAATGTTCTTTGGAGCGGTAAAGTTGTGGAGCCAACGAAGCACAATGACACTGAAACTGAGGCACTTAAGGCTTATGCAGAGAAGATTCATTCTGATGAAAGGGTAGAGAATCTTTTGCTTCCTGTACGTGACGGTTTGCTGATTGCAAGGAAATTACCTTAATTTGGTGGCTCACCCGTCAACCCATCGCTATAGCCAAACTTCTACCTGCACCAGCTGTCACATCAGTTTAGCACCCTTTTGAAGAAGGCCATAGTCTCCGTTATAAACGACCTTACTACCGATCAGCGCGTACACCGGCATTGCCTTTGTTTGGCCGATCACGACTATCAAGTTCAGCTTGTAGGTAGAACGTTGGCGAATAGCCAACCAGTTGGAGAACGCGATTATTCAACGTTTCGCTTCAAATTGCCATTTGAAACGGGGCCACTATTCTACGCTTCTTTCAATCTTAGATTGTTTCTACATCTTCTATTTTCAAAGGCGGATCTTCTTTTTTCCAATGATCTCGACACCCTGCTTCCAAACTATTTGGTTTCTAAATTGAAGCGCGTTGATTTGATTTACGACAGCCACGAACTGTTTTCTGAGGTTTCTGAAGTCCAAGCTAGGCCGCGAGTTCAAGGCGTTTGGAAATGGTTGGAAAAGACCCTCATGCCCCGATTGTCAAATATGATGACGGTTAACCGATCCATTGCAGACACATACAAAAAGTGGTATGGCGTGGATATGAAGGTTCATAGAAACCTTCCGATGAAAAAGCCAGATGCCATCAAGACTTCTCGGACAGATTTAGACTTGCCAATTGACAAGAAGATCATCGTACTACAAGGAGCAGGAATCAATGTTGATCGTGGAGCTGAAGAAGCAGTTCTGGCCATGCAGTTTCTTAATGATCACCTTTTGTTGATTATCGGTTCTGGGGATGTCATTGATCAACTGAAAGAAATGGTTACAGAATTGAATCTAGCCGACAAGGTCAAAATCCTCGGAAAAAAGCCATATGACGAAATGATGAAGTACACGGCTTGTGCTGATCTAGGACTGTCTTTAGATAAGGATACAAGCTTAAATTATCGGTTCAGTTTACCCAACAAATTGTTCGATTACATCCAAGTCGGAACACCAGTTTTGGTTTCTAACCTGCCCGAATTAGCAAAGGTTGTAACGGAAAATGGAGTAGGGGAATTACTAGAAAGCCATGATCCAAAGGTGTTGGCGGATCAGATTGAAAGAATGCTGAGTAATGAGCCGAAAATGGATGAGTACGCTCAGAATTGCAGAAAAGCCGGAAGCGAATTGGTATGGGAAAACGAACGAAAAGTGTTGGACGATATGATCAATGAGATTGATGGATAGAAATCTTAATATCATAGCGATGGACATTCCGCTACCAGCAAATTATGGTGGTGTAATTGATGTGTACTTTAAGTTGAAATCCTTGCATGCATTGGGTGTGAAAGTTCATTTGCATGTTTACGAATACGGTCGTTCAAAGGATGATGATTTATTGAAAGTTTGCGAATCCGTATCGTATTATCCAAGAAGAACGACACGTCAATATCTGTTGCATAGAAAGCCGTACATCGTGGCTTCTCGAAATTCTGATCGGTTGATAAATGCCCTTTGTCGTAACGACTATCCGATTCTTTTTGAAGGACTTCATACGTGCTATTATTTAGATCATGAACGATTAAAAGATCGAGTCAAGATTGTTAGATCACACAACGTTGAACACGATTATTATCGGAATCTGGCATCGGTTGAACGCAACGTTTTCAAGCAGATCTATTTCACAAGAGAGGCAGATAAACTTGAGCGGTTCGAGAATGTGCTAAAGCATACAACAGGCATCGCTGCTATTTCAAAAAAGGACACGGAGTACCTGAAAACTAAGTTCTCGAATGTTGAGCAGATTTCTGCTTTTCATCCGCATGAGGAGGTTGAAATTGCCCAAGGCAACGGTGATTTCTGTCTTTACCATGGTAGTCTAGATGTTGGGGAAAACAACCAAGCAGCCATGTATTTGGTAGAGAAGGTGTTTTCGAAATGTGATCACAAATTGATCATAGCCGGAAAGAAGCCATCCAAGGAATTGCAAAATGCGGTGGCATTAAAAAGCAACATTGAATTGATGACCAACCTTGATACGGAAGGAATTCACGACCTAATTCGAGATGCTCAGATTAACGTCTTACCTACTTTTCAAGCTACAGGTTTGAAGCTGAAACTGTTGGCTGCGCTATACTCTGGACGTCATTGTTTGGTAAACACTCCTATGATTGAGAACACAGGCTTAGAGCAAGTTTGTAGAATTGAGGGTAAGGCCGATTCAATGATTTCTGCGATTAATGAATTGATGGATGTTGAAATGACCGAGTCAGATAAACTGGCCCGAAAAGAAACCTTAGATCAAGGCTTTGGAAATTCCTCAAACGCAGAACGGCTCTACGAAATGATCTTTGGAGAGAAACCAGAAATTAAAGAGACCTCAAAAATCTTCGGGTCGAACTTGCTGTAGCGTATCTACAAGATACCCGCGATCACATTTCAATGTTCGAGATTTGTGCTGCTCAAAAAAGTTGTAGTTGTGCGTAGCCATCAGAACGGCAGTGCCTTTCTTGCTGATGTCAATCATCAGTTGCAGGATTCCAGCGGAAGTTTCAGGATCCAAATTCCCCGTTGGCTCATCTGCCAGAATAATCTTTGGTTCATTGACCAAAGCGCGAGCAACTGAAACCCTTTGCTGCTCTCCTCCAGAAAGTTGGTGTGGCATTTTATTTCCCTGGTCTGGAATTCCAATCAACGTTAATAGTTCATCAACCCGAGCGGCCATTTTGGCTTTATCTGTCCAGCCTGTGGCTTTCATTACGAATAGCAGATTGCTAGCAATTGATCTATCCGTCAATAACTGAAAATCCTGAAAAACGATGCCTAGCTTTCTTCTTAGAAATGGGATTTCCTTCTGAGATATCGATTTTAAATCGAATCCAGCAACGGTTCCTTGCCCTTCTATTATCGCAAGATCCGCGTAAAGCGCTCTCAGTAAGCTTGTCTTACCGCTGCCAGTTTTTCCAATTAGGTAAATGAATTCACCCGGTTCTACTGCGAAGGAAACCTTCTCCAGTATTGGGTTTCCTCTATGATGGATTGATACATCCACCATTTTAATCACGTGCGACTCTGTTTTGTTTTCCTCCATAAAGTGACGGGCAAATGTAATAAACAGTCAAGGTCGGCTGTTTATGATTTGAACAAACCCCCATTTCAACATAAGCGCGTTAATAAATAAGACATAGAACATCCACCGCCTCTACTACACCCAATAATTTAGCGAAGATGCAAGGAAAGAGGAAATCCGCTCTAACATGGGGTATTGTTTTGATGCTGGCTGCAGGCCAGTCCATCTTTCCGATGGTCGGCTCGGCTCAGAAAACGGAAGCCGATAATGACGTTACCGCGTCTTACAAGAAAGGTGTAGAGCTTTTTAGCCGGAAAAAATTCACGTTGGCTCAACATGAGTTTGCCAAGGCGAAGGATGAAATTCCATCCAAGACATCAATTTTGTGGGAAACAGCTCGGCTTTATGAAGCTGTAAGTGCTGTTGAATTATTCAACGCAGATGGTGAGCCGCTACTAGGAACATGGGTCGCAGATCATCCTGAACATCCAGAAATGGTTTTGGCTGACTTGAATTTGGGTCGGTATCATTTCAGAAAAAAGAAATACTCCAAGGCGATTAAGCATTTGGAAAAGGTTGACCCGCATGAAATTTCTGAATCTGATCTAGAAGAATTCTACTTCAAGCGTGGGTATGCGTATTTCTTACAAGAAAAATATGATTTGGCGAAGAACGATCTGTCTCAGATCTCCGAAGCTGAGAATCGATATCAGTCACCTGCCAAGTATTATGTGTCCTACATTTTCTATCGAGAAGGCGCACATGAAAAAGCGATGGAAGGATTCCGCTCTTTGGAAAAGGATAAACTTTTCGGCCCAATCGTACCGTATTACATCTGTCAGATTCATTTCCTTCAGGATCAATATGAAGAAGTAATCACATATGGAACTGAGTTGCTTGAGGTAGCCGCAGAATCCAAAAGGGGAGAGGTGGCTAGAATGGTTGGCCAAAGCCACTACGAATTAAAGCAATACGATCAAGCCGTACCGATGCTTGAATTGGCTTTGGCCGATTTAGGTGGTTCTGATCAACAGCGTTACCAGTTAGGCTACTGTTATTACCAGGCCGGAAACTGCGATGATGCCAATCGGATGTTCGAACCAGTTACTCGAACTCGGACTGAAATGGCACAATTGGCATACTATCACATGGCTGATTGCTATCTAAAAGCCGATAAGAAAAGACAGGCGAGAGGTGCATTTCGCGAAGCGTCAAGAATGCGGTTTGACG
>JBLFWJ010000074.1:0-15354 GCA_047611425.1 Bacteroidia bacterium | reverse complement strand
ATATGGCGGAATGAGCGAAGAAGATGCCTGGAAAATGGTGACGTTGAATCCAGCCAAAATGCTCAAGCTTGATAAGCGAATGGGATCCATTAAGGTTGGAAAAGATGCCGATGTGGTGCTTTGGTCAGACAATCCACTTTCCATTTATGCCAAGGCTGAAAAAACCCTTGTTGATGGGGTTTGCTACTTCGATCTCGAGGAGGACAAGAAGAAAAGGGAGTGGATCAAAACTGAAAGGAATCGGATTACCCAGAAAATGCTTCGAGCTAAAAAGAGGGGTGATAAAACCCAAAAGCCAAGCAAGAAAGAACACAAACATTATCACTGCGACACCCTTGAGCCATGAGATCGATGCTAAGAATATTTCCCTTATTTCTTCTGCTCATTGCGGTCTTGAGTAGTTCGGCACAAGTGCCAACACCAGGAGCTACTCCGAAAGAACAAGTTGTTCTTGTTGGTGGAAACCTGCACGTTGGCAATGGTCAAGTCATTGCCAATGCAGCCATTGGCATGAAGGACGGAGTCATCACTTTTGTGAAGGATGCGAATGAAGTGAATGACAACTCAGGCCAGATTATAGAAATCTCTGGAATGGAGGTTTATCCTGGGTTCATTCTTCCGAATAACGTTCTTGGTATTTTCGAGGTTGCGGCCGTTAGAGCAACACGTGATTTCAGCGAAGTTGGGGGATTCAACCCGAATGTTCGGTCAATTATCGCTTTCAACACGGAAAGTAAAGTCACAACTACCGTTCGTAGCAACGGTGTATTAATGAGCCAAGTAACACCTCGAAGCGGACGAATCAGCGGCACCTCTTCAATTGTTCATTTAGACGGTTGGAATTGGGAAGATGCGGCCGTTCTGGAGGATGATGGTATTCATCTTAATTGGCCTGTCAGAAACAAGAAAAGCGGTTGGTGGGCTGAGCCAGGGCCAACCAAAGCCAATGACAAATACAATGAGGAGGTTGATGAATTGAAGCAGTTTCTGCAAAGAGCAAAAGCCTATTCAGAAAAACCAGATTCAGATGTCAACTTAAAAATGGAATCCTGTCGTGGACTTTTTGATGGAGAAAAGCGATTCTACATTCATGTAAATAATGCCAAGGAGATTACGCAGGCGGTTCTTATGGCAAATAGTCTTGGTATTAATCACCCAGTAATTGTTGGTGGGGCTGATAGCTGGATGATTACTGACTTTTTGAATCAACACAAAATACCCGTGATTTTAGAACGCGTTCATTCAATGCCAGATCATGAGGATTCGGATGTGGATCAACCATACAAAACACCAAAAATGTTGTTTGATGCAGGCATTGAATTCTGCTTCAACTACCAAGGAGACAAGGAAGCAATGGGCGCTCGAAATCTTCCTTTCTCAGCCGGAACTGCTGTGGCTTACGGCCTTCCTTACGAAGAAGCTATCAAGGCGTTGACTTCTAAATCTGCAACCATCATGGGTTGTGGCGACATTTGTGGAACAGTCGAAAAAGGCAAGCAGGCCACCTTGTTTGTATCAAAAGGTGATGCATTGGATATGCGAACCAACGATGTGGTTCACGCTTTTATCCAAGGAAGAAAAGTTGATTTGGACAATCACCAGAAAAAGCTGTATCGCAAGTACATGGCCAAGTACGAGCAAGACTGATCATCTTATTCTATTGTAGCAATCACCTTTAACTCGATGGCTATTGGTGTTGGCAAGCAGTTTATTTCAACTGTCGTTCGACAAGGAAGATTCTCTTTGAAGTACTCCGCGTAAATCCGATTGTAGGTTTTAAAATCATCCTTCATATTGGTAAGAAAAACGGTCACGTCAATCAGGTGACCCCAGCTCGAACCGGAATCTTCAAGAATCATTTTGATGTTATTGAAGACCGAATGGCACTGCTTTTCTATATCGTAACTTGTAATGTTACCATTATCGTCAAGCTCCACACCTGGTATTTTTTTGGTTCCTCGTTCTCTTGGCCCAACACCCGATAGGAAAAGCAAATTCCCTACCCGCCTTGCATGTGGGTACAACCCAACCGGTTCTGGTGCTCTTGAAGACTCAATTCGATCTTGACTCATGTTGAATGATTTGGCTCAAATATACTTCCTGCAAGTTGCGTTCATCAAGACAGAAAACAGAATTGAATTTCGATATTTTTGATCCGCGATTCAAGCATTTGAAAAATGGAAGGTAGAAGGTTGGTCATAGGTGCATCGGGACAGATAGGAACCGAGTTGGTAATGGAGTTGAGAAGACGACATGGAGCGGAAAACGTAATTGCTTCCGACATTAAAAATGCGGCAGACGAGGTAAAGGAAAGTGGCCCTTTTGAGATTTTGGATGTTTTAGACCGTGATGCACTCCGAGTGCTAATTGACCGATATAATGTGAAGGAGGTTTATCTTCTTGCAGCTCTTCTATCAGCAACCGCTGAGCAAAAGGTCGCTCCAGCATGGACGCTGAATATGGATGGATTGTTCAACGTGCTTGAGTTGGCCCGTGAAGGTTTTTTAGAACGACTTTTTTGGCCAAGTTCAATTGCTGTATACGGCCCGAACACACCAAAAGAAAACACGCCTCAATTCACAGTCACCGAACCAAGTACGGTGTACGGCATCAGTAAATTGGCTGGAGAAAGATGGTGCGAATATTACCACGCAAAATATGGAGTGGATGTAAGAAGCATCCGTTATCCTGGATTGATTGGTTATAAAAGCGCTCCTGGAGGTGGAACGACAGATTATGCTGTTGACATTTTTCATCAGGCAATAAACACGGGGTCGTACACTTGTTTTCTTGGAGAAAACCAGCGATTGCCTATGATGTACATGGAGGACGCAATCAATGCAACTCTGAATCTGATGGACGCGCCAGCAGATTCATTGACCATTTGGTCTAGCTACAATGTATCGGGAGTTGACTTTACGCCTGAAGAACTGGCCAGTGCTATTAAAGCGCAAATTCCGGAATTCACCTGCAATTATGAAATTGACAGCCGAAACGAAATAGCTTCAGGATGGCCTAATTCAATTGATGATTCCGTTGCACGGAAAGATTGGGGATGGTCACCCGAATACGGAATGGAGAAGTTGGTTGACACGATGCTCACCAACTTAGCTAAAACGCTGGACGAAGCTTAACTTCAGAACTCGGTAAACCGTTCTTCGATTGCAATACCGTGGGCATCCTTCATCATGTCGATGTCATCTTTGATGCCCTCATCGTCCTCTTCATATTCCCAAATCATTGTGGTCTTATGACCCTCTGATTCCGCCTTTTTCAAGTGCGTAATAAGGACTGAAATTGCTTTAATCGTTGAAGAGTTATAGTACTCAAGGCGAACATGAAGCGTCTTGATAGGATTAGTCATGGTACTTCTAGCCTCCATGCGCTGCATAATCGGCTCGTAAAAATCCAACCCGTCTTCCGGATAAGACCTACCTGAAATGGTCAATACTGACAATAGACCATCAAACTGCACGAATGGCGTGTGATCCGTTGGTACAATTTCCCACTGCTCCATGTTTCTTATAATCCTTAGGGTGCTAAAATAATTCTGTCTGCGATGATAGCAAATTCAAGCGATACCTACATGTCGTTTATCGATAGGTCGTTCACAAGGCTATGTTCGTTTGATCTTTTGAAACCTAATCCTACCAAAACAAGTAAACGCACGTGAAAAACACCCAGAATTATGTTTTACAAAAGATCTTATCCAATGATTATGTGCCTGCTTTTGGCGCTGTCTGCCATTTCACAGGGTACCGAATTGCACCAGAAAGATTCTCTGAATCATCGCGACTTAAACAATGAGAAGCAAGGTCATTGGATCGTTTACAATGAAAATGGCAAGTACAAAGGGTACGAAGAAAGCCAATTGGTTGAAGAAGGAGAGTTCGTGAACAACAAGAAATCTGGCATTTGGACGAAGTTTTATCCAAATGGAAATATGAAGCACGAACTAACCTTCGCTAATAATGTGGCTAATGGTTACGCGAAGATCTATTATAGATCCGGTCAGTTGCAAGAAGAAGGTGTATGGAAGGTGAACCGATGGATCGGTGACTACAAATACTATTATGAAGATGGCAACATGCAATATGAATGGAGCTATAATTCTTCTGGAAAGAGGGAAGGACAGCAATTGTACTTTCACGAAAATGGTGTGGTTAAATACCTAGGAGACTGGGCCAATGGCCAAGAAGCCGGAGAGTTAAAAGAATACTATGCTGATGGATCTATTAAAGCTGTAAAGCAATTCAATGATGGAAAGATCCAGCCAACCGAAACTGTAAATCACATTCAAGGAAAAGAGTTTGATGGCAACGAACGTAAATACAACGGTATCGTAAAGCCTAAAACGATTACAAAAGGATACTTGGTAGATGGGTTTAATAAAATCATGAATTCTGATGGAACCGTCTCAAAGGAGGGCCAATTCAAGAATAAAAAAATGGTTGAAGGAAAAGAATACATCTATGAGAATGGACAAGTTGTAAAGACCATTCTTTACGCTGATGGCTCCCGTTCTGGTGAAGAATAGGTTGAGTAAACCACCTATCTTTGTGGGTCGAAACCTCAGTTATGGAGCACGACCTACACGTTTACAATACACTTTCTAGAAAAAAGGAAAAGTTTGAACCTCTCCATGCTCCAAATGTGGGCATGTACGTTTGTGGGCCTACTGTATATGGCGATGCCCATTTAGGCCACGCCCGATCAGCAATAACTTTTGACACTGTATTTCGATACCTAAAGCACGTTGGCTTTAAGGTTAGATATGTGCGCAACATCACAGATGTAGGGCACTTGGAGAATGACGCTGATCATGGTGAAGACAAAATCGCCAAGAAAGCGCGTTTGGATCAGCTTGAGCCGATGGAGGTTGTTCAGCATTACATGGTTCGCTATCAGCGTGAAATGGATGCCCTAGGGTGTAACCGACCAAGCATCTCTCCCCAAGCGTCAGGTCACATCATTGAGCAGATTGCCATGACCCAGAAAATTCTGGACAATGGTTATGCCTATGAATCCAACGGTTCTGTCTATTTCGATGTTCCTAAGTACAATGAAAGTCATCCTTACGGAAAGCTGTCTGGCCGGGTGGTGGAAGATTTATTGAGCAACACACGAGAAACGGCAGGGCAGCAGGAAAAACGCAGCCCGTTGGATTTCGCACTTTGGAAAAAAGCGAGCCCTGAGCATATAATGCGGTGGCCTTCACCTTGGAGTGATGGGTTTCCGGGCTGGCACATTGAGTGCTCTGTGATGAGCAGCAAATACCTTGGAAATCATTTTGATATTCATGGTGGCGGGCTTGATTTACTTTTTCCTCATCATGAATGTGAAATTGCCCAGAGCGTAGCAGCAGAAGGAGATGAGGCAGTTAAATATTGGCTACACAATAACATGATTACGCTTAATGGGCAGAAAATGGCCAAGAGCCTAGGCAACACTATTATGTTGCACGAGTTTTTTGATGGACATCATGAGCTGCTTGAGCAATCGTATGGCCCAATGTCAATCCGATTTTTTATGCTGCAGGCACACTACCGCAGCACATTAGATTTTGGCAACGAACCGCTGCAAGCGGCAGAGAAAGGCTTGGCTAAATTGAGTCGTACCATGCGCACTCTTGAATCGATTGATTCTTCCAAATTGAAGAATTCGAATGGTGAGGAGGACGCAAAATTGACCGAAATGATCAAACGTGTATATAGCGCGTTGGATGATGATTTGAATACCGCTTTGGCCATTGCCGTCATGTTTGAATTGGGTGCTTACTTCAATACGTTGGCATCTGGGAAGGCAAGCGCCTCTCCATCGGCCAAAGTTTTCGAATCCGCTCGGTCTACTTTTCAGGCTTTGTTCCATGATGTATTAGGCTTGCAACTAGATGAGTCCAATTCGAATTCTGAAAGCATGGATGCGGTTATGCAAATGGTGCTTGAATTGAGAACTGATGCCAAGAAGAATAAGGACTTCGGCACGGCTGACAAGATTCGTGACGACCTGAAAAAGGCTGGAATCAGCATTATGGATACACCTGAAGGCACCAAGTGGGAACATGGTGAATAGACTAACTTCCCTCCTAGTCATCAGCTTAATATTGGGGTTTTCCTCCTGTACAGAGGCACCAAAGACTAAAGAGAAAAAAGGCGTGGTGATGACCGCTGCTCCAAATTTCAATGCAGATTCAGCCTACGCTTTTGTTCAGTCACAAGTTGATTTTGGGCCAAGAGTTCCTGACACGGATGAGCATCGTGCATGTGGCGATTGGTTGGAATCAAAATTTACCCAGTTTGGTGCTACCGTTGTTGTTCAAACGGGTACTGTTGAGCGCTACGATGGGCTTAAACTACCTCTTCGAAACATCATCGCTTGCTACAACCCAGATCGCGCAGCAAGAGTTTTACTCTGTGCCCATTGGGATACTCGGCCGTTTGCAGACCAGGGGAACACCGATATTGAAAAACCAATTGATGGGGCAAATGATGGCGGAAGTGGTGTTGCTGTACTTCTTGAAATTGCCCGTCAACTTTCTATTGAAAAACCAAATATTGGTGTTGATATCGTTCTCTTTGATGTAGAAGATCAAGGCCAACCAGACTTCGATACAAACCCACAAAAGAGGGATACTTATTGTCTCGGCTCTCAATATTGGGGCAATAACTTGCATGACGAAAGCTACAATGCGATGTACGGAATCCTCCTAGATATGGTTGGTGCTAAAGGCGCAACATTCAGTATGGAGCAGGTCTCGTTGCAATATGCAGGCGGTCAGACCAAAAAGGTTTGGGATACAGGGAATCAGCTCGGTTACGGAAGACATTTTATGTACAAGAAGACGCATCCAATCACTGATGATCATGTGTATGTCAACCTTTTAACGGGAATTCCAACGCTGGACATTATTGAATACTACGGTGCCACACCCTCTAATTTTGGCCCTTACTGGCACACGCACGATGACAATATGGATGTGATCGATCGTAAAACGTTGAAAGCTGTTGGGCAAACCCTGCTGCAGGTTATCTTCAACGAGAAATGAAATCTGCACCCTTCTTTTCAATTGTAACTCCTACCTATAATCGGGAACAGTTTCTCTTGGAAATGATTCAAAGTGTAAAGGCACAATCATTCTCAAATTATGAGCACATAATTGTTGACGATGGGTCTATAGATGGGTCAGAAATATTAGTGTCCCGCCTCGCTGAAAAGGACGATAGAATCATTTACCTGAAACAAGAAAACCAAGGAAGATGTGTTGCCCGAAACGTGGGGATAGAAAAATCTAGAGGCGAATACATCTGCTTTCTTGATAGCGATGACTTTTGGACGCCACCACATCTGGCCTCAATCAAAAAAGCAATTGCTGATAACCCAAAGCCTGGGCTTTTTGCAACTGGGTTAACCTGGTTTTTTCAAGATGAGGATAGAAAGCAAATGGTGGAATACCAGCCAAGGCAAAGCTTTCAATCGGATGTGGAGTTTGTGATCGACAATGAATTTGCACCCGATTGCGTTTGTGTTCATCAGAGCATTCTCCAAATATGTCAATTCAATCCTTCCCTATTTATCAATGAAGACCTCGAGCTTTGGGCACGAATCGCAGTTGACCACCCAGTGCGATTAGTCTTCGAGAACACGGCAGTTTTACGAGTACATGGAGGAAACACAGCTCAAGAAACAAAGGACCCTGTTTCACCACAAATAGCGGTATTTGAAAGTCAATTAGAAGATCCAAAAATCAGAGCATTGCTTTCTGACCCTTTTATTAAGCAGCGTCAAAAAAGCTTTGACGAGCTGATGATTAGACATTTGATGAAAACCAATAAGCGATTAACTCTCATTTCTTTGATTTTGCGATTCTTTATAAAATACCCGTCAGACACGCAGAATAGATCGAAGTTGGTTACGTTACTTTATGCTTTACCTGGGGGTAATTTGTTTAAAAAGGTTATCCGCTCAGGTAGATGATTAATCCTCCACTACTTTTGCCGCCCGATTCCGATTAAAAGATGTCTGACAGCCTCGTCATCATACCTACCTACAACGAAATGGAGAACATCGAAAAGATGCTCCAGACCATGTTGGGTCTGGAAAAAGACTTTCATGTGTTGATCGTTGATGATGGATCACCAGACGGTACGGGTGATATTGTCAAGTCAATCATTCCTGATTCAAATGGCCAAATTCATTTAATGGAGCGGTCTGGAAAGTTGGGGCTTGGTACTGCGTACATCGAAGGCTTCAAGTGGGCTTTGGAACGTGACTATGAGTTCATCTTTGAAATGGATTGTGACTTTTCACATAATCCCAAAGACCTTATTCACCTTTATGACGCAGCTGTAAATGAACCCGCTGACCTTGTAATTGGGTCTCGCTACATCGTAGGTGTAAATGTGGTCAACTGGCCAATGGGTCGTGTTCTCATGTCCTACTACGCATCCGCTTATGTTCGGTTTGTAACCGGTATGTCAATTCGTGATACAACAGCCGGATTCAAGTGCTACCGTAGAAGAGTGCTGGAAACAATTCAACTGGATGACGTGCGCTTTTTTGGCTACGCGTTTCAGATTGAGATGAAGTTTCGTGCTTGGAAACATGGATTCAAAATCAAGGAGGTTCCAATCATTTTTACCGACAGAACGGCAGGAACGTCCAAAATGAGCTCGGGCATTTTCAAAGAAGCCATTTTCGGTGTCCTTCAAATGCGACTGAAAAGTCTGTTTAAAAAGTACCCTAAAGCATGACGAATTATCTGATTAAGCAAGCATCTGTTGTAAACGAAGGCACAACCAAGGTGCAGGATGTGCTAATCAAAAACGGCAGAATTGAAAAGATTACCGACTCTATTTCCTCCACTCCCGAAGTAGAAGAAATAAATGCTGAAGGGCTGTTCCTATTGCCAGGTGTTGTCGATGATCAAGTTCACTTTCGTGAGCCGGGATTGACACAAAAAGCTGAACTCTTTACAGAATCAAGAGCAGCCGTGGCTGGTGGTATCACCACATATATGGAAATGCCGAATACGGTTCCAAACACGCTTACTCAAGAACTTCTGCAGCAGAAATACAATCGCGCAGCGGAGGTCTCGTTAGCTAACTATTCTTTCTTTATGGGTGCGTCAAACGACAATTTGGATGAGGTTTTGAAAACCGACCCGAAGAGCGTTTGTGGAATCAAGGTTTTTATGGGTTCCTCTACTGGAAATATGTTGGTAGATAACGAAACCACTTTGGAAGGATTGTTTTCTGCTTGCCCGATGCTGATTGCAACGCACTGCGAAGATGAGGCAACAATCACAGCTAATTCAGAAGCCGCCAAAGCCAAGTATGGAGAAGATGTTCCAATCTCTGAGCATCCTATCATCAGAAACGATGAGGCCTGTTATCTCTCTTCATCAATGGCTGCCAGTCTTGCGAAAAAGCATGGAACTCGGCTCCATATTTTGCACATCTCAACAGAAAAAGAAGTTGCGCTGTTTGACAATTCGATTCCACTAAAGGATAAGAAAATCACTGCAGAGGCTTGTATCCATCATCTTACGTTCAATGATTCGATGTACGATGAAAAAGGCACTTTGCTTAAATGGAACCCAGCCGTAAAGTCCGAGCAGGACCGTCAAGCGGTTTTCAATGCTGTGCTAAACGACAACATTGACATTATTGCCACAGATCACGCCCCACACACTTGGGACGAAAAACAAAACAAGTATTTCAACGCTCCATCTGGTGGGCCTTTGGTACAACACGCGCTACCCGCCATGATGGATCACGTAAAAAATGGTTCAATCACCATCGAGAAAATGGTGGAGAAAATGTGCCATGCGCCTGCTGAATGTTTCAATTTGAATGAGCGCGGTTATATCCGAGAAGGCTATTTCGCAGATTTGGTTTTGGTAGATAAAAACGATTCTTGGACGGTATCAAAAGAGAACATCCTTTACAAATGCGGATGGAGCATTTTTGAAGGAAACACCTTTTCATCCAAAGTCACGCACACCTTTGTTAATGGACGTTTGGCTTATCGTAATGGACAAATTATCGAAGGTGAAATGGGTCAACGAGTTACGTTTCAAGGATGAAATATCTATCGATAATAATATTGATTGGCCTTGTTGCATGTAGTGGGAGCAAACACGTAGAAGAGGTTCCTGCAAACATTATTTCTAAGGACGTGATGGTGCCATTGTTGATTGACATACAGCTAATAGAAGGCGCTAATAGCACAAAGTTTTTTCAAGGCGATACAGGACGCGCCAACTATGCGTTGCTGTACAACACCATCTTCGAAAAACATGAGGTTGAAAAGACTCAGTTCGATAGCTCCATGGCCTACTACACCGCGCACAGCAAAGACTTGGAAGTAATCTACGACCTAGTAATAGAGGAATTGATGAAGATTGAGGCCACCGAATTGGCTGGCGATCAATAATCAAGCATGGTCCTTTAGAAAGTGTTTACAGCACTCCTTGATGGATTCGTCAATGGGAATGAACTCATAGTTCAGCGCTTTTTTAACCTTTGAGTTATCGTATCGATTATTGTGGATTGCAGTACCCGCGGTCTCCTTTGTAACCACCGGTTCTCCTCCAGTGAACTTCGATTTTACCCATTCAAACCGCCACGCTACTGCCGCTAAAAAAGGTCCAATTGTGATAAACGGTGGCTTCTTGCCAAACTCTTTGGCAATAATCGTGGTCACCTCACCTAATTCCCTATTCTCGGCAGCAAGTACAAAACGCTCACCATGAGGGCCTTCAGCCATCATTCTAATC
Organism: Bacteroidia bacterium; assembly: GCA_047611425.1. Classification (GTDB taxonomy): domain Bacteria; phylum Bacteroidota; class Bacteroidia; order UBA10329; family UBA10329; genus JBLFWJ01. Next base: position 4,577 of record JBLFWJ010000074.1, on the reverse strand, counting down.
ATAATATTCACCACGTCTCGAACATCTACAAAACCATTCACTCCTGGTGCATAAAATGGCAAGCCCTCCCAAACTTTTTGAAATATCCCAGTACTGCTTTGTCCCCAAACACCTGGGCCAACCACCAATGACGGATTTACCACCGAGACTTTCAAACCTTCAGCCATCCCTCTCCAAACCTCCATTTCAGCGCCTTTTTTGCTTATAGCATAGGCTGTATTGTGGGCAGATTGCATCCACTCTGTTTCCTCATGAATTGGCTCTTCCGTGCCTGTTCTTCCAATGGCAGCAACGGAACTAACGAATGCCAACGGTGTGTTTCCATTTTCCAAACAGAGATTGACAATGTTGGCCGTTCCCTCCACGTTCACTTTAATCATGTGGTCGTGTTTTCTCGGATCAAATGAAACTGTAGCCGCACAGTGATACACGCCACTTACGCCATCTATTGCTTTTGTCAACCTAGGAATATCCAAAACATCCGCCTCAACCCATTCCACTTTCTCAGCCAAATGGCCTTCAGTATCAGAATAATAATTCAACACTTTCGCCACCTGGGCTGTGTTGCTTCCCTCTCTTTTAATTGCTCTCACGTCCGTGCCGTTCAACAATAGTTGACGAATCAAATGCGCACCAATCAAGCCCGTTCCTCCTGTTACTAAAACCATGGCGCCAAGGTAAGACATCATGATACGTAAGAAGGTTCGATCGTTACTTTTGCGCCATGAAAACGATAGGAAGCTATTCTTTTAACGGCAAGCGGGCTCTGATCCGTGTGGATTTTAACGTACCGTTAAACGCGGATATGGAAATTACTGATGATACCCGAATGAGGGCTGCATTGCCCACCATTAGGAAAATACTAAGTGATGGCGGATCCGTTGTTTTGATGAGCCATTTAGGCCGGCCAAAAAATGGACACGAAGCCAAGTTCAGTCTAAACTACCTAGTCAATCATCTTTCATTTTTGATCGGATCCACTGTAAATTTTGGTGGAGATTGTGTTGGTGATAAGGCGTTTGAAAAATCTTCATCTCTCAATGCCGGAGAAGTCTTGTTGCTTGATAACCTTCGCTTTTACAAAGAAGAAACTGCCGGTGATGTCGACTTTGCTGAGACGCTTGCCAAGCACGGAGATGTTTATGTAAACGATGCATTTGGTACTGCCCACCGTGCGCACGCCTCAACCACAATCATAGCTCAATTCTTTCCGGAGGAGAAAATGTTCGGACACTTACTGGGCAACGAGGTTGATAACCTAGAAAAGGTGCTGAGTAATCCTGAAAAGCCGTTCACAGCAATCATTGGTGGTGCCAAGGTTTCCTCAAAGATCTCTATCATCACTAATCTTCTTGATAAAGTAGACAACATCATTATCGGAGGAGGAATGGCTTTCACTTTTACGAAAGCACAAGGTGGCAAGGTTGGAACTTCTCTTGTAGAAGATGACTATGTAGAAATGGCTGCAGGCATTCTGAAAGATGCCGAGACAAAAGGGGTGAATATTCTTTTGCCTGAAGATTCCGTTGCTGCCGATGCATTTAATAACGAAGCCAACATTCAGGTCTGTTCAACCTCAGCAATTCCTGAAGGTTTTATGGGGCTTGATATTGGTCCAAAAGCAATTGAGGCTTATTCAACGTGTTTGTTGAATTCGAAGACGATTCTTTGGAATGGCCCAATGGGTGTTTTTGAGATGAGCAGTTATCAGAAAGGAACAAAAGACGTAGCGTTGGCGGTAGCCGAAAGCACGGCAAAAGGTGCATACTCGCTAGTTGGTGGTGGTGATTCGGTTGCAGCGGTAAACAAGTTTGACCTTGCTAATAAAGTGAGTTATGTCTCTACAGGAGGCGGAGCAATGCTCGAATATATTGAAGGAAAAGAGCTGCCTGGAGTGGCAGCCATCAAAAGCTAATCAAACGTCAATTAAATCCTCCAGCTTACCCTGGATTTCTTTCGTTTTGCGTTCAATCCTATTCTTCCAAGAATCCTTGTCAATGGATTCGAGTACGGGTAGAATGAGTTGAGAAAACCCAACCAGCGGCTCATACAGCACAGACTTCTGAAATGACTCACCCTTTTCCATTTCCTTCAGAATTTCTGATCTATGGCCGAGCATTAGAATTAGGCTGACTATAAACGCCATGCGCAGAAAACCGAATATCCCTCCGGTAATCCTGAGTGCCCAGCCCAAGGCAACTGTTTTTAGTGTTTTGTCAATAAGCTTTGCCAAAAGGTGAATCAAAACCATCATGCCTAGCATGACCAAACAGAAGGATATAATCGGCAAAAATTCAGTGTCGATGTCTGTGTTATCGTAGATGTAGTCGGTAAAGAGGTACGAAAATCTAACCGCCACGTAGACCCCAACAATCAACGAAACAATTCTGGAAAGCTCCATTATCAACCCACGTTTAAAGCCAAAGAACGCACCGACCAAAAGTGGAATCGCAAGAATGATATCTAGGGTGTAGTCGCTCAATACACGAGTTTCATTCCGTTCTCCTCAGCGGTCTTTACCAAGATAAAATCGACCACTCCAAAAAAGGTTTTATTTGACCGAAAGTTGGCCATAGCCTCTCGCTTCTTTTTCATGTATTGTTCACGTTGGGTGCTAAGCAATTTCGTAATTGAGATGTACTCTCTTCGTTCATAGCTTTTCTCTTGAACATAAATCAGCAATTCATCATCAGACATGCCTTGCAAGCTTTCGTCAAGCGTCTTCCGGCTTGCGCCTCCAGCATAACCCTTTTTTGTGTTGTAAAGGTCAACCAAGTCCCATTCCCAATTCGAGCCCTGATAACGATCATTCGCTTTGAAAAAAGTTCTAGCTTCAATTTGGTCTTCGCCTTGTAATTCGGCTTCTTCGTCAAGGTCTGCCTGTATTTCGTACCGATCCAACCCTTCCTTTCCGTAATACACATACGTGGTATTAATCATCTGACTAGCCTCCTGCAACATTTGACTATTGTAGTTTTTATCGAACGCAATATTCGGTTCTTTCAGTCCGATTCTTTCAAATCGGCCATCCGTAGTTTCTGCCAAATCCTTCCAGGTTGCTTGTTCTTTAGCGTTGAAATAGGTTTCGAAGTACAGGGAATGGATTACAATCCCCTTTTCCTTGGCTTCTTTCGCACCCTTTAAATAACCTGGTCCACTTGAAATTCCTCCGTTGCCGCACAGAAATATCATTTTAATAGCGTCCGAATCATCAGACCAATCCATCTTATTAATTGCTGCGTCTAATCCGTCTCCCATGTAAAACCTTCCTGGGGCAGTCACTTCCTTTATTTGAAAGAACTCGAAAGCTCCAGGGTCGACATCTGAAGTCAAATCACTTACAATTCTGATGTAATCGTTTTCTTTTAAAAAACTTGGCCGTCCCATGCAAACCAAACCAAACCTGAAGTCGGGCTGTGGCTCCAATCGGGCTATCTCATTTTGAATTTCCCATAATTTGCTTCTAACCGAAGTGAGAATTCCGCCTGTACTGCCAGAAATATCTAGCATGAATACGATATCCATTTTTGGTCCGGTAGCTTGACCTTGAGATGTCAGCGGCAGAATGGCTATAGCCATTAGCGCTACTAGTACTTGTTTCAACTTCACGTTTAGCATTTCGAGTTGGTTGGCATCAAACTTAGGCAGATGCAAAAATATAGGATTAAAGAAATGTGGACTTCCCTTCTAATTTTGTGCCATGGAGGAAAATGATCTTGAATTACAAAAAGAATGGGGCGTGCTTCTAAAAAGTTTAGAGCCAACCTTTGGTGGTGGACTGGATCTTGACGCTATAATATTTTTAGTTGGAGTTCAGGAACTAGGCCAAGGCTACCGGAAGTTCAAAAAACAGGAAAAAATGGAATTGATGCACGTAGCTATTTGCCGGTTGCTTTCGCATTATGGTTATTACGAGTTTGAAGGGATGGATAAAGAAGGGTGGCCACACTGGAAAAGCATAAGCAAAATGCCAAGCTTGTCAGCAAAAGCTCAAAGTAAATTGATGAAAGAGGCAATTATTGAATACTTCAAGACTGCCGAACTGATAAACTAATCAGTAATCGTTAAGATTAACTGTTTCCTCTATCACCTCACCTTCTTCTAGAATAACGTAGCCCGCGTCAATCTCGGTGCTAAAATATACTACCGACATGCGCAAAATGGCTACCTGATCGAATTCAAATTCGGCCTGCCCGCTGGAGTTAGTAGTGAAGTTGGTATCGATATCTGATCCAATTTGATCAGACCACATTCGCACTGTGGCACCTGCCAATGCCCCGGTAATAGTATCAAACACAACCAACCCAGCCGTGTCTGTTCCAACCGGCTCAATGGTGTCATGAAGCACGGTGATAATGGCTTTTACTTCGCGGTTCTTTTTACAACTACCAAGGCCCACCACCATCACAAGCATTAAAAATGGCACAAATACGCTTATCAGAAACTTTTTCATTTTTAATCAAATCAGAACCCAAAGGTAAGCAATTGGCCCTATTTGATCATTGACTCGCTTTTCCCCCACTACTGCGGCATTCTATTTGTTATTATTGTTGACCAAATTCAAATCTCGACATCGA
>JBLFWJ010000073.1:0-15663 GCA_047611425.1 Bacteroidia bacterium | reverse complement strand
AAAAACATCCATTGAAATAATGGGGCTGTTTGAGGATATCCACAAAGCTGGAAATACCGTCATCCTTGTTACACACGAGGAAGAAATTGCTCGACATGCACACCGGATAATCAGATTGAGAGACGGGCTCGTGGAGACCGATGAGGCCAATCAAAATGTTGTTACCGTTAATCAATCTGCATGAAAATTTACACGAAAACAGGGGACAAAGGAACGACCGCATTGTTCGGTGGAGCAAGGGTTCCGAAGCACCATATCAGAATTGAAAGTTACGGTACCGTTGATGAACTTAACTCATACATCGGCCTATTGAGGCATCGTGAGATTGGGGCCGAAAACCAAACGGTTTTGGGTGAAGTTCAAGATAGACTGTTTACGTTGGGAAGCATTTTGGCGACCGATCCGAGCAAAAGCAACATGAAAGTTCCGGAGCTTATCGAGACCGATGTTGAATTGCTTGAGAAGGAGATTGACCGCATGATGGACATCCTGCCTGAAATGAGATCATTTGTACTTCCCGGAGGAAATGATTCTGTTTCGTTTTGCCACATTGCTCGCTGCGTTTGCAGAAGGGCAGAGCGACTGACCGTTCAATTAAATGAAGAAGAACCGATCAATCATTTGGTCATTACGTACCTGAATCGCTTGAGCGACTACCTTTTTGCGCTGTCAAGATTGATCAGCCAACAGGATGATGCGCCAGAAGTTCCGTGGAAGCCGCGCTACTAAAGAGATTCCCAATAAACGTCACAATTTTTAGAATACCCTTTGCGTTATGGGTTGAATTTTTACATTTGCGCAAAATAGAGGGGTAGTTTTTGCCAAGCTGAATTCCAGCAACGAACCACTCTATCAAGTTTAACTGACTTATTCGAATTAAATGTATTGGACTTTAGAATTAGCATCTCACTTAGAAGATGCACCGTGGCCAGCTTCAAAGGACGAGCTAGTGGATTTCGCGATGAGGTCTGGTTGCCCCTTGGAAGTTGTGGAAAACCTGCAAGAGATTGAGTACGAAGGAGAGTTGTTCGAGTCTATCGAGGACATTTGGCCGGATTATCCATCCAAAGACGACTTCTTCTTTAATGAAGATGAATACTGACGAAAGTCAAGTTCAAAATAATGCGAAAGGCGGCCTAGGGGCTGCCTTTCTTATTTAAATTAACCCCTGAAAAAACGCGTAAATTCGCGACCCTTATTACAAAACGCCAACTTGAACATCAGCCTTATTTCGGTGTTTTAATTGGCCTACGAAACTGACCCTACGGATGATTAATCTGGTAAATAATTTAGTTGCGAAGTTCTTCGGCACCAAGGCCGACAAGGATATCAAGGAATCTGAGCCAATGGTGAAGGAGATTCTTGCGGCATACGAAGGCTTGGACAAGTTGAGCAATGATCAACTAAGAGCAAAAACCAATGAATTTCAGGATCGAATTGCAGCCTACATCAAAACAGAAGTTGATCAAGTAGCTGATCTGAAAACAAAGGCAGAGGCGGATTCTACAGATCTTGAAGAGAAAGAATCTATGTTCTCTCAGGTTGATGAGATTGAGGAGAAAATCACTGAGAAAGTTGAGGAAGTGTTAAGGGGAATTCTTCCTGAGGCCTTTGCTGTCATGAAGGAAACGGCCAAGCGGTTTACTGAAAACGAAACGTTGGAGGTATCCGCCACCGAGCTTGACAAGGATTTAGCGGTGGATCTTGCACACATTGAGATCACAGGTGAAAAAGCGATTCACAACACGACTTGGAAAGCTGGTGGTGTGGAGTTGAACTGGGACATGATTCATTACGATGTTCAGTTGATTGGCGGTATTTCGCTGCATGAAGGGAAAATTGCCGAGATGGCAACGGGTGAAGGAAAGACCCTCGTGGCAACCCTTCCGGTTTACTTGAATGCGCTACCGAGTAGAGGTGTGCACGTAGTAACGGTAAACGATTACTTGGCAAAGCGTGACTGCGAATGGATGGGGCCATTGTTTCAATTTCACGGCTTAACGATTGATTGCATCGACCGTCATCGACCTAATTCTGACGAAAGAAGAAAAGCTTACAACGCTGATATTACCTACGGAACCAACAACGAGTTTGGTTTCGATTATCTGCGTGACAACATGGCGAAAACGCCTGAGGAGTTGGTTCAGCGAAAGCCCAATTACTCAATTGTGGATGAGGTTGACTCGGTGTTGATTGATGATGCTCGAACACCATTGATTATTTCTGGTGCAGTTCCTCAAGGAGATAAGCATGAGTATGTTGAGCTAAAGCCAAAGGTTGAGCAGTTGCTAAAAGCACAGCGAACGTACTTGAGCACAGCATTAGCTGAAGCAAAGAAGTTGATTGCAGAAGGCAATGAGAAGGATGGTGGAATGGCACTTCTTCGTTGCTACCGTGGTCTTCCAAAGAACAAGGCACTCATCAAGTACTTGAGTGAGCCTGGAGTAAGACAGATCTTACAGAAGACGGAGAACTTCTACATGCAGGATCAGAATAAGGAAATGCATAAGGTTGATGCCGAGTTGTTTTTCGTTATTGAGGAGAAGCAAAACGGAGTTGATCTTGCTGAAAAAGGAATCGAATTGATCACTAAGAATATGGGAGACGATCAGTTTTTCATTCTACCTGATGTCGGAGCCGAGATTGCCGAGATTGAGAAAATGGAAGGCGATGATCGAGCTAAAGCAGAAAAGAAGGATGAGTTGATGCGAAACTTCGCAGTGAAGTCGGAGCGAGTTCACACGATGAACCAGCTAATTAAAGCATACACGGTTTTCGAAAAAGACACCGAGTATGTTGTGATGGAGAATAAGGTGAAGATTGTTGATGAGCAGACTGGCCGTATCATGGACGGTAGACGTTATTCTGACGGACTGCACCAAGCAATAGAAGCCAAAGAAAATGTGAAAGTTGAGGCGGCCTCGCAGACGCACGCAACGATTACGCTTCAGAATTACTTCCGTATGTACAACAAGCTTTGCGGAATGACCGGTACGGCAGAAACAGAAGCAGGCGAACTTTGGGACATCTACAAATTAGATGTAATGGTGATTCCAACCAACCGCCCGATTGTACGTGATGACCGTGAGGATTTGGTTTACAAAACCAATCGCGAGAAATACAATGCGGTAATTGAAGAAGTGGTGAAACTGACCGATGATAAACGTCCGGTTCTTGTTGGTACCACCTCAGTTGAGATTTCAGAATTACTCAGTAGACTGCTGAAAGGCAGAAAGATTGACCACAAAGTTTTGAATGCGAAACTTCACCAGCAAGAGGCTGATGTGGTTGCGATGGCTGGTAAGCCGGGTGCAGTTACAATTGCCACAAACATGGCAGGTAGAGGTACCGACATTAAGTTGGGTGATGGAGTGAAAGGTTCTGGTGGTCTTGCTATTGTGGGAACGGAACGTCATGAATCCAGACGTGTAGACCGTCAGTTGCGTGGTCGTGCAGGTCGACAGGGTGATCCAGGATCTTCTCAATTCTTCGTTTCGTTGGAGGACAACCTAATGCGATTATTCGGATCGGAGCGTATTGCCAAGCTCATGGACAAAATGGGTTACGAAGATGGTGAAGTGATCCAGCACAGCATGGTGACCAAGTCCATTGAGCGAGCTCAAAAGAAAGTGGAAGAAAACCACTTTGGTACACGTAAGCGATTGTTGGAATACGATGATGTGATGAATGCACAGCGCGAGGTGATTTATGCCAAGCGTAAGCACGCATTATTTGGAGAACGTTTGAGTTTGGATATCCTGAACATGGTTCATGATGCAGGATCTGCCTTGATTGAAGAACATCAATACGCAAAGGACTTTGCCAATTTCAAGATGGATTTGATCCGAAATTTTTCGGTGGAATCTCCATTCTCTGAAGAGGAATTCTTGAACGGCAAGCCAGATGATTTGACCATGCGTTTGATGGATCACCTCATCGAATTCTACGGAAGAAAGAAGCAGAACATCGCTCAACGTGCACTTCCAGTTGTAACCAATGTTTTCCAGAATCAAGGAGAGCAGTATGTGAACATCGTTATTCCATTTACCGATGGAGTTCGAAGCATGAATGTAATTGTGAACCTGAAGGAATCGTTCGACAAGCAATGCAGCAACTTGCCATTGGCTTTTGAGAAGAACATCGTTCTTGCCATTATCGACAATCTTTGGAAAGAGCACTTGCGTGATCTTGATGAGTTGAAGCAAAGTGTTCAGAATGCATCGTATGAGCAAAAGGACCCATTGTTGATTTACAAATTCGAGTCATTCGAGCTATTTAAAACACTCTTGGGCAAAGTGAATAGGGAAGTTGTTTCATTCCTTTTTAAAGCTGATTTGCCAAATGCTGAAAACACCCAGGTGAGACAGGCTCCAGAAAGAAGCCAGGGACCTCGAACGCAAGAAAGTAGACCAGACCAAGGTGGAGGAACGGCACAACCTCAAGTATCTCAAGGAGGAGCACCCAGACCACCTCAACCAAAGCTAACCGCACCGGTTCGTGTTGAGAATAAGGTTGGGCGTAATGATCCTTGCCCTTGTGGCAGTGGCAAAAAGTACAAGCAGTGCCACGGTAAAGGACAGCCTGCGTAATGAGCGATGCGGTAACTACCGGGAAAGTTCTGTCGGACACCTTCGCAACGGCCCGTCAGCTGACTCGTTATTACCTATCGAAACTCAGAGAAGGGGATCCGAACGTTCGACATTCCTTCGGTGATGTTGAGTTAAACTCTACGTATTGGATTATCGCCCATTTGATTTGGGCTGAGGATTACCTTCTACTTCGAGCACTTGGCCACCCTGGAACAGGAATAGAATGGTTAGATCAATTCAAGGTTGGAAGTGACCCTAAAGAAGTGACGCTTGATATACCGTTCAAGGATTTGTTGGACCTTCAAAAGGAAGTGCATCAAACTACATTGGCTCATCTAGCAAGTATGACCGAGGCACAATTTGCCGAAGAGAATACCCTCGGAATTAATTTCGGTAAAGAAACCGGCAAGCGATATCTCGCTATGCATGGTATACGCCATGAGGCCACACACACTGGGCATCTTGGAATTATTGCCAAGATTGAAGGAGGGAAAACGATCTGACTCATATCGGTCTTTGTTCTTTCAGTCCTGTGCTTCAATGAATGGATTCATGAAGGCCCTGACACCACTGATTTTCCGTGAAATCTCACCCCTTTCTGATTAGGCGTAACAATCGTATATTCGCGCCTCGAAATTTTTAAGCAAAAATTATGGCTGTTATAGGCAAAATTAGAAACGCATCAGGCTTGCTGATGATTGTAATTGGTGGGGCAATGGTGGCTTTCATTCTTGGTGATTTGATGTCATCTGGAAACACTCTTTTCGCAGGCAACCCAACGGAGATAGGTGAAGTAGCTGGAGAAAGCATTGATGGACAGAAGTTTGAAATATTGGTTCAAGATGCAATTGAAAACTACAAGCGGAATTACAATATCCCAAGTGTAGATGCTACGACTACGGACCAGATTCGTGAGCAGACTTGGAAGCAGATGACAGAAGACATTGTCTACAACCAAGAATTGGAGGCGTTAGGGATTACCGTTACTCCTGATGAGTTGTATGATATGGTTCAAGGAAACAATCCTCATCCGCAGGTAACCTCAGCGTTTACTAATCCTGAAACAGGTCAATTTGACCGTAATCAAGTAATGACTTTTCTAAAAAGTATGGAGGAAGATGGTGCTTTGAAAGCTCGTTGGCTGTCCTTTGAAAAGGAGTTGGTGCGAAGTAGAAGAATTGAAAAATTCAATAATCTTTTCAAGAAGGGAATCACAGTTCCTGAATTTCAGGCCAAAGACGGCTATGTTTCTAAAAACGAGAAATACAATTTCACGTTGGTTGCAAAGCGTTACTTCTCTGTGCCGGATAGCACGATTGAGGTTTCAGATTCTGACCTAAGATCATACTACAACGAACACAAGAATGAATATGAGCAAGATGCATCCCGCGATGTAGAATTCGTTTCATTCAGGGTTTCGCCAAGCACAGACGATGTAGAAAAAGTTCAAACTTGGATTGGTAATCTTTACTCCGAATTTGTTGGTGCGGCTAACGACACGGTTTTCGTAAATCGAAATTCAGATACACGTTTCAACCCACGATGGGTAAGCAGAGGAAATTCTGGATTTCCTGAGTTAATTGATTCCCTGCTATTTACAAATGAAGCTGGATACGTTCACGGTCCTTATCAGGACAATCAGACCTTTAGAATGATAAAAGTATTGGCTTCTAAAGAATCTCCGGATTCTGTGGAGGCCCGACACATTCTTATAGGACTTGATAATGGCCCAGAGGCATCAAAGACATTGGCAGACAGTATTCATCAATTGGTTTTGGACGGAGGAGACTTCGCTCAACTAGCACGTGATTTCTCCGCTGACCCAGGTTCCGGCATTAAGGGAGGCGAGCTTGGATGGTTTCCTGAGGGGGCCATGGTACCGTCATTTAATGATGCATGTTTCGATGGTGCTGAAGGTGACTTGGTAGTTGTTGAAAGCCAGTTCGGTAACCACATCATTGAGGTTATGACTCAGTCAGAAAAGAGTGAAAAAAGAGCATTTGCACTTGTGGATCGAAAAGTTGAAGCAAGTAACAAAACGCGACAAGGCTATTACGCCACTGCCGATGAGTTCTCTAGAGGCTTTACTGGTGTTGACGGATTTGAAACAGCAGTGGCCGAACAGAACCTGAACAAGAGATTGGCATCCAACCTAAAGGAGAATAGTAAAGAAATTCCTGGTTTAGAATCGCCTAGAGAAATTGTGCGATGGGCTTACCAGAGTAAGGAAGGTGATGTTTCTAAAGCGTATGAGCTTGGAGAAGATTTCGTTGTTGCCATTTTGACCGCAGTACGCGAAGATGGCTTTACAGAAATGGAAGATCTTGAAGATGAAATAACCGCAGCAGTGCGAAAGCAAAAGCTAGGAAAGCAATTCTCGGATGAGTTTGAGGGTGCACTTTCTGGAGTAAGCGACATTCAGTCTTTGGCAGACAACATGAACTTACCAGTTGAAAATAAGGATGGCGTAGTTTTTAACAATGGTGTTATACAGGGATTTGGTAAGGAAAATGCTTTGGTTGGCAACTTGGCTGGATTAGAGCCAGGAACCATTTCTAAACCAATCATTGGCGAGCAAGGTGTATTTGTAGTTTCAGTAACTACCAAGACAGAGGCAACTGAACCAGAAAATTACTTGGCTGATCAAACAACAATTCAGAATACTTTAGTAGGACGGGTTGATTTTGACCTGATCAATGCCCTGAAAGAGAAAGGAGATATTTCTGATAAGAGAGGTAAATTCTATTGAGATAAATTTTTTGAACATGAAGGCGATGCAGAAATGCATCGCCTTTTTTGTTTGAAGCAGTACCTTCAAGTCATTATTAGTAACCACGTTTAATCCATAATTATGAAATCAATACTACTTGCAACACTCATATTAATCTCATCTCCTGTAATAGAAATTGAGCAAATAGCCATTGGAGACAAAGCGCCAAGTTCAGAGTTGAAAATGATGAACTTGGATGAGACCGAAACGTCATTGGACGAACTCAAAATGGAAAATGGTCTATGCGTGATTTTCTCTTGTAACAGTTGTCCGTATGTATTGGCATGGGAAGATCGTTACAACGAAATAGAAGGCATTTGCAAAAGCAACAAGGTTGGTTTCGTACTAATCAATTCAAATGAAGCTAAACGAGAAGGAGCGGATAGTATGGATGAAATGAAAGCCCACGCGAAGGAAAAAGGCTACGGAGATTTCGCCTACGTTATGGATAAGGATCATAAGCTGGCGGACGCTTTTGGTGCAACCAAAACACCTGATGTGTTCCTTTTTAATGGAGACATGAATCTGGTATACAAAGGAGCTATTGACGACAATAAGAAAGACAAACACATGGTGCTTAAGCCGTATTTGAAAAAGGCTATAGATGCCATGACTAGAGGTCAGAAGATTGATCCGGCTGCAACTAAGGCAGTTGGTTGTAGCATTAAGCGAGTGAGCTAAAGATTTAACTCAGCAAGAAGGGATTTCAATTCTCCTTCTTTAAAAGACCCCTCATGAAAATGGCGGGTCTTTTTTGTTTTGTTTACAAAGAGGGTTGCTGGTATTGCACCGCTCCACTTTGGGTCAACACGGGGGATCCAAACGTTATCGTCCTGTTCATCTAGGACAGAAACTTCACATATCAGCGCTTTTCGATTGATAAATGGAATCAGCCTTGATTCAATGTGTTCTGTAAAGTCCAACGAGATTAACAAAACTCTAAGCGGTTCGTTGGCCTTTTCCTTTTGCAACCGTTCGAAGTATGGAAGCTCCTTTACACAAGGGGCACACCAAGTTGCCCAAAAGTTTACCACGTAAGTGGTGTCTTTACCAAATGACAATCTACGTTCAAAGTCATCAAGATGGATAATAGAAACGTTTTGGGCCAGCGATTGCTGGCCCAAAATCATCAAAGCAATAAGAGGAAATAGCCTCTTCAAATCAAGTGTTAATGGGTAACAGAAACTCTTCTGTGTAATCTTCCAGCTTCAGAATCGATAGACAGATTGTAAACGCCATTTGCCATGTTGGTTGTGGAAATCGTGGTTCTAAAATTTCGGCTAGAAGAAACCTCAGTATAGATCAATCGGCCATCTGCAGAATGTAGGTTAAGTGTGTAAGTACCATCTGCCGGTAAAACCAAGTTGACTTCTAGCTGGTTATTCGCTGGAACCGGATACGCATCAAACCGTGTATTCTCTTCTGTCAATTCTTCAACTCCAACCGTGCTTAAGAAAACTGCAGTAAGCGTGTCATCCGATGCAAGAACAATGTTTCCTTCAATGGAATCGATATTTGGAGAAATGACATTGCCGCTGGAACTCAGCCAATGACTAAAGACGAAATCCGCATTAGCATCCGCCTTAATTAGATTTTCCATCGTTCCGTAGTAATCACCGTTCCAAGGAAATCCTTCGTGCCAAAGCGTGTTGAATTTCACTCTGCCCGAACCTGCTGGCATTACTTGAAGGGTGATGTTGTATGGTCCAGAAACTTCGGGCTGGTAACAATCAACCAATGCGTCAGCTACATTTTGACATCGAGCTTCAATAAAGTCACGCATTTCTCCAATGTTGCCTTCCCATTCGCTCATGCTTCCTCCCCAACGTTGAATATGTCTTGGCATTTCTGGCTGAATAGTCGCAACCATGCTGTCAAAAACTGTAGTCATATTCTCACATGAGAAAGCAGTATTCATATGATCCGCATATCTACTGTAGTACAGTTGTTGAAAGGTTGGGCTTTCATCCAAAAGCTTCAAGAAAATTACTTCGTGCATACCAACCGGGTTGCCTCCCCACCATCCATCCAGGAAGTCTGCTATCTCTTCTATATCACACGGCAACGCATCTGGGTCGGTGTTTGGCACCCCTGAATAATTGATGTAATAATCAAACGTTGCGTCAAGATCCCAAAGCACGTATGCCCATTTCTTGTGGCTTCCGTTCGGATTGGTACCTCTCCACCAGCCGGTATTGTAATTCAACCAATCTGAAGCTACCACCATAAGGTTGGTGGTCATATAATCGATCAAACTTTTACGATTAAATGCCGCTTCAACTTGAGCGTAATTGGCTGGAATGCTCATGTCGTTGTTCAACACAAAATCTCTAAAAACAACCCAATCATCAAATGCTTGCTGGCCACCATAGTCGGCTTGTGTTGCGCCCCAAGTTTCTAAATACTGAAGATCATATTTTCCCTGACCATAAACCAGACTTGTGTAGTCATGGTCATCTGGTCGTTCGCGAATTGCGTAAACTCCCCAGTATTGTCCATTAAGAAAGAGAACAACTCGCTCAACCGACCGAACATCTAACTCCATTCCAGCCTTTTGGGCCAAAACATGCACGTATTCATCTCTTACGTGACAACCTCCGTCATGAACATTATTTGAATTTGCAGGAACATTATTTGCTGGGTAGTTGTCATCTCCAGAAGCACGGAACATGAATCGTTGATAACTGTCTCGGTCGTGGTGATGAAATAAGGTGTCGTTTACTGCATCAGAATAGCCCATCTCATCTCTACAGATGTAATCAAGGCTTCTTTGGAAGTTCACCCAACTGTCTTGACCGTGTCTGTTCAATTCTCCATAAGAGATAGCGGTTCGCTCCTCATTATCGAAATACTCAATTGTTCCAATTGGAATAAGTGCACCTTGTCCATTAGCAAGGTCAACCACATCATCAGCAGCCACTGAAAACACCGGTAAGCTGTACGTGTCATTAATGAAGTAAGTGTGGAACTCCATAAAACTTGGCAGTATATCGGAGTCAGAGCTATAAGAACGCAACTTTAAGACGGAGGTCGTTCCGATGGTGACAGATCCAGGAAAAACAGGCGAGCTGTTGGTTACGTTGTCACCATTGGTTGTATAACGTACCGTTGCATTGGCCGGGTTGTTCGTCATTGTAATCGTTTGACTGCTGGAATAAAATCCAGCTTGAACATCAACTTCCGGCTTCTCGGCAAAACCATCGAACTGGTTTGATCCGTTGTTTGATCCGTTAGGGGTAGGGTTTGTACAGATTTTCCAAGCACTGCTGCCATTTGTGGACCTGGCCCATGATTGGCCGTCCGTGGTGATTCCAAGAGGAATATTCTCAACAATGACAGTGTCGGTGTTCGAGAGAACAATCTCCTCGGTCATTTTGGTTTGCTTCAGCTTAAAGGACGC
Organism: Bacteroidia bacterium; assembly: GCA_047611425.1. Taxonomy (GTDB): domain Bacteria; phylum Bacteroidota; class Bacteroidia; order UBA10329; family UBA10329; genus JBLFWJ01. The sequence continues at coordinate 4,904 of JBLFWJ010000073.1, read as the reverse complement.
ATGGTGCTGCCCGCCTGAAACTTCACCTCTTCCATCGCACCAAATGCGGAGGAAGCCGCCACCATTAATTGTTGTACCAGCTGGAAATTCATACTTGTCGTTTTTATTCTCGTTGTCAGAAAGAAACCAACCGCTTATGTCTGCACTAGAGCCAGATGTATTGTATAGCTCAATCCAATCTTCGTACGCACCGTAATTATCGGTGTAGTCTTCTAGATTGGCTGCAGAAAATTCATTGACGACTACTTGACCCGTAGCTGTAGTAATACCAAATGCAAAAAGTACTAGGAGCGCGTAAAATCTGTTCATGTGTATATTATTTCGACCCAAGATAGGGTGTGTAAATGGATTGTAAAGAAATACTGATGACAGTTTCTAAACGGAAGTTATGGCACAGGGTTGTGCGCAAGAAGATGTTGAAAAGGCCGAGTTAGACCTCAAGGAACTTATTTCGCGTTGAGGTAATTTCCCGTATCGCCACAATGAGTCGGACAGGGAGTATTCTTAAAAGCGTGATGACACACTTTTAAGAATACTCCCCCTGATTGGGCTTAACGCTCAAATTATTCAGCGTCAGCTTCTCTCCAGCGTTGAATTCGAACTTCTTCCTTAATTATTTCGATACTCTGATGTACCATTTCTGTAGCGACCTGGTTCAGTTGCTCATCTTCCTCTTCAAGCAAAATCATGTCCATGCCTACATCAGCTAGTTCGCTTATAACGCTTGCGTTTTCCTCACTGCTCAGGTCTTTCATTATTCCTTCGATAACTGCGAAAGTGATATCGGAAACAGCCTTTTCGAGCTTTCCAGTTATCGTGTTTCCTACTAACGGGATGGCCGCAATGTCCTTGACCTCACTGCTACTGCGTACGGCATTAGCAACTTTTCGGTTTACATATTCACGTAGTTGTTCTTGATAACGATCGTAGTGTTGATCACTGGCGTGCTTGATTCTAGCAGATAGCCACTCAACCAATACTTCCTTTTGAGGTCGGATTACGTCTACAATTATTTTGCTTACAACGGGGGTTCCATGCTTCATTTCCTCCTGTACGCCACTCAGCACATTCACTACCACACGGTCAGAAACTTCCTCTACCAGAACGGCACTGTATCGTTGGTAGATTCTGAAAATGTAGGATTGCCTTAAATCAATAACACCCATTTTATGAAGGCGAAGCACCATGCTTCCAACTCTAAAAATTCTCAGAAAACGGAAAGAACCAAGAGGGATGCATCCTAGCACATCATACCAATGAATAAATGGATAGAAGAACCATTTATGATGGTGGTTGTGATAGACCGCATGAACCCATCGGACGCAAAACTCGGTAATGAAAATGGCGACAAAAAACATGTCATACCAATAGAAATTGCGATGTAAATGCGTGTCGTACCAATCGTGAAACGGTGGGACAACTTCCTTCAGAAAATCATTTACGAAATTGATGGTAAAGCTCCATTCAACAACAATGTAGGTCAGGTTTACGATGACCAAAATGATCATCAACAAGTCCACCAAGGACAAAATAGTCGCCTTGCCTCCTTTGAATTTTGACCAGTTGATTTTAAGCATTTACTGATTGATCAATGTATGATCATCTGCAGATTATTCTTGCAAATGTCCCCAACCCTGAGCTTTAAGCTCAATCAATTGCCCAGCAGACTCTAAGTTGTATCCAGCAGCCGCATCGGTAATGTGGCCGATAACTTTAATGGACGGGTTGTCCTTAATCTTATCGTGATCGGCAACAGGAATTGTGAACAACAACTCGTAGTCCTCTCCGCCATTCAACGCAGAGGTCAAAGGTTCAAGACCAAGTTCTTCTGCACCCATAGAAGTGGCAGTATCAATCGGGATTCGCTCCGAGTAGATGGTACAACCAACGTTGCTTTTCTTGCAGATGTGGATCATGTCCGAACTCAATCCATCCGAGATATCAATCATGGAAGTAGGGATTACCTTTTCCATTTTAAGAATGTCGTGAATGTCTGTTCTTGCCTCCGGTTTAAGGAAACGCTCTAGTATGTAATCGTGTCCAGAAAGATCGGGTTGAATGCTCGGATTCTCCTTGAATATTCTGTTCTCTCGCTCCATTAGTTGAAGCCCCAAATAGGCAGCTCCTAAATCACCAGAAACGCAGATAATATCACTCTCCTTGGCTCCGTCTCGAAATGCGATTTCACCATCCTTTGCATGGCCAACTGCAGTAATCGAAATAGTCAAACCAGACATTGATGTTGACGTATCACCACCTACAAGATCAACGTTGTAAACCTCACATGCCTTGTGGATTCCAGTATACAATTCCTCGATTGCCTCTAATGTGAATCGACTAGACATTCCAATTGAAACAGTGATTTGACTAGGAATGCCGTTCATCGCAGCAATGTCCGAAAGGTTTACCGTTACTGCCTTGTAACCCAAGTGCTTCAAAGGAACGTAACCAAGATCGAAGTGGATGCCTTCCATCAGAAGGTCAGTACTGACCAAGGTTTTTAACTCACCTTCACCAATTACAGCGGCATCATCGCCCACACCTTTAATACTGCTCTTATTCTTGAGTTCAACCGGAGCGGTTAAATGCTCAATCAACCCGAATTCACCAAGTGACGCTAGGTCAGTTTTGCTATTGTTCTCAAACATGATCTGTCGTTTCAGGTTAATCTGAATCTAATATAGAAGAGTCTTATTTAGAACTTCGTATCCGCTATTGCTGAGTTTTTAGCTCGCTTTCGCTCGTGTTCTTGTAGTAGTGTTTTTCTCAGTCGAATCGACTTAGGCGTTACCTCAACGTACTCGTCTGCCTGAATGTATTCCAAGGCTTCTTCTAAAGAGAAATTGATTGCCGGAGCAATCTTGATCTTGTCGTCATTACCAGAAGATCGCATGTTGCTCATCTTCTTAGTCTTGGTCAAATTCACTACGATATCTCCCTGACGCGTGTTCTCTCCAACCACTTGGCCAGTATAGATCTCAACGTTAGGATCAACAAAAAACTTACCTCTATCCTGAAGGTTGTTTAATGTGTAAGGAATCGCCATTCCAGGCTCCATGCTAATCAAAGAGCCATTCTGACGTCCAGGAATATCTCCTTTCATCGGTTGGTATTCAATGAATCGATGACTCATGATTGCCTCTCCAGCAGTTGCAGTCAATAGTTGATTTCTCAATCCAATAATTCCTCTAGAAGGAATAGTGAATTCGAGCAACATTCGGTCACCTTTCGGGCCCATGTTTACGATTTCACCTTTTCGGTTGGTCACCATTTCAATGGCTTTACCGTGTACTTCTTCTGGAAGGTCGATTGTGAGGTCTTCCATTGGCTCACATTTTACACCATCAATTTCCTTGATAATTACCTGAGGCTGGCCAATTTGAAGTTCGTATCCCTCTCTTCTCATCGTTTCGATAAGAACAGACAAGTGTAGCACACCTCGTCCAAATACATTGAATCGGTCGGCCGAATCAGTTGGCTCAACTCTAAGGGCAAGATTCTTTTCTAGTTCCTTTTCAAGACGCTCACGAATGTGACGAGACGTCACAAACTTTCCTTCCTTACCGAAGAATGGAGAGTCGTTAATTGTGAAAAGCATACTCATGGTAGGCTCATCAATACTGATGGCTTTCAATCCTTCTGGATTTTCAAAATCAGCAATCGTGTCGCCAATTTCAAAACCTTCGATTCCGACAACCGCTCCAATTTCTCCTGATTTTATCTCTTCAACCTTAATCTTCCCCATACCTTCAAATAGGTATAGTTCTTTAATTCTGCTTTTTACGATGGATCCATCTCGCTTAACCAAGGAGATCTGCTGATTCACTTTTAATTCACCACGTGAGATTCGACCAATCGCGATTCGGCCGATGTAGGGTGAATGATCTAGGGACGTGATCTGCATTTGCAATGTTCCTTCACCAACAGTTGGCGCAGGAATGTGCTCGAGGATTTGCTCCATCAAGTAATCAATGTTGCCAGTTGGTTTGGCGTGGTCTTCTCCCATCCAACCCATTTTTGCCGATCCATAAACCACTGGAAAATCCAATTGATCTTCTGTCGCTCCAAGGTTGAACATCAAATCGAAAACAGCCTCCATTGCCTCGTCTGGCGTGCAATTGTCTTTGTCAACTTTGTTTACAACTACGATTGGCTTAAGACCAAGTTCGATGGCTTTTTGAAGCACGAACCGTGTTTGTGGCATCGGGCCCTCAAAGGCATCAACCAAAAGCAAAACGCCATCAGCCATATTCAGAACACGCTCAACTTCGCCTCCAAAATCACTGTGACCAGGGGTGTCAATAATGTTGATCTTGGTGTCCCTCCATTTAACGGCCACGTTCTTGGCAAGGATGGTAATGCCACGTTCTTTTTCAAGATCGTTGGAGTCCATGATTAGTTCTCCGGGTGTTTCATGGTCTTTAAAAACCTGCGCGGCCTGAAGCATTCGGTCAACCAACGATGTTTTACCGTGGTCTACGTGGGCAATAATGGCAATATTTCTTAGTGGTGTCATAGTCTTGAAAAACAGCGCGCGAAGGTACGCTTATAGTTGTCGGGAAATACGTGAGTTCGACAAGTGGCACAATCGCTATCTAATCTATATTTGAAGGAGATGATAAAAACGATTAAAAACGCATTTAATGCGTATGCTATTTCCTTTCGATTTGGTTTGATAAGGAACGCAGAACCGTTTATGCGGTTGGGTTATCAGTTGTTTTGGAAGCCGAAAGACGATTTGGATGAAGCGGTTGATTTGGTTTCAAAAAACGCGGAACAGTTTAATTTTTTGCAGATAGGAGCGAACGATGGGATGATCAATGATCCTATTTATAAGTTCATTTTAAGAGATTCTTGGTCAGGAATCCGCGTAGAACCACTACCCACGCCCTTTAAGAAACTTA
>JBLFWJ010000072.1:0-15687 GCA_047611425.1 Bacteroidia bacterium | reverse complement strand
TGGTTTTACTAGGTTTAATAAACCCTCCGCCTCGTTCCTCGGCACCTCCTTTAAAAAGGAGGAATGGCGACAGTTCCCCCTTGAAAAGGGGGTGCCCGAAGGGTGGGGGATTTTTTACTGGTATGCTGCGGGGGAATCATATTTGGTTTTAATCGGTTTAGTTTTACCAAATGCGCTTGGCCAGTTTCCTGTTGCCTATACTCATTACCCTTCTTTGTCAAGAGGCGCATGGTCAGGAATTGCTTCGTGTTGATACTGCCAATAAGCAGATCATCATGATTGAGAACATTGGCATTGAGCAGGGCTTGTCTCAGGGAATGATAAATGCCATTGCTGAGGATTCTACGGGGTATTTATGGGTAGCCACCAAGGATGGATTGAATCGCTAAAATGGCTCAACCTTTAAGGTGTTTCGATTCGACCACCGCGATTCTACAACCATATCGGACAATTTCATTTATCGCCTATTGGTCGATTCAAGAAACAGGCTGTGGGTAGGTACCCAAACAGGAGGAGTCAATCTTTTTAACCCTGCAACCGAGGAATTTATTCGATTCTCCAGCAAGAAAAAATAAGGGGCTCACCTTCGATCTAACCATGTTGGTAGGTTATCGGAAGATCCGAAGGGAAACATTATTGTGGACGAGCACGATGGATTAGGATCTGAGGTAATAATGATGTCGGAGCACGAATAATTGTTTCCCGACAAGTCTTTGATTAAGATCCGGCCATACAGAGAAATGTATCCGGAATTCAGTAGCATAAATCTGCCGACTGTTTACAACCGGAATTTGCACTTTGATAAATTCGGAGGACTCTGGTACGAGTACATGGATACCATATTTCATGTAGACTCAATTGCTTTGGCAATGGGTAATCCGGCTCAAATTTTTACTGGAATCTCATCTGATCCTACGTGGCATAACTACGGTGCAAGCTTTTTAGAAAGTAAGGAAGGCGTTTTGTACGTGGTCGACTGGGGAGATAAGGTCTTTACGTACGACCGCGAGCTGAAGGAACTAAAGCCCATAATTCTCTTTCCCGGATGGCACGACTATCCTGAAACACCGTTTCTAGACACAAAGGGTAGGGTTTGGACGATGGATAAAAAGGGCGAAATCTATCGTTTCGATTTGTCAGAAAAATCTGTAGAATGCTTGGTGCCTACGTGGTCTAAACTCAGTGCTAACTTGGTAGATAATCACTATGGAATATCACTAGAAGACCATAATGGAAACCTTTGGACATGTACCGGAGGCGGGGGCCTGCTAAAAATTAGTGGTAAAGTAGACCGGTTTAAGTTGATTGAGCCATCTTGGAAAAACGTTCAATCTGGAGCGGTAATGTCTAGAACGGAAAAAGTTGGTGGGCAAGGTTGGTTTGATCGTGAATTTGCAGACCAGGTTAGGCCATTGCTGGAGAACCCATATTCTGAGCTTGGAATGAGCTCAGATTTCATTTACCCCAGATCGGTATACAACCTAGTAAAGGACAGTGGAGGCATTTTATGGGCTTTGGGAGTTGAGTCAGATTTAATGTTTCTGTATAAAATAGATCCTGAGAAAAAGAAGCCAGAAAAAGTCCTTTCCACTAGCTATGTCGGAGATCAATGGTTCGGCAACCCAATGTTTTTGGATAATCAGGAAGATGTTTGGTTTAGCGAGCGATATACTCCAGACGGTGTAAATATTTATAAATATGACGTTACCGCAGACAGCTTGTTTGTTTTTCCATTCCCTTCGAGTAAGGGAAATTACCGGTACCGTTTTTTATCGGATTGGGTGGTTGAGAAGTCTGGTTACATGTGGCTAGGTGCAGTAAACGGTGTTTATGGCTTTGACCCAGAAACCCAAGAATGGAAGCACTTTAAAGCGGATTCTGGCAATCCCTTAAAATTATCGCACAATATCGTACTGTCGGTTACTGCGGATCCGTTGGAAGGAGACAGCATTTTATGGGTTGGGACAGAGGGTGGCGGCATGAATAGGCTTAACGTCAATGATAGTTCTGTCACTCATTTCAACACGGACAACGGCTTGCCGAATAATGTGATTTACGGGATTCAGCCAGATCAGCGCGGAAACCTCTGGTTAAGCTCCAATTATGGTCTTTGCCTTTTTAATTCTCAGACTTATGAAACCCAGAATTTTACAACCCTAGATGGACTGCCCCACAATGAATTCAATAGGTATGAGTACAGTAAGTCGGAAGATGCAATGCTGTATTTCGGAGGCATGGGTGGCTTGGTTTATTTCGACCCAGAGGATTTCTATGTAGAAGGAAAGGAGCATGATGTTGTGATAAGCAGCTTAATGCTATTTAATAAGCCAGTTGAATTTGGAGACCCTGATTCAGGTTTCGATTTGCCTAAGCCAATTGAACAGTGCAAGGAATTAACCTTCAACCCTGACGCTGACATGGTATCGTTTGGTTTTTCACTTTTGGATTTGACTTCACCAGACAAGAACAAGTTTCGATATCAATTGGAAGGCCTGTCAGACGAATGGATAGAAATTAGTGGAGGGAACTATGCAACCTTCACGGATCTTGCCCCGGGCAGCTACACACTGAAAGTAGTTGGCCGAGCTAGTGACAATTTATGGAGCCAAAACCCAACACTATTGCAAATACACGTTTTGGCTCCTTGGTATGCAACCTGGTGGTTTAGAGGATTGATGATCATTGCATTTCTGGGCTGGACTTATCTTTTTTATCGGTACAGACTTCAACAGCTACTCCGTGTAGAACGAATGAGAAACAGAATTGCCCAGGATCTTCATGATGAGATTGGATCAACTCTAAGCAGTGTTTCACTATTCAGTTCTGTGCTTAAAAACGCATTAAAGGAGCCGGATGAGAAGTCTATCGCATTGCTGGACAAGATTAATTCCAGTACTAGCGAAATGATGGAAAGCATGAATGACATGGTCTGGAGTATCAAATCTGATAACGACCGGTTCGAACATGTGATTAATCGCATGCGCGCATTTGCGGTCAACCTGTGCGAAAGCAAGGATGTAAGGCTCCATTTCAATGCAGACCATAGTGCAGATAGGCTTAGTCTTGGTATGGAGTTGAGGAAGAACATTTATCTAATATTCAAAGAAGCCGTCAACAATTCATTCAAGTACGCCAACGCGAATGAACTTCGAGTAATTATTGAAGTGAATGATTCGGTTCTGCATATTTTAATTGAGGACGATGGGGTAGGTTTCAATCAGTCAGAAACATCAAAGACACGCTTAACCTCGGAGGCAATGGCCTAACAGGAATGAAAAAACGGGCCAAAGAGATAGGTGCTGAATTTCTCATTCAATCGGATAATGGCACTTCCATAATATTGAAAGTGCGCCTATAAAATCATTGGAATCAATGATATCCTCAAACCAGTGTTCAACTTAGATTTGATAGCATGAATGCACGCATCGCCATATTTGACGATAACCCAAAACGGAGAGAAGGTTTACAGTTGTTAATTGACTCACTTTCAGAACATGAATGGGTGGGATCGTTTGAGGACTGCTCCAATGTTTTAGAAGACGTATCGGCAAGCCAACCCGACTTGATATTAATGGACATTGACATGCCCAAGGTCAATGGGATAGAGGGAGTTGGCAAAATCAGAACTGTCAATTCAGACGTTAAGGTTCTAATGCAAACGGTTTTCGAAGATGATGAAAAGGCATTCGCTGCAATCTGCGCAGGGGCAGATGGATATATTCTAAAGCAGGAACAACCACATAAACTTTTAGAGGCTATTGACGAAGTTCTAGAAGGCGGTGCCCCAATGACACCAGTTATCGCCCGAAAGGTTTTGCAGCTCTTCAGCAAGCAGAATAAACCGCTGGCTAAAAAGGATTTTGACCTAACCAAACGGGAATCGGAAATTCTAGAATACTTGGTTAAAGGGTTCAGTTATAAGATGATTGCTGAAGCGTGCTTCATTTCATATCCTACGGTGAACACACACATAAGTAAAATATACAGAAAACTGCAGGTGGAATCTGCTGCTGGCGCGGTCTCAAAAGCGATAAAAGAAGGACTGGTTTAAGAAAACCCTCCGGTTTTATTTAGAAAGAGCTCAAGGAAACTTGAATCACAAACACCTTGGTCTAGACCATCATTACGCGTCATTATTTGTTCTGAATAATATTCAGTTGCCAACCCACAGCCTATCTGCGAATAGTAGATTTGCGCCATGATTGCATTGAATAATCTTACGATTGAATTTTCTGGTTCTGCCCTGTTTAAAAACATCAGTTTTCAGGTAAATCAAAGGGACAGAATCGGTCTTGTTGGTAAGAACGGAGCTGGAAAATCGACCATGCTCCGGGTTCTTACTGGAATGATGGAGCCAACAAAAGGCAACGTGAGCAAGCCGACTGGCTACAGTCTGGGTTATCTTTCGCAGGACCTCGTTACACCAAGTAGCAAAACCGTGTTTGATGAGACCTACGGGGCGTTGGAGGAGTTGACTTCCCTCCAAGCCAAAATGGAAGATCACGGAGTTCAACTGACCGAGCGAACGGATTACGAAACGGAGTCCTATTTGAAGTTGATTGAGGACATGAATGATGTAACCGAGCGGTTTAATTTGCTTGGTGGACATCAGGCCGATGCCGATGTTGAGAAGGTGCTTTTTGGGCTAGGGTTTAAGCAGAGTGACCTGAAACGACCCGTGTCCGAATTCAGCGGAGGTTGGCAAATGCGTGTCGAGTTGGCAAAGATTCTTGTTCAACGACCAGACCTACTTTTACTCGATGAGCCAACCAATCACTTGGATATTGTTTCCATTCAATGGTTGGAGACGTTTTTAAGCGAGCACCATGGATCAGTAATTCTGGTTTCTCACGACCGGGCATTTCTGGATAACGTGACGTTGAGAACAATCGAGATTAGTCTAGGCAAGATCTACGATTACAAAACGAATTACTCCAACTACATATTGCAACGGGCTGAGCGTAAAGAGCAGCAACTCGCAGCCTACGAGAATCAACGAAAGTTTATTGAAGAGACCGAACGATTCATTGATCGTTTCCGAGCTAAGGCTACAAAAGCGAACCAAGTTCAAAGTAGAGTGAAAGCCCTAGAAAGGCTTGAGCGGATTGAGGTTGATCAGGAAGACAATTCTTCGATGAGGTTTCGCTTTCCACCTGCGCCAAGGGCCGGAAAAGTTGTAATCGAATCAGAAGGCGTTGGGAAGAATTACGGTGATCTGAATGTTTTTTCAGACATCGATTTGCTTGTGGCAAGAGGTGAGCGAATCGCCCTGGTTGGAAAAAACGGAGAAGGAAAAACTACGTTCTCGAAGATTGTTGTTGGTGATCTGAAACATGATGGAGAACTCAAGCTTGGTCACAACGTTGCCCTTGGTTATTATGCCCAGGATCAGGCTGAAACGCTGAACGGAGAGATTACAGTTTTTCAGACAATTGACGATGTAGCCAAAGGCGACATGCGAACGAAAGTCCGAGACGTGCTGGGTGCATTTCTGTTTAGCGGTGGGGATGTAGACAAAAAAGTAAAAGTACTTTCGGGTGGTGAGCGAGCCAGACTGGCACTTGCCAAATTAATGTTGGAGCCGGTGAACCTGCTCATTCTTGATGAGCCGACCAATCACCTCGATATGCGATCAAAGGACATTCTAAAGGATGCCTTACTGAAGTATGATGGCGCACTGATTATTGTGTCTCACGACCGTAGTTTCCTAGAGGGGTTGACCGATAAAGTAATTGAATTTACCGGTGGAGGAATCAAAGAGCACATTGGTGACATACATGCTTTTCTAAAAGCTTCAGGACTGGATTCTATGGCAGAATCCATCTCAGCAAAAAAGGAGAAAAAGCCAGCTAAGACGGATGACAAATCTCCCAACGACTACAAAGAGCGGAAAGCAAAGGAGAAGGAATTGCGCAAGCACAAATCGTCAGTTAAACGCAAAGAGGACAAGGTGTCCGAGCTGGAAAAGGAAATAGCGGAATGCGATGAGATTATGCTGGATCCGGTAAAGTGTCAGGAAAAAATGAATGACCAAAAATGGCTAGAAAGGTATAAGTCACTGCAAACAGAGCTGGAAACTGCAATGTTGGAATGGGAAACGGCTTGTGAAAAACTTGAGGGGATGGAGGCTCAAGCCTAAGGATTTCTCCATAAGTTTGTTATCAATCTAAACAGAATAAGCTGAAAATCAGCAAATAGTAACAACACTAACATGTAACCATGTTGGATGTTGTAAAAAAAAATCATAGAATCAAAAAAAATCATGAAAAAATCAGTAGCAATAGTTTTCCTGGGACTGTCACTTGCCTTTTCAAGTTCAGTTAGTGCCCAAAAAAATATCGTAAAGTTTGTTCCTGTTGGAGGCGTAGTTCAAACCCAACATGCTGGGGGTGAATCGCTTACTAGTGGATTCTATAAAATAGCAGTTGGTTATGAAAGAGTGTTTGGAGCAAAAACCAGTGGGCAGTTCGACCTTGGTGGATTGCTTGGAACGCAGCTAGGACAAGGGTCTATGGGGTATATAAAGGCAGCCTTTAAATATTATTTATTGGATGATGCTCCACACGGTTTGAATCTTGGAGCGTATGTACCAGTGGCTTTTGGTTCATTAGCTGTGATAACCGGATTAGGAGCGAACGTTGGATATCAAATGTTTTTTCTAGATGATAGACTTGCTGCTGGTGCTGACCTTGGTATTGGCTTTGGTTATGTAGCTGGAATTGGAGAAGGTGCTGGTGGAAACCCAGGGGCTAATATTGATATAAGCGTAGGAGCTGGATACGCTTTCTAGATGACAGAAAGTAATAATTGTACGTCTGAGCTTTCCTAAAATGAAGGGATTGCTTATCAGTTGATTTTTATAAGAACCCAATCCGATATCGGATTGGGTTCTTTGTTTAGAAGGCTGCAATGCCCCAAGCTCAAGTGAGACCTTTTCTCATTGATGGACGTAACAAGCCGTTATTTAGAGTCCGCAATCATAGTCACTTTTTCTATTCCAGTAAAGGCAGGTCGTAAATCGTATCAAGATCACTCAACTCCTTAAGGCGATAATGGCTAAGGCCCATGTCGATTAGGTCTAAAATCGTATCGGCAAACACAGAGTCTGTGCTCCATTCTTTGTTCTTAAAAAGCATTGGCAACGGGCATTTCATACCAAGGAGGTAGTAGCCGCCATCCTTGGCTGGGCCAATTACTACGTCATATTTATCAAGCATTAAAAACGCTTCGTTTAGGATGTCGGTGGTGATTTCAGGACAGTCAGACCCGATGATCACCATCTTTTCAGCACCTCTATCGAACACACCTTGAAACGCACCGAGCATTCGTTCGCCTAAACCACCGTTGCTTTGAACATGTTTGTGGTAATCTGTTTTATCCCAATTATCCGAGTCATCGACATGATCCGAATAACAAACATGTTTGATACAGCTCACGGGTTGGGTTTGGTCATGCGTAATCTTTAGTAGCTGATTATAAACCTCCAAGGCTTTCTCATCCCCAATACCAGAGGCAAGCCGCGTTTTCACTTTACCTAATTCAGGATTTTTGATGAAGATGATTAAGTGGTCGTTCAGGTTCATTCTGCTAAATTATCATAACGTATGTCGCAGGGCATTAGAATGCACGCATTGCTTTAAATGATCTACTATATTTAACGTCCGCTGACTTTCAGCGCTCCAACCCCAAAGTAACCGCAGATGTATAAAATCGGAGCCGCAAAAGCCGATATAACAGCCTTTAAGTTAGGTGTAGGCATGCTAGGATATGGCATGTATTTCAATATCGTAAAAGGTGTAGAAACGGATTTGTACTCACGTGCATACGTACTGGAAGATGACCAGACAGGTCGCAAGGTCGTTTTTGTTAATGCCGAAATGGCGTTTGTCACCATAGCTATAAAGCGAGGAGTGATGAAAAGGTTGGAACGTAAATTCCCAGAGTTGGGATTTACCGAGGACAATGTTTTCCTATCCGCACAACACACGCATAGCGCACCTGGCGGATACTCCCATTATGGTCTGTACAATATGTCAACACCGGGTTTTGTACCTGAGGTTTACCAATACATCGTTGATGGAATTGTTGATTCGATAGTTCGGGCAGATGCAAACAAACAGAACGGATCGATCAGAATTGGACGCTCAGAATTTGCTATTGACAAAGAGGTGGCGTTTAACCGATCCATCAAAGCATACAACCGAAACCCAGAAGTAAAAACAGCTATTGCCGAGGAAGAAAGTTATGCTGCTGTTGATCGGAATATGATCATGTTATACTTCGAATCGGAGAACGGTGATCCAATTGGATCGGTGAATTGGTTTGGGGTACACACAACCAATATCAGCAACGACAATACCCGAATCTGTTCTGACAATAAAGGATATGCCGCTCGGTACATGGAGGAATCCATGATGAAGAAAGGCCATCCAGATTTCCTAGCTGCATTTGCTCAAGGACCGGCTGGAGATATTACTCCAAACTGGATTGTAGACCGAAAGAAAAAGTGGACACGAGGCAAGTTTGAGGATGACTTTGAGAGCGCAAAATTCAATGGTCGGATTCAGTTTGATGTTGCTCAGGATGCCACCGACAATGCCGCTACGCAAAAGGAGATTCCATCCTTTATCGACTATGGTTTGGCGTTTGTTGATTTCAGAAATGTAATTCTTGATCCCGAGTTTGCTTGGGATGACAAAGAAGCCAGAACCGGTCCAGCATGTCATGGCGTAGCGTTCTTTTCAGGAACGAAGGAAGGGCCAGGAATGGATCCGGTTGTAGGGGCATTAGCAACCACACTCACCCGTGGGATCAAAACGGCCGAGATGGCAAAAGCCAAATTGAGCAAGCCAGAAATTGCCAAGCCGATTCTCGATAAGTACAGAATTCAAGGAAACAAGGACATTTTAATTGAGGCTGGAGAATGCAAAATTCTCGGTACCAAAGACATCAAAAATCTAGTCATTCCGAATTGGGCCGACCCAGCCATTCATGCCTTTAAGAAGTTTCATGCAAATGGCAGCCTTGGCAACAAGCCGTGGACTCCACAAATTCTGCCGCTTCATATTGCAGTGATTGGAAATATTGCGTTGGTTGGAATCCCGGGAGAAATCACGACTATCGCAGGTAAGCGATTACAAAAAACAGTGGCCGATGTGCTGGGCGCGAGAGGAGTTGACCATGTTTTAATCACCAGTTATTGCAACGCATATTGTGGTTATATCACCACATATCAAGAATATCAAGCCCAGTGCTACGAAGGCGGGCACACCGTTTTTGGTGAGCACACGCTGGGTGCGTTTCAAACCAAATTCAAGCAATTGGCCATAGAAATGACCAAACCGTTTGGTGAGCGAAAACAGTTGAAAGATCAATTGCCAACCGACTTTAGCGATGAGGAATTGTCGAAGCGAAGCTTTAACATTAAAACTCAGAGAAGACTGATTCAGATAGACGATTGATGCCAAAGCAAGACTATGCTTATTACAAAGCCTTACTGAAGGGGCGACAGATGCCACTGGCATATGTTGATCTCGATCTATTTGATCAGAATGTCAAAAGCATAGTTCTAAAAGCAGGCTCGAAGAAGATTCGTATAGCTACCAAATCAGTTCGAGTTCCTGAATTAATTAAACGAATACTTGACTCTTCGGATGTTTATCAAGGCCTAATGTGCTATTCTCCAAGAGAGATGGTGTACTGGAGCCAGCAAGGGTTTGATGACCTTTTGATGGGTTATCCTATCTGGAACGAAGCCGACATCCTGCCGATTTGTGAAGAGGTTAAAAAAGGAAAACAGCTGGTATTAATGATCGATTCGGTTGATCATATCAAGCATCTTCAATCCATCGGAGAAAAGCAAGGATTGTCGATTCCAGTTTGCCTAGATCTGGATATGTCCAGTGATTTTCCTGGCTTGCATTTTGGCGTTTGGAGATCCTCAATTAGAAAAGCTTCAGACGCAAAACCAGTGATCGATGCTATCCTAAAATCACCCAATGTAAAGTTGGATGGATTGATGGGTTATGAAGCCCAGATAGCCGGTTTGGGAGATAACGTGAAAGGGCAAGGCCCGAAAAATGCAGTTGTCAAGATTCTAAAATCAAGATCAGTTAAGGAGATTGCCAAACGAAGAGCGGAGGTAGTTAAAATGATTGCTGATGCAGGAATTGAACTTCGATTCGTGAATGGTGGAGGTACCGGAAGTTTGGACACGACAACAACAGAAGAAGCCGTGACTGAGGTAACCGTTGGCTCTGGGTTTTTCGCACCGGCATTGTTCGACCATTACGAGAAGTTTAAATATTTACCAGCCGCAGCGTACGCTATTGAAGTGGTCCGTTCGCCAAAGCCTGGAACATACACTTGTCTGGGCGGAGGCTTCATCGCATCTGGGGAAATTGGAAAGCTGAAAGAGCCGGTTATTCTTTTCCCTAAAGACGGCAAACTCACAGATCAAGAAGGCGTTGGAGAAGTTCAAACACCCGTTTTGTATGATGGAAAATTAGAGTTGGGTGATCCAGTTATTCTTCGCCACAGCAAGGCCGGTGAGCTTTGCGAGCACTTTACTTCTGTACTTCTAATTCAAGATGGAAAAGTTGTTGGCGAAGCAAAGACCAACCGTGGATTAGGTTATTCTTTTCTATAAAAAAAGGAGGCATCAACAATTGTTGATGCCCCCTTTTTAAAGTCGAATAGAGAATGATTACTCGCGAACCACTCTAATCAGTTCGTCAATGTTCTTATCCATTAAACGCACGTAGTAAACGCCAGATGAATAAGCGGTAAGTGATAGCATGCCTTTGTAAACCCCGCTATAGTAGGTCAGGTTAGAAGATTGAATTCTTCTTCCGGTAGCATCAAGAATTTGAAGATTCAAGAACACGTCTTCACGCTCAAGCCCTGAAATTTCAATAGTGAAAAGGCCATCCGTAGGATTTGGATAAACTTTGATCGACCCCTCACCCAGCTCATCGATTGCATCAATAACCGCGATAGATACACTTTCGGTGTATACACAACCATTTGCATCGGTCACTTCAATAGAATAGAATCCAACGCTCAACCCGGAGAACATGCCACTAGTTTCAAAGGTGGATCCGCCATCAATACTGTACATGTAGGGAGGAGTTCCATTTGAAGCGGTGATTAAAATAACACCATCAGCACTACCTGGCCCAGACTCATTGTCGATATTAATGTCAGCAGTTAGGTTGCATGGTGTAATTCCAACACAAAACTCTTGAACATCTTGGTCTCCGAAATCGCCTCCACCAGCTATTTCGTTTCCTTCATCATCAGAGATGGTATAGTAGCCATCGCCATATCCGCAGCAGATTCCGTCTCCATATGCATCGTCAATTGTGAAAATGTAGCACTCACCAGAATCCAAGCAGAATGTTTGGGTAAGAAGTGTATTCGCATCGTTGTAAGGACCGCCCGAATAGAGCGTGGATCCGTTCAAGGTCAGTGTCCAAGTCGTTTCGCCCGGGTAATCATCGGTCAATATTTCCAATGTGTAATCCGTACCGTTGGTCGTAACATTAAAAGCAACATCGAAAGAGTCATTTGCATTGATCACATCAACGTTTCCGTTTGGCAAGCTGGATGTAGCAATAACCGTATTGTTTCCATTGATCAATCCGGTAAGTGTTACAGAAATATCCTCAGATGCACCAGGAGCAAGATTTCCCGTCCAATTGATGGTCTCAAAAGTGCCTCCGTTCAATTCCACAATTACGGTTGCGCTGGTCAACGCAACGGCTCCCATGTTGGTTAATTCAACATCAATATCCAATGTTTCGCCACAGTTAACAGCGCCAAAACCAGTGATGTTGCTTACGCTGGCGTCATCGGTAGCCTGATGAGTTACGATAATAGTAAGCGTGTCATTTAAAATGGCCTGATCACCAGCTAAGTCCGTAAATACCTTGAATTCGTAATCGCCAATTGTCGACATATCAACTGGCGGAGTGAATGTGTGCTGGTAGAATTCACCTGCGTTCAGGGTAGTATTAACCAAATCTATTACTGGTGCGCCACCTTCAAAGATGTACCCAACATTAAATGACGTTTGGGTAAGAAGGCCATGATTTTTCACTTCAACCTCAACAGTTTCTGTTGCTGATAATCCAGGTGCACTTACCGGAGTAACCAATGAAGTAGCACCCATGTCAATACTGTCTTGACCAAACTCGAAAGAGATAATTCTGGTGGTAGAACTTGATCCACCGCCACCGCCATACTCACCTGTATACCAGAAAGTACGGTCGTTTGTTGGGTCGATGCTCATGTGGCCGTAATCGCCAAAACGAGACCCTGAATTAATCGTGTTCGTTCCAACTGCAACGGTATTCTCAGGAACTGTCATTGTTCCGAGAGGGTCAGAAGCCAACCGGCCGGTAAATCGCATGCTTACAAATTCACTCTCGCTAGAGGCGTTATAAGCCATCGCAATGTTTCCATTACCATCCATACAAATTCCAGCCATGTATCGATCAAGACCATCTGCAGGTGCAAACGTTCCTTCTTGATAAACAGACCATGTGCCAGCACCAACACGTCTCAACTCAATCCATCGGATACCTGAAAGATTGTTGCCATCAGCGTCAGTAATGAAGTTGAAAACCATTGATTCGTGTGATCCGAAGTTTCGGTAGTGCGCTTGATTCATGATGGTTTCTGGAATGGCATCCAATCCTCCACCATTGCCTGCTTGAGGTACGCAGGAGAAACCAAAACCAGCTACACTACAAGGGTTTGTGTCGAATGCAGATGGGAATACCGATTCAGTGGTGTAACTACTGTTTCCCGGAGTATTCCAGTCAATATCGAATGTATAGATGTCAACTTGATCACTGAGGCCTCCGCCCCAAGCATCGTCAACCAAACTGAGTACCGTTGGGCCCATTGAGGCGGGGGGAGCAGTTAATCCCGACCAATCCAAAGGAGCGTCTACCTGAAAACCAGGACCGCTTGCAACACCTGGAAGTCCAATTCTTTGAATGCTCACAGTTGCCGCACCCGCTAATAATTCTGCCCGGTTAATGAAATAGCAAGGAGACGTTCCCGGCCCTCCCTCATTTGTAGTTACGGTGTAAGCATTGCTCCAAACACCGTATTTCGGATAGTCAGGAAACGAAGGGGTACCAAAACTATACGCATCCCAAGTGCCCATTGGGTCGCTGGTTGTAGAGATTCCAACCAAAAGAGCATTCCCATTCGGGAATTCAGTCATAATCCAACGGTCTTCCTCTTGATCATAAAGTATAATCGGATCACCAGCTGAACTTTGCCCGATGCTATTCCAGATGGTGTTGGCCGCAAATTGCTGGACTAACGTACCTGTCTTGGTATAAACTGCAATGTCAGATGCATTTACAGACTGCATGTAATAATCTTGTCCTACATCTCCGGTTGGATCGGCTGGTGAACCAACGTCCATTCCTTCAATGTTTACAATTGGATCAACGGCCAATCCGCCACCACCGCGAAGAATTGCTTCCTGCCTAATTGGGTCTGGACCACTTGGCAATGCATTCGGGTTTTCAGAAACGAATTGACCTCTTTTTCCAACGAAGTTTGCTGGTACTTTTCTATTCTTTTTTCTTTCAAGGCGTTTTTCCTCAGACATTGGTGCCATCGGAATGAGCTGTCTGATGGGAGGAGTGGTTCCTAATTTCTTGGCAAAAGTGACTTCCGCGTTAGCATTGGTAGTCACCTTCACGGAGTTTTGGGCAAAGCCCAAAGTGCAAGATGCGGCAATCAGCAAGGTCGATGCAGTAAATTTGGTAAGTGTCTTTTTCATGTGTGGTTGTTCGGTAGTGCCAAATGTCGCAATAATGAGCACTCGGGCGCAATGATTTGGGCAGGTTTAGCCTCGAATTGGTCTGTTGATAGACCATATATCCAACATTCG
Organism: Bacteroidia bacterium; assembly: GCA_047611425.1. Classification (GTDB taxonomy): domain Bacteria; phylum Bacteroidota; class Bacteroidia; order UBA10329; family UBA10329; genus JBLFWJ01. The sequence goes on along the minus strand of JBLFWJ010000072.1, from coordinate 1,769 downwards.
ATGGTGCTCATTGCTATTTTGAACTTGACTATTATTGTATTCCACTAAACTGGGATTGAATGAGCCGTGAAGCGATCATACAAGAATTGAGCGAAGCGCAGGATGTGTTGGACCGCTTTATCTCCAATGGCGATAATTTGGAAGCTGTTTTAAAAGGAGCGGCCTTAATGTCTGAGCGGTTGAATAATGGAGGGCGGATGATTAGCTGCGGAAACGGAGGATCCATGAGCGATGCCATGCATTTTGCTGAAGAACTTAGTGGAAGATTTCGAGGAGATCGACCTTCGATAGGAGCAATGGCCATTTCAGATTCTGGGCATTTAACCTGCACAGCAAACGATTATGGATACGAGAAAATTTTCTCTCGATTTATCGAAGGGTTCGGTAGGGCAGAAGATGGGCTTTTAGCCATTTCTACAAGCGGTAATTCCGAAAATGTATTGAACGCAGTTAGAGCTGCAAAAGACAAAGGCATGCTGGTCATTGGGCTGTCCGGAGAATCTGGGGGAAAGCTAAAAGAGCTCGCGGATGTATGCATTTGTGTACCACATTCGGCAACGGCAGATCGTATTCAGGAAATCCATATTAAAGTCATCCACATTTGGGTGTTGCTGATTGAGAAAGCAATGAGATGCTAGTAAAAACTTTCGGAAGCGCAGTTTATGGAGTTGATGCCAATCTCATCACAATAGAAACGAATATCGTTTCGGGCGTAGGTTTTTTCATGGTTGGGTTGCCGGACAATGCTGTAAAGGAAAGTCAGCATCGGATTCAGGCAGCACTCAAAAACAATGGGTACAGGATTCCGGGAAAGTCTATTACCATAAACATGGCGCCAGCGGATATTCGTAAAGAAGGCTCGGCTTATGACCTAACTATAGCTACCGGAATTCTAGCTGCAAGTGAGCAGATTATTCCTACGGAAGTCCACAAGTATATGATTATGGGCGAGCTGTCCTTGGATGGCGGAGTTAGGCCAATAAAAGGTGTTTTACCAATCGCGATTAAAGCGAGAGAAGAAGGGTTTAAAGGATTTATTCTTCCTACGGCAAATGCCAAGGAGGCGGCCATTGTCGATGACCTTGAGGTGTTTGGTGTTGATTCCGTAAAGGACGTAATCGAATTTTTCAACGGAGACAAGGAGTTGAAACCAACCATTGTAGATACGCGGGATGAGTTCTACAAAAAGCTAAATACATCAGACGTTGATTTCAAGGATGTAAAGGGCCAAGAGAATATTAAAAGAGCAATGGAAATTGCTGCGGCTGGTGGTCACAACCTCATTCTTATTGGCCCACCGGGAGCTGGAAAAACGATGCTTGCAAAGCGGCTACCGACTATACTACCTCCACTCAATTTGCACGAGGCTTTAGAGACAACTAAGATCCATTCCGTCTCTGGTAATTTAGATCCAAATTCAAGCTTGGTAACTATGCGTCCATTCAGGTCGCCACATCACACAATTTCAGACGTGGCTCTGGTCGGAGGTGGGCAGATACCTCAACCGGGAGAGATTTCAATGGCTCATAATGGTGTCCTATTCTTAGATGAGTTACCTGAATTCCGAAGAACGGTTTTGGAGGTAATGCGACAACCGTTGGAAGATCGAACAGTGAATATTTCCAGAGCCAGAATGTCCGTGCAATATCCGGCTAGTTTCATGTTGGTGGCAAGTATGAACCCTTGCCCTTGCGGTTATTATAATCATCCGGAGAAAGAATGTGTTTGTGCCCCAGGTGTAGTTCAGAAATATCTAAACAAGATTTCTG
>JBLFWJ010000071.1:0-15808 GCA_047611425.1 Bacteroidia bacterium | reverse complement strand
GTACAACCAAATAATGGCCAGTATCAGGGTAGGTGTGAGTAGGGTAGACCCCAAATTGATATGATTCTGTCGTGCCATCACCAAAATCCCAAGTTCCGGTTACACCACCTTCAGTCAAATCAAGAAATTCAGCCGTTGGATCAGATTCTCCAAGACATCCAACATTCGGGTTTTGAGTAAAGTAGGCCGTAACGTTTTGCTCAGATGGAATAAAAACGGCTGTGTCTTTTTCGCATCCGAAAACAGCGTCAGTTATGGTGACTTGATAGGTTCTAGCAACTGGAGCAATAATGGATGGCCCGTTTGTAGGTGGGTCTGTAGACCAAACAATATTATAGTTGGACCCTGGACCAACAATTATAGAAGCATTCCCAATGGCGCCTTGGCACTGAGGTTCACTGGTAGTAACTGAAAGGGAAATATCTGGCTCTACAACGACCTCGACTTCTGATGTATCAGGCTCCGAGCAGCCATCCCAAGTTATTATTTGGTAGGTGGTCGTTTCCTCGGGATAAACTTCAGTTTGATTTAACCAAGTCACATTTGGATTCCATTCGTATGTAAAATTAAACCCGTTGCCACCTGAGGCTAGTACTTCAACAGTCGCTGGGTCATTTGGACAAATGTGTTGTGACACCCCCGGAATCACAACAATGGGCTCTGAAATACTGACGAATTCAGTTGTTGTTACCTCACATTGGCCAATTCCGTGGGAGTATTCAATTTGATGAAGTCCTGGTCCTGCAAGCATAGGGTTGAAAATGGAATCTGTCATTCCAGGTCCATTGAAGGTGCCCCCTAAGGGAATGCCTAACAGGGTATCTAAAAGGTTTGCAAAACAATAGCTGGATTCAAGCCCAGTGAATTCAGCTTGTTCCAATTGATACACATCAACTGAAAGCGAATCCCAGCAACCAGCGAGGGACTGATAATAAACCCAATGAATTCCGATACCAGAAACAGCCGGATCGAACATGCCCGTATTCTCATCCACGATTCCATTTCCAAGCCACTGACCACCTGTCGGATTAACAGGAAGAATAAACGCAGAGGCTGCTTCACAAATTGTAGTGTCTTCCATCAGGTTTTCATGAACAATCATGAGCATGCTGTCTACACACGTATTGGCTTCATAGAAAATCCAATGATTACCGGGCCCAGCAACTCCAGGTGTAAAGTGTCCTGCGTCAATATCGTCCGTACCTGGGCCAGCCCAAGTTCCACCTCCCGGATAGCGATTGGTGTTTGGCCAATTTAACGTCAACTCATCATCATAAGAACAGAAGTCAAGCTGAGGAATGAGAATCTCCGTGATTCGGATATAAGCAATTCGTTCATCAGAGCAGCCGTTGACAGAATATGTCAAAGTATCATCGGTTAAGTCTGGTAAAAGGCCAGGACTGTAAAGTCCAGTAGGGCTAACTCCGAGCCCAGACCATACACCACCCGCTGGCCCGGCTGTTAGTTGAAAAGGATCCTCGGAAGGACAGGCTGAAAAATTCCAATAGGCATCAATGGCAATGATATCAATATTGATTATTTCTGAGCAGCCGTTAATTGTGTACGTGATTTGATGAATGCCGCCACCAGCCTCATCTGGATCAAAAGTGCCTAAATACTCGTCAGTGATTCCGTTACCTGACCAAGTGCCACCAAATGGTGAGGCAACTAAATCGAATGGATCGGCAGATTGGCAAACAGGTGCCTGAGGTTGAAATACAATTGGACCAACCGTAACGTTTATTTCATCGGTACAACCACCCGGAGCCGTGTATGTAAGCGTAAACGTGCCCAAAGTGGAAGGCGTGAACAGACCAGCGGAGGTAACGTTTGTTCCAGACCAAAGGCCTCCAATTGGTTCGAATCCAACTAACATGAATGCCGGGGCGCCCAGGCAAGAAGCTTGGTCATTTCCAGCCCAGATGTCCTCGATTGTAATTTGAATTGAATCAACACAACCTTGTGGCGATTCATAAAAAACCCATGGCATTCCGTTTCCCGAATCGGGATGAAACAAGCCATCGTCCTCGTTTATGTGCGTTCCGATCCATTCTCCTCCAGATGGATTTGCGGTCAATTGTATAGGAGGATCTTGCTCACAAAATGTGGGTTGTGGGTCGAGGGTTGGAGGAGGAAGAATAGTTAACGTAATGGATTCTGTTGAAGGGGTAGATCCAGCAGCGTCTCCAACGGTCAGAGTATAAACCTGAGTTATCACAGGGCAAACTTGGTGTGGTCCTTCGGATCCCGGAAGTGCCGGACTCCAATTGTAATAATATGTATTCGGGTCACCACCGGTTACTTCTGCCCATATATCCGTGCATTCTCCTTGGCAGATTACGTTATCATCTAAAAAGAGGTCTACATCCAACGGACAATCCGTAACGGTAAAATCCCCGTCTACATCCAGTTCGAATTGATTGTCGCATTCATCGGTGTAGTGATAGGTGTAATCGAGGTGATAACTACCGCTTTCGTTTAAACCGGGAGCGAGCGTAAGGTCGAAGGTTGTAGCGTCTCCGCCAATGCAATCAATGGCTGTCACGTTTGTTACTGTTTGATTCACTTCACCCGAAACGATAACCGCACCCGGATAAACTGAATCGCAATCGATTGGAGTATCGAAAATCATTTGAACCACATTGGTGCTGCACGTTGGGGAAGTTGGGTTGAACACAACAGTGGGCGGGATGGGCTCTACAATCTCGGCATGCCAAAAGGCGTTCCATCCTTCGCCAGCAACGCTTGGATCAGTAATCCAATGGAAGGTAAGGCAGATTCCAGAACTTGTAATTGTTGGTATCGTCACATTCGCGCCTGAAAACTCTCCTATTACAGGAGAAAGCGTATCCGGTCCATCATAGATGGTTAGCACGTCATATATCTCCGTTTCAAAATCCAGAAAAATCATTTCTATGTATTCCGCAGATGGCACGCAGATGGTGAATACATAATTTTCGTTGTGCGTATAGCTTTCGCCATCTAAAGCGTTGTCACTATCTTCAAAGTAGCCTTCGCAATCGTCCACCTCCAAGTTGCCAACCAAGTTGTAAACGGGTTGGGCCAAACTTCCAAAAGGAAGTATGGCAAGGATGATAATGGCGATTCTGAAACTCACGGCCTTATTACCAAGACGCTATCACTTACCAATTCGTTGCTTACGTTTCCAGCGCGATCGACCATCGTTACAGTCAATACAACAGACTCGGTAGAGTCGTTTCCGAGTATGAATAGATTATTTAATCTAAGAGATATACTACCTTGTATATCAAGCTGTTGTAAGTCCGGTGTCTGGGGAGGAATGTGATATTCATCTGCAGTGGCCAATCGACTATCCCGTATATATATTGAATTGACATTGGGGTCTACTTGGCCAATATCACCATTGATATCCTCGTAAATGAAACTGACGGTTACCGTGTCTGAAAACTCCTCAACAATCATAGGACCAATCACCAGGTCATTAATTACTGGTGCATCAGTTTGCTCGTCCTTTGAGCACGAAGCCATAAGGATCGCTATGGACAATAGAATTAGGAGTCTATTTTCCATGAGAAGAATTTCTTAATGTGAATGGCACTTCCATCCTGTGGCATCTCGGTATTCTCTTCCTGAAGCGGATCCTTAACATACACCCTGAAATAATGACTCAATTCGGGATTCCAGCTAGCTGTACTGAAAGTGAATGAATGGAAATATTCAACATTACCACCGAACATTCCGGGTTTGGTTATAGGGGTTGGATCATAATTCAAATTCATTTCTGTTGAGACTGTATCGTAGTTATAAAGTACGTTTGTCCCCATTCTAACCTTATTGTAGCTGAATTGATCGAGGCTTGTTTCGTTATCTGAAATGGAAACCCAAACTGTCACGTTTTGTGAACCAACAGGTACTCTTATTCTTCCTGCTAAGTCGCATGGAATTCCGTCAGCCTCTGCATAAACTCCATGAAACCCTGGCTGGTGATCTCCGGAAGGAGCTGGGTTACCAAACATGTCTAGTGCCCCATTTTCAATCCACATTCTAATATTATTCAAATGCGTTGAATTTGTTTCTTGCCAGTCATTATCCGGATCTACGATTAGTGGCATTATTCCCGATTGTCCATCAATGTCCTCATTCAACCTTAACCACAACATGGATTGAGAAAGGCTTCCTGGTACAACTCTGTCCTCAAAAGTTTCCGCAGGATTATTCTTGATTACTGGATGATTGACCAAGGTATTGTAGGTGCTTTCTACGTTTCTGAAATCAGGTTCGAATGTTCCATCATGACAGCCAGAGTTTGCACAAGTTGGTTTAAACACATCCCTCTGAAGCGCTACAATGTTCCAATCTTCAATATCCAATGAATCACCTCCAAATGGTGGAGGAACCCCAACTCCAACATAAGGGTTTATGTTTTCAGTTTTTTTGCAAGCTCCGAAGCCTAGCACAACGGCTAATAATATGTAGCCAATCTGCCTCATATTCTATCAAATAATGATCTTGATGTTCCAGAAACCAATCCAGCTGCCGCAACTTCACTTTTTATTCCTAAAACTTCGGCAATGGTTAAAGCTGAGTCAGTTGTTTCTGCTACAAAATTTCCTGGGCCACCTAACGCTAAGTTAGATGGAACACCTGGCCCAACAAATTGAGAGAAAACTCGTCTACTATTGGCGTCAGAATGATCAAAAGCAAACCAATCGTTGCTATCTCTAATTGGGTTGCTGTCTATGTTTCTTCCACATTCTGGCGTTACGAGCATGCTGGTATCGCCCGCCATTTCTGGCACTTGTGTCTGAATGAAATCCCAGATGTGGCCAACTGCGTGGTCTGCCCGATGCAACGCTTTGAGATAGCCAGTGTAATCGGCATGGCAAGCGTCCACGTCATCCATATTGAGTACGAGCAACGTTGGCTTAAACCACTTCAAAACCTCACAGGCGTAGCCGATCATTCCAAGATCTTGTGAGTCATTGAGAGGGGGACTGGAAATGTTGTTGCCTTGATCATATAGATAATTAAAGAACTCCTTGATGTCTTGCTTTTCCTCCTCGGTATTCCGCACAGAGTCTAAGGTTCCGCCAATATTTGCGAAATTGTTGTCAAGGAAATATTTCATCTTATAAATAGGATCCAACTCCTCTTCTGGATGATAAACTTTCGCATCAGACAGATGCTCCATTCCTTGAGAACCAAATGTTATATCAGGAGCTAAAAAGTTGGCACCATAAGCCGATCCATAATCTGGATGTGTGCTGTAATTCATTAACGGGGTTGAATTCCCGATGGTGGATCCCATAAACCAAACCTTAGAAGCAGGAGCGTTCATATGCTTTCGCACGTATTCAAAAATGGTTGGATTAAGCGGTTTTTGCCTTAGCCCTTGGGAATAAAGCGTATTGCCTTGAATCAATGAATTCATACCCCCATAGTGGCCAGCATGAAAGCTTTCTACCTCTTTAAAGAGCGTACCCTGACTTTGTAATGTCTGAGAAAGAATCTGTGGAATCGGAGTGTCGCCAGGTAAACTGCCATCGGTACCGTACACCACTTTAATTGGCGGAGGTGTGCCATTCATCATGTTGTACATGATATTTCCCTCTGAAGCTACTCCTTGACTTTGGTCAAGATAATTCTGCTCCACGCTTTCTTGATTTCTAACGCCTCCGGCAAACATTACAAGAACCGCATGAGAGGCCATAGGTACCCCAGATGCTGCGTAAAGTCGCCCGCTTGGTAAAATGTATGGTGCTGTAATGCCAGCAGCTCCTGCCAGCCCTACGTTTCTTATGAATTTTCTTCTATTCATCTTAGTAGTACTGGTATTCATTACTTAATGCAAATGCGAAATAGACCATCTCGGAATTCACATTTGGGTTGCTGTTTATGTAATTTTTGAAATATTGCAATTCGGCCTCGCTAGGTTCTCGAACTAGGAACCGGTGATAAGTCTCGATGACAAATTGCTCAACATCAGCCATCATTTCTGCATCAGATGGTAGCTCCACACCTCCATCATTCATGTAATTGCTAATGATCACTTCATGCACAAGATCTTTATCCCCAACTGATTGAATGCATTGACTTACTTCAAATAAGTTGTCGGATGATAATGCTGTTTGAAACAAGTTTGCGTACAAGATTGAGACATACTGCTCAGGTGTTTTTAACTTCGTCTTCTCAGCATTGGCTGGTCTAATGTGCTGATTATTAAGGCTATAACTGGCCTCTTCCTCTTTGCAAGATGGAAGCATTAAAACCGCTATCATCAGTACTCCAACGAAGTATTTGAGCTTAGTCAAACTGTGCATACTCATCGGTTTTTAACACTTTGATTTGCAAGTCTTGCAAATCATGATTCACGTAAAAATCTTCCATTAATAAGGCAACTTCTTCGGCCGAAGGCTCCCTAGCCAATGCTTGTTGATATACCCAGATTATCATTCCTTGGTAAAATTCTCGGCTTGAATTCAGAATTCCGATGTAATCATCCTTGTTTTGCCCGCTTACTCCAAAAATTGAAGAAGGACTATTGTCTTCAATCATATTGAACCCAGCGAAGAATTCAACTTGAGTGGGAAAACGAAAGAACATGTTATCAAACGAAGCATTAACAAAATTGAATGTGTTCATGTTGATGTCATCGTAAACCTCATTATTAATCATTGCTCCGCAAACATCCTTGATTTCGATGATACCATTTCTGTAATCTTCATTAGAATTAAGAACCGCATCCAGTTTTGCAATTTCTGCACGTCCAAATTCAACTTCATCCCAAATGCCAGCTGCCGAATCAACATTAACTCTATTCTGAAGAATCCCTTTATACGTGTCGATTTCAACATCTGAGGCGGCTTCCATAAATCGTGCTTTGCTCAAATCATAAATTCGTTGATAGTAAGCCTGTTTATAAGAACCATCACCAGCAATGAATGATTCGTCTGTTTGAAGCCGAGTCAGCAATGCTTCCCTCGATTCCATAGAAAGATTGGCTGCTTTAAGAGCATTAACTTCAGCTATCATTTCACCATCTAATGGCTCTCGCCCAATTAGGTCGATGAAAACTCGGTTAACGTAGTTTTCAATTAATACATCGGCAATGCCTTGATAGTAGGGCGGATCGTTGTCCCCGAAATAGACAGGGTCTTTCTTGCAACCAACGATTGTCAATGTGAATACAAGAATTCCGAGAAAGGCGGCTCTCATCTTTGCGATGAGATAAAGTTAAGGAAAAGGATGGATCAATTTTGTAATCCGAATGTCAATACTCCTTCTTTACGTTTTGAAGAAAATTGATCATTTGAATCCAGTAAACGTGGTTCTCTTCGCAATCTGGATTGAGGGATTCACTACCGTGTTTTCCTCCTATTGGTGGAATGTAGGTGATTAGCTTGCTTTTGGAAACACCTGAAGCAATTGCTTCTGTCACCTCTTTTTCTGTAGCTGAAGACGCAATGAACGTTGGCTTGTTTAAGCCAGCTACGGCTTCCTCCACATTAAGATCCTTTCCAAAATACTCTCCAGGACTGAATGCTACCACGGCTTTAATCTTGCTGTTTTCCTTGGCATATTTAAGCGCAAGTGAAGCAGTATACGAGCTTCCAAAAAGAATAATCGGTTTTCCACCAATTGCATAAGCATTATCAATTGCGGTCATGATGTCCGGCTCAGAATCTAGAAATCGAGTATTCAAACCAAGTTTGGTAGCCAAAGCGTTCGTCTCATTCGGAACGTAGTTTCTTTCCCTGCCGCTTCGTAGATCTACTGCCATGCAATTAAGATCAAGTTTGTTTAACCGCTTCGCAATCTCACGGTATTCTCCTCGGCTTGAGCGGGCCATGTGCAGAAGAACGATATATGGATGACTTTTGTCGGTCTCGTAGAGGTCAGCGTACATGGTTAATCCATCCTTTGACGGAAAGATTACTCTTCGTTGTGCATACGATTCTGTGGCCAAGAAAATCGTAAAAACGAGAAGTAGGAATCGTGTGCTCATTTTCATTCCGCGAAAATAACCATCGCTTTCAGGCTTGTTGCCCAGTGGCAGACAGATATTAAACCTCTTTAAATTTAGTTGGCATCCTTTCTTTCTCATTGATCGTCTTGGTGTTTCAGATTACGTCTATTGATACATGTATATTGCGACCAAGACCACTAACATGAAGCGTTCCATTTTTATTGTGCTTGTTGCACTTTCATTAGGATTCCAAAGCTCAGCGCAGAATCCAACCATCGAACAGATTTTGTCTGAGGTCAATATTGACTCGATGATTCATTATGCCAGTGCAATTTCGGGCGAGTTTCCAGTGAACCTTGCTGATACCACTGTCACAATTGCTTCTCGGCATAAGTCACAACCCGGAAATGGGTTTGCTGCAGATTACATTGAGCAAAAGCTAGCATCTTTTGGCTTTACGCCAGATGTACAGAGTTGGAGTACGACAGGAGAGAATATTGTTGCAACCCAACCTGGTCTTGAATACCCTAACCAGAAATATGTGATTTGTGCGCATTACGATGCCATGCCAACTGCAATTGCTCCAGCAGCTGATGATGACGGGAGCGGAACAGCAACTCTTATTGAATTGGCCCGGGTTTTAAGTCAATATGAATTCGTTTTTACAATAGAATATGGCTTTTGGGACGAAGAAGAACAAGGCTTAGTTGGAAGTAGAGAATACGCAGAAGCTGCAGCACTGGCAGGAGATAGCATTTTGGGAGTAATCAATATGGATGCATTGGCTTGGGATGGTAATGGCGATGGATTGATGAGGATTCACACTAGACCAACCGCCAATTCTGAAGATTTATCAGAAATAGCCGTGAGTGTTAATACTGCTTATGATATTGGGTTAGATATAGCGGTAAATAATCCAGGGGCAACTTACAGCGATCACGCTTCATTTTGGAACAATGGCTTTGGAGCAATTCTAATAATTGAAGATTTTGATAATGATGGCAATCCGCATTATCACACCACAACAGATCTGGTTCAATACTTCGATACAGCTTATTACGAAAAGCTTTCGTTGCTTTCTGCAGGCACCATATCTTCTTTGGCTATTCCTTATTTAGGACCAAGTTCTGTGGAGGAAAGAGAGTTTAAATGGATCAATCATTATCCTGACCCAGCGGACAAGATTGTCACGTTTGAATTACCAGAAGGCACTTGGACTTACAGGATTGCCGATGTGAATGGGCGCATAGTTGAAACTGGTTCACCAGAAAATGGTCGGATAGATGTTAGTCAACTAACTTCCGGAGGTTATTTCGTTTCGTTTTTGGATGAGAAAACGGACAAGCAGTTGACTCAAAGAATCCTAAAAAAATAAGCGTAGAACATTTTAGGTCATTCTCAGTTTGACTTGAATGTGCTTTTCTCAAACGATGCCCCAATCTAGCCGTTTCCCAACCTAAGCATGGCCATTCTTAAAGGATTTATTTTAGGATTGGGAATGGTGGTATTCATCGGGCCGGTTCTATTTACTTTATTGAAGAGTACCCTACAGTACGGCTTTGGTGCTGGGATGAGCGTTGCCTGGGGAATCTTTATTTCCGATGTGGTTTGCATGGGACTTTGCGCATTTGGAGCCGTTAAATTCTTTGAGAATCCAGAAAATCAGATTTGGTTGGCTGTTGGTGGAACAGTGATTCTCCTTGGGCTTGGCTTGAAGTATATTATCAAGCCAAATGTTGATGTCGATAAGATGGTGAAGCTTTCGGCTGGTGATTATTCAAAGCATTTCGCAAAAGGGTTCTTGGTCAATTTTGTAAACCCGTTCGTGTTTTTGGTTTGGATAGGAGTTATTGGTTATGCCCAAACTGAGTATGGAACAGGGGAGGAGATGTACGGTTTTCTTGGGGCATCCTTGCTTGGTATTCTTACCACCGATTCATTGAAAGTTGTCTTTGCGGACAGAGTGAAAAACCTGTTGAAGCCTGCGGTTCTGATTAAATTGTACCGAGGTGTTGGCGTTCTATTAGTTGCCTTTGCAGGCAGACTTATTTGGTTTTTGATTCAGACTATTTAACAGCCAATCGGAACCCAACACCATGGATGTTTTCGATGGAGACATTTGGGTCCTCTGCTAAGTACTTTCTCAGCTTAGCGATAAAAACGTCAAGGCTTCTGCCCGAGAAATAATCGTCATTTCCCCATACTACATTTAGAATGGTTTCTCGCTTAATGGTTGCATTCAATTGCTTAGAAAGCATTTGTAAGATTTCACTTTCTCGCTGAGTCAGCTTCTTTGTAACATTATTTAAATCAAGCTTGGCTTCACGTGGTGTGAATAGATAGTTGCCAATGCTGACTTGGCCATTTCCATTATTGTTGGCTTCTGAGTAGCATCGCTTTAATACTGCTTCAACACGTAGAATAAACTCTGCATTACTGAAAGGCTTGGTTACATAATCATCTGCGCCAAGTTCAAAGCCCCTTATCCGATCTTCTTCCATTGATCTTGCCGTAAGGAAGATAACAGGCACCTTAGAATTGATTTCCTTGATTTCTTGAATCAACGTAAATCCATCCTTCTTTGGCATCATAATATCAATAACGCAGAGATGCGGTTCATTTAGGCCGAACTCCTTCAATCCATCAATTCCGTCCTTCGACCAGCTTACTTCAAACCCCTTCAATTCCAGCAGGTCAGAAATGACAAAACCTAGGTTTTCATCATCTTCTACAACAAGAATTTTGAATGGTGACTTCTCGCTCATTGCTTAGTAGGAATGTAGATGGTGAAACGACTTCCTTGGCCTGATTCACTGTTAAGTTTGATACTTCCTTTATGTGCTTTAACCATTGTGTGCACGTAGTACAGCCCAAGGCCGAATCCTTTTACATTGTGAATATCTCCCGTTGGAACACGATAGAATTTCGTGAATACATCCTTCTGAAGTTTCGTTGGAATTCCAATGCCGTTATCCGAGAATTCAATCTCAATTCCTTTCGCAACATCTTTGGTTTGCACCTTAATCTCGGGTTGATTCGAACAGTATTTTAAGGCGTTATCCAGCAGATTGTAAATGATGTTGGAGATATGAAGTTGGTCCCCTTCGATGATCGAATTACTGGCATTAAAATCAGTCGAAATGACTCCTTGTTTCTGCTCGATTAATAAATGTAGACTGTTGGTAGAAGCGTTTATCACCTCATGAATGTTGATCTTCGATAGACTCAACTCAATTTCACCTTTGTCAAACTGAGCGACCTGAAGTACCTTCTCTACCTGTAGTTTCAAGCGATTACTTTCGTCTTGAATCATCTGATAGTAACGCTGCTTCTTTTCTGGGTGTGCATCAATTTCACCACTAATTAATAACTCGCTACTTGCTGAAATGGTAGAGACTGGAGTTTTGAATTCATGGGTCATATTATTGATGAAATCGTTGCGAATTTCAGAGAGCTTTTTCTGCTTTAGGATTACCCAAAGGGTGTAAGCGAAAAACAATATGACCAGCAACAGGATTCCGGAACTAAACACCCAAATCCCCATTTGGGCTTGGATGTAGCCGTCTTTATCCGGAAAGAAAACGCCAAAGTAATGGCCTTCATTTTTAAGTCGAGGAAGGTTTTTTGGCTTCTCTTCTTTCTTCTCTTCATCGGAGAAGGTGACTAGATTTCCAAAAACTAAGGAGTCTGTAAAACAGTCATAAATGGTGTACTCAAAATTGGTTCGAAGATTACGAGAATCAAACTCGTTGCTAAGCAAAGACTCCAATAAATAGGGGTGAAGCGTGTCGTTAACACTTACCACAAAGTAGTTGGATGAAAGCTGATGAACCGGAGCCACCTCAGCAGAATCATGACTCATAATCATTACATCTTGAGCTACAGAACGTAGTGCGATATTCACCCGATCGGAAAACTCTCGTTCTCTAAGATCAAATGCCTTTTGCATCCAAAACATTTGGATGATCACAATGCCCAAAATGGACATTATGGCCAATGCAATTACGGTGCGTATGGCGTTGCGATTCATGGTTGGCTAAGGTACTCAGCTCCTTGAATTCTGCGTTGGCAATACTCAATCGATGGTAATTCTTACGGTGCATTGCCCACTGACGGTTAAATCTTGATTGAAGATGGTGAGCTCTGAGTTATTGTCTGGAACTGGTAAATCACTTTCGGGCAATAGCTCAAGCGCAGTAGCTCCCTGAGATGTGACTATCCCTTTTTCTATCCAAAGGGTGACTGTGCCGGTGTTGGTTATTTTTGAATTCTTTACTACTCGTTTTACATGTTCGAAAGACTCGGGATTGATGTTTATTGTTTTGGTTACTCCTGAGCTACCGCGAATAATTGAGAGGACGTGGGCAAAGACGAACCTTTCTTGTGTTGCGGCTTCTGATCTGAATATTGCTTGAGCATCAAGGAACATGACCATTAACTTCTTATGCAGTCTGTTGCTTTCGCCAACCTTTTCGTCCGTTAGCTCTGCATTGTCTTGAAAGCCATCTGTAAGCTGTGCATAAAGTGCTTCGAACTCGGTTGTCAATACGGTGAATTCTCCTTGAAATGTGGCGGGCATATTATCGTTTGCTGTGAGTTGCAAAAGATTGTTGGAAATAAAATTTTCGGCCGTTTGCATTAAGCCAGACATAAAGGGCCAGTTGCCATGCGTGGCGGAAGGGTAAAGATTTGAACCAGCAGCCTCTAATTTTGGTTTTTGTAAATCTTCCCACCCAGCTACATCGGCAATGTATCTCTTAAGGTCTTGCCATTTGTTGCCGCAGTTTATGGCTTTTGCGCTCAATAGAATTCCAAGGGATTCTGTTGTTTCATCTCGTGTTTGATAATCGGGTAGTGCGGCTACCGCGTTAATTTCTGCTTCGAAGTCATCGCCCCAAATGGTGGTGTACTTGGCTTTGAATAGCGCTAGGTCAGACTGCTTGTCACGGTAGTTGCTTAGCCCTATGCGAAGGACTGAGTATAATTCGAGTTGCTTGCAGGGGTAGTTGGATGTTGGACGATCAGCCATGATACGTAGTTATTAGTTAAACAAATTAATGATAGTGCTTTGACAGCGTGTTGAATTTGATAACGACTAAATGTGAGGATCATTGTTTGTGATATTGAGTAGGTAACGTTGTTTTAACAATTATTTAGAAGTGTTAGACTGTAATTGACTGTTGAAGCAGAGTCCTGTGACTTGTGCTGATTAAGCTGGTGCCGAGGGTAAAAGGATTCTTACGATGGACTTTATTCGGGTGTCTTCTCAGTTAAATGAAATAACTGCTCTTAAAATCTGAGACACTGCCGCTGGATGTGTAATTGATTTCATACAGGATTGAGCTCCTGTTGATGGAAGAAGAATTACGATTCTATAAAGTTGATCGGGCGTGCTTAAAAGTTCAATTACTGCTCTTCAAAATGGATTGATGGTGGAAATAGAGTGAATGGTGATTGATGAAGAATGACTAGCGATTAGTGACTAGTGAATGTGGAAGGTTTATTAGGAAAGAAAGATGTTTCGCGCAAAGGCGCAATGACGCTAAGGGAATGAGCGGTGAAGAGGACCCGCTCGCGCGAGGCTGTGCCTCGTGTGGAATTATCAGAAACCGTCCTCGGTTTTTGTACATAGATTTTGTTGACAGCGATTTGCCATGTCAGCTGTAGTTTTGGGATATGTCAACCAAATACAAGACAGAAACCGGAAAACTATATTACACTACTACAACGTTGGTTGGATAGATGTCTTCACACGAGCAGTGTATATTGATATATTGTATGACAGTATAAGGTACTGTCAAAAGAACAAAGGATTAGAGTTGTATGGTTTTGTGGTAATGTCTAATCACTTTCATATGATATGCCGTTCTACGGATCAACCATTGAATTTGGTGCTACGTGACTTGAAGAGCTACACATCGAAGCAAATTGTAGAGGCCATAACCCAAAACCAACAAGAGAGTAGACAGGAATGGCTACTGTATATGTTCAAATATTTTGGTCAGCGGAATTCACAGAACAAGAAACACCAGTTCTGGCAACATGGAAATCATCCGATTGAACTTTGGTCAATGAACGTTATTCGGCAAAAGATGGACTATATGCACCGTAATCCGGTGAAAGCAATGATTGTAACTGAACCACATCATTATCTCCATAGCAGCGCACATGAGGAAAGATGCTTACATGTAAATGAACTTGGTATTTGAAAATGTTAAATGCGGTATTTGGAAATTGGCCGAGGACGGCCTTTTATAGTTCCGCACGAGGCGCAGCCTCGCGCGGGCGGGGTCTATTGGGTAAGGAGGTTCATCATGCACCCATCCATCTGGGCGAAAACCACATTCACTTGCCTTTATCTGAAGGCACCTATCTTTATAGACTAATCCGTGTTGACGAATCCCTTATCTACAACGGCCAGCTGGTTATTATAAATGAATAGAATACCAATCATATTTGCTTTTATCCTTTCAGGTCTTGGTTTACAGGGGCAGAATACTCCAGTAAACCTTGTGCCCAACGGTTCTTTTGAAGCGTTTTCTTTGTGTCCAATTGACAATAGTGGTGGAGGGAACCTTTCTTCTGCTATCGGTTGGTATGATCCTATAATTTCTACAGCAGACTTCCTCCATGAATGTGCTTATCCCGGTGGATTTGGCGTTCCAAATGGTGTTGATACAAATATATTTGCAGCTGACGGCTCTGGGATGGCCTACATGTTTGTTTTTGCGGGAAGAGAATACGTAGCGGTAAAGCTAGAAGATACCCTGGAAAACAACAAAGTTTACCTTTTTTCAATGTCCCTACATTTGTTAAGTAACCAAGTGGTTGCCATAGGAAGCTTTGGAGCATACTTTTCGCAAGACTCTGCAACAGATTATTCAAACTTTCAATCAGTAATAAATGTTTCACCTCAGCTACAGCGAGATCCAGACTCATTGATGAGCAACCCAGATATCTGGTATCATTGGGAAGACACATTGGTGGCTCAGGGATTCGAACAGTATCTTGTTATTGGTAATTTCCTTCCGGATTCTCTGACACCATTTTATCAACCGACATGGTTTCCATCATCAGGTTACTTTATCGATAATGTTCGCCTTACACTCATACCAGACACACTTACTTCAATGGCCGAACCAAAAAGAACGTTTATTCTTGCTCCTAACCCTGCTTTAGACCAACTCAGAATAGATATTGCTTCGGTCGATAAACCAGTAATCGTACGTTGTTTAACAATGGCTGGGGAGGAGGTTTTTTCCCTACCATTTCAAAAGGACATGGATGTTAGCTCGTTGCCTGTTGGATTGTACTTAATTGAGGTGGTGTTTGATGATGGTAGAAGCGGCTATAAGAAGTTTGTGAAACAGGGTAATTAAGCCACTTAGTCTCATGCAAATGCAGTTTTGCAGTCTCTCTAAATCAGTGATCACAGATTTCTAGCTGAGTTTACCTCTATTGAATATTCTACTTGAAACGCAACTATATTTAACTAGAAAAGTTGCTTAGTTAACTAAAGACGGAGCTTTTTTAGCTAGAAAAGTTGCTTAGTTAACTAAAGACGGAGCTTCTTTAACTAGAAAAGTTGCTTAGTTAACTGATAATAGAGAAGAGTTGAATGAAAATGCCGCATTCAGACCTTATCAACCTAATTGACCAGAGATAAATCCGGTGGTCCACGCGGCTTGGAAATTATAGCCACCTGTAATGGCATCGATATCCATTACTTCACCCGCGAAATACAGGCCCGAACAAGCCTTGCTTTGCATCGTGTTCATGTTGATGTTGCTTAGACTTACACCACCACACGTTACAAACTCCTCTTTGAAAGTGGTTTTGCCCTGTGCATGGTAGATATCG
>JBLFWJ010000070.1:0-15920 GCA_047611425.1 Bacteroidia bacterium | reverse complement strand
ATGCTGCGGGGGAATCATTTAATAGAACACGGATTTAATGGATAAAACTGATTGAACAGTTTCCAGAAGTGTCACCGCGTGCAAAGACACGGGGCCTCTTTGGTAGAAATAACGCAAGAGTGAGAGATCCTGCATCATACTTCGACCAGCTCAGAGCAAGCATGCGGGATGACAACAACTATGGAATAACGAGACCCTTCCTTCGTCAGGGAAACAAATCGGGAACCGCTTCAATATTTAGTTGTTTCCCTGACGAAGGAAGGGTCTCAATCTTATTTTTCCAGCTTTTAATCGGCAACCAGCCTCATGAATGCTGAACAACATATTAGACCAAAATCCAAACTTACATCGCTCAATTACCAATACCTTCCGTGCATGAAAGATCAGGTTATCGTTTATGGTTGCTATGGCTACACCGGTCGGTTGGTTGTGGATGAGCTTATTAAGCTCGGAATTTCCCCAATACTCTCGGGCAGAAACGCTGAGAAAGTAAATGCAATTGGCGCTGAATTGAACCTGACTGCTAGACCTTCATCGTTGGAGGATACAGATTTGGACGCATTGATGAAGGACACTAAAGTGATGGTTCACTGTGCGGGCCCATTCATCCACACGGCAAATTCGATGATGAAATCGTGCATTAGAAATGGCGTTCACTACACGGATATTACGGGTGAAATCGATGTCTTTAAAATGGGCCATGAATTTGATGCCGAAGCAAAACAAGCCAATGTTGTAATTCTTCCTGGAACTGGATTTGACGTTATTCCGAGTGATTGCTTGGCAGCACATCTGCATTCCAAATTGGGTGATGCTGTTGACTTGGAAATGGCATTCTTTTCTGAAGGACGGTCATCGAGGGGAACTTCGCTAACGGTAGTTGAAGGCATGGGAAAAGGCGGAATGATTCGAAAGGATGGAAAACTGACTCCGGTTCATGATGGCTACGATGTAAAGTCGTTTCAATTTGGCCCGAATCGAATGAGCGCCATTACTATTCCGTGGGGTGATGTGTATACTGCGTATATCAGCACTGGCATTCCGAACATTCGCGTATATCTAGGCATGCCAAATAAGGTGATTGCCAGCATGAAATTGGGACGATGGCTTGCTCCTATTCTGAAAATGGATTGGGTAAAAGATCGAATGCGGAAGAAAATTAAAAGCGGAAAATCTGGCCCAAGTGAAGGTTCGCGAGAACGAGGCAAAATGTATTTGACCGGAACGGTAACAAACGCAAAAGGAGAAACGGCTTCAGCGGATTTGCAAACACCAAGCGGCTACAAATTGACGGCAATAACTGCAGCCACTGTTGCGAAGAAATTACTCACGAACGAGCGTGCTTCTGGGTTTCAAACTCCCTCAATGATGTATAGCAAGGACTTTATACTTGAGTTTGAAGGGACGGAACGAAAAGATCGGTAATCAACTCCGGGTCCTGCTTAATCTTTGAACAGAAAGCGGTCCATTATTTTCTGAGCCAATTAAAAGTGCCCCCCTTTTGGTTGTTTTAAGCTTGCTGCTCTTTTCAGATCCCAATCCAAATGGAGTCCGGATTTTCACATTTCAGTTCTTGAGTTTTGGCAGGTATAGCCAGCTCGAGAATTCAAAAAAGTAATTCGTGTCTGACGGAAATCAAATTGGAAGCCTCGCTAAAATATGCTTTCGACCAACCAATAGTTGATCATCAGCCTGCCTTACAGCACCCGAAAAAGGTACATCACCATACTGAAAAACATAATAATAGCGCTGATCCAAACGAGAAAATGAACCTTAAATCGGCTTCGGTTTTTCTCCTCTTCAGGAGAAACGATGGCCTGTAGATCATTGGCCAAAACTTGCATAACACCTAAACCCTCTTGCAGTTTAAGCCGTTTACCAAAAAGCAATACAAACCCAATAGACAGAACGGCAATCAACATCAATCCAAATGCAATCATACCGAGCGTTTCTCGATTATCAGTTCTTGAAGATTGCTGTCTTTTTAACCCACTGATAGTGGATTCCTTCAATTCTACAATCCTACTTTGAAGTACAATTATTGAATCTTTAATAGCAAATGCTTGTTCAACATTTGAACTAGAATCTGTTTTCATTCCAATCAACTCCGCTTCTAGAGTTTCGATTCTGGAACTAAGCTCTTCAAACCCTGGCTCATATCCAAAGGACGATATCGAACCAGCGCAGCAAAGCATCACTGCTAGTGCGATTCGGAAATATTTATTTGAGTCTACGATTTTCACCTGATCATAATTGTGAGACATACTGGATTCGAACCAGTGACCCCTACCCTGTCAAGGTAGTGCTCTAAACCAACTGAGCTAATGTCCCGCTTTATACAACGGCCAACAAATTTAGCGGAATGCCCAATACGCAGCGTTGGATTGTGACCCACTATTGATATTTTTGATATCCTTATTAATCGACCCCATAATTTAACCGTGCACAATTTCCTCAAATCCGTTTCCGGTTTTGTACTGGCACTTTTGGTAAGCTTCCAAATTTGCGCGCAGGACAACGTTGGAATCGGCACCACAACTCCAGATCCCAGTTCGATCTTGGAAATTTCATCTTCAGATAAAGGCCTTCTTATTCCTAGGACCGATACCACCAGTATCACTAATCCCGCAACAGGATTATTAATCTACACAGAAACCGATAGTACATTCTATTATTTCGATGGCATTGTTTGGCGTGCCGCCATAGGACTAACTGGGGCTGATGGAATTGATGGGACTACAGGAGTGACAGGAGCAATCGGACCAACAGGCATGACTGGGCCAATAGGTCCAACTGGAGTTGACGGTCAAACAGGATCGACAGGTGCAATTGGTCCAACGGGTATTGATGGTCTGGATGGAGCTACCGGAGCGAATGGATTAGATGGACCAACAGGAAGTGCCGGAACTACTGGACCAACTGGTCCGCTAGTGCCTGCAACATTCGGACAGACGCTACATTGGGATACCATTGCTAATGTTGGCTGGACAGCGAATAGCTTTTTATGGAATAGCGGAACTCAAATTGGAGTAAATACGAGTAGTCCTGATCCAAGCGCCATCGTTCAAATAGATGGTCAGAATCAAGGATTCCTTCCTCCTAGATTGACCGAAATTGATCGAGACAATATCGCCAACCCTGCAGCTGGCCTGATGATTTTCAATACTACTGATAGCACGTTTGACTATTTTAATGGTGAATGTTGGTTACCAACATTCTTAGAAGATTGTCAAGCTTGTAGTATCGATATGTTCGCGAGCTCTATGGCCGATACTATTGATCGGGTTGTTTCCGACTCTGCTGTTGTTACACTCACAATTGATCAATTTACCGGAGGAAGCCAGAATATTGGCTTAAATGTTCTGACTACACTACCAGCAGGAGTTACGGCCAGTTTCAGTGTTAATCCTCTTGCAGGAAGTGGCACTACTGATCTTGTTTTCCATGCAACACCTTTTGCAGCCGATGGCACCTACCCAATTGTAGTTCAAGCGCTGTGCGGTAGTAGTATAGAGAGTTTCATTTTCTCACTCACCATACTTCCATGTTACCATGTTGACGTGATCAACAGCTTGGCTAACTACGACCTTGGAGTGGATCTTTATGTCCAGCATCCAACCGCACCAACCAATGCACCCGTTTGCGTTGTTTGTGAGCTTCAAGCTGGCGTGAATGTAACCAGTCCAGATATTTCAATTCCTGCCTTTACAACAGGCACACTTCCTTCGGGATCACTTGTTACCATTGTAAACGGAGGCAACATAATAGGAAAAGGTGGGGATGGTGGTAGTGCAACAGACCCTGCATTAGGACTTACCGGTGATGGAGAAGATGGAGGTACCGCAATCGAATTGACGTTGGATGCAGAAATCATTAACACCTTCAACATCTATGGAGGAGGTGGTGGTGGATCGTCAATGGCATTCTCGATTTCTACTGCCGGTTTAATTCCCCCGCCAGCTCCGAATTTCGGATTCTTTGTTGGAGCAGGTGGTGGTGGTGGTGCAGGACTTGGCGAAGCTGGTGATCAACCTCCAGGCTTGATTGGCCTTTCATTTTACAGCGGAGGTGCTGATGGAACGGGTGGTCAATTTGGTGTGAATGGAGATGGTGGAATCCTGAATTTCCCTATTCCATTTACTGTTGGACCAGCTGAAGTAATAATTAATCCAAATGCAATTGGAGGAAATGGAGGGCCTTACGGTTACCCAGGTACAGAGGGCCAATTCAATTTGACAATTTCAGTGAATGTGATTGTGAACATTCCGTTCATCGGTGACATAGTTATTCCCGTTGTCTCAAATCTTTCAATTCCAATACCATTTCCGCCTCCTGGCGCAGGAGCAGGCGGTCATGCGGTTAAGCACAATGGTTTTGAAATAAATATTCCTGATAATACTTACAACACCTCATTTTTAAGAGGAACTGTTGGCCCCTAATTAAATTGATATGCTAAAGCAAACATTATCCATCCTCTTGATTGCATCCTCCTTGATGGTGAGTGCTCAAACTGCCTTTGAGGGCACAATTAGATTGGAAACAACCACAGCCCGAACGCAAGAAACGTCCGATGTAGTAATGCACGTAAAGGACTGGAACACACGGTTGGACATTCACTCAGAAACCCCTGGGCACTCTGGTGATTATTCCATTATTGTGGATGAGAAAGGTGCTGACCTGCTTGCCAAAGGCGAGGTAACTCCACTTGATTTGAACACTATCATTCCACCAAAAGGAAACATGTTGCCCACTCTTAAAGAGGGTAACGTAACCAAGAATGGACACATCTGTACGCATTATCGCTTTTCGGATGGCGAGCAGATTATTGATTACTGGATGTCAGATGGTTTTGGCTATTCTATAGAGCAAATGCCAGCCATTTTACAGCAAGGCTTACCTAAGCCCGAAAATGGGAAGCTAACGGGTGTACCAGTTGAAATGAAAGTGGTGGATAAGGCTGGTAACATAGTTTCGACCCAGTACCTTGTTTCCGTTACCCCTGGCAAGGTTGACGATTCAATCTTTAATCGGAAGTAACCCTCTTAGTAGAACATCCCCACCATTACCGCAGTGAATAGGCAGGCCAATGTACCTCCTAGTAGTGCACGTAACCCTAGTTTTGAAAGCAAACCTTTTCGATTTGGAATGAGCGTTCCGATGCCTCCAATTTGAATTCCGATGGATGCAAAATTGGAGAAGCCACAAAGGACGTAAGTCGCCATAATCAACGACTTCTGTTCTGAGAACAGATTTGCTGCTTTCATTTCACCCAGCGTCTTGTACGCATAGAATTCATTAAGAATTGTCTTTTCTCCAAGAAGTTGGCCCACTAGGAAAATATCTTCTTTGGCAACGCCCATCACCCATGCCAAAGGCGCAAACAGATAGCCGAGAAGGAATTGCATTGACAGCCCATCAAAATCGGAATTGGCCTGAATAATTTCGTTCAAACCAGTAGGACCACCGATTAGATCCTTTAGTATGTAATTGGCCATGTAAACGAAAGCCGTAAACACCAAAAGCATCGCGGCCACATTCACGGCAAGTTTCACCCCGTCAGACGTTCCATTTGCAACGGCTTCCAAAACATTGGCTCCAAGTTTTTCCTTAGAAACCTCCATCGTTGTATCAAACTTCTCAGTTTCAGGAACCAAGATTTTGGCAGCAATAACAGCTGCCGGAGCCGACATTACCGAAGCGGCCAACAAGTGCTTAGCAAAGAGTATCTGTTGTTCGGGATCATCTCCACCTAAAAACCCGATGTAAGCCGCCAGTACTCCACCTGCGATGGTTGCCATTCCTCCCGTCATCAAACACATGATTTCCGAACGCGTCATTTTTTCCAAATACGGTTTGACGAGAAAAGGGGCTTCTGTTTGACCCAAAAAGATGTTACCAGCTGCCGAGAGGCTTTCAGCACCGCTCATTCTCATGGTTTTCTTCATAATCCATGCAAAGCCGTAAACCACCTTTTGAAGAATGCCGATGTAATAAAGAAGACTTGAAAGGGCCGAGAAGAAAATGATGGTGGGCAAAACCTTAACTGCAAAGTTGATCAGTGGGCTCTCAATCTTGCCCGTAATGAAAGAGCTGAAAAGGAATTCGGTACCCTTATCCGTAAAGGAAATAACCTTTACAAAACCTGCGCTAACTGCTTCGAAGCCTGCTTCGATAAACGGAACCTTGATAATCGCAATTGCTAAAACAAGCTGGATGAGCAATCCCATTCCAACCAATCTCCAGTCAATCTTTTTTCTATCCGAACTGAATGCCCAAGCAATGCCGACTAATACGGCCAATCCAATAATTCCCCTTAAAACACCTATTGCCGTCATCGTGGTTTGTTAGTGGGCTTGAAGATAGGATATTGAACGAATGTAATCTTGAATGTTCATCCACCACTTGATACCAGCAATTTGATAGGTCTTGTGCTTGGGCCGCAACCTGAAAATCTCCATGGGGATAAAGACGTGGTCCCCAATACCATTTCCACTTCTGAAATGAGTTGAAAGTTGAGCTTTCTAATTCCTGATCATTATCGGTGTGGCAATCAGTAAAAAACCAACAACTGGCCACTTTTCACTCCTCCCTAAGAGTTTCAACTTCTTCGATTGATCTCATCGCGGATAATGGAGGCACGCTCGTAATTCTCATTATCGATTGCTTCCTGAAGCTTCTCATCCAATTCTGATTTGGATAAGGCGGTCAGCGCACCTCCTTCTTGAACAATTTCTTCTGCCTCATCATCCTCTTCAATTATTGGAGAAATGCCTTCTGAGTCTTCGTCATCATCTTGCTTTTCGAAGCCAGCAGATGAAAGAATAAATTCATACGTGAAGATTGGACAACCAAAACGGACTGCTAAGGCAATGGCATCTGATGTGCGACTATCAATCTCAACAGTTCGAGTTCCGTCATTGCAAATCAGCTTGGAATAGAATACGCCATCTACAAGATTGTAAATGAGCACCTCATCCAAATTGATTTTGAATTCGTCCGCCATCGATTTCATTAAATCGTGGGTCAGTGGGCGAGTTGGTGACATGTTTTCCAACTCGATGGCAATCGATTGTGCCTCGGCACTTCCGATTACAATTGGGAGCCTACGCTGCCCCTCGGATTCTTCGAGAACGAGTGCGTAGGCTCCTGATTGAGTTTGGCTGTAAGACAGCCCTATTATGTCCAGTCTAATCTGATCCATGCGAACAAAACGCAGGTGGTTTGAATAGGTTACTTAAGCGTTGGAAGTTTTGAAGTTTCGCAACGCCTCATTCAGTTTAGGTACAACTTCAAATGCATCGCCTACAATACCGTAGTCTGCTGCTTTGAAGAATGGTGCTTCTGGATCCTTATTGATCACAACGATAACCTTACTCTGATTTACACCTGCCAAATGCTGGATTGCTCCAGAAATTCCGATTGCGATGTAAAGATTCGGACGAATTGCCAAACCGGTTTGTCCAACGTGTTCGTGGTGTGGTCTCCAACCGATATCGGCAACGGGACGGCTACATGCAGTCGTGGCACCAAGAATCTCGGCCATTTCCTCAATCATTCCCCAATTCTCAGGGCCTTTCAATCCTCTACCAGCAGAAACAACCAATTCGGCTTCTGGCAATGGGACCATTCCGCCTCCACCAGAAGCGGCAACGCCTTTTACAGTAATTGCTCCTCCTACTCCATTCAAATCAACGGCCAATGCTTCAACTGAAGCTGTTGCATCTGAGCTTTCAACTTGAAATGAATTTGGCATGATTGCTACGATTTTCTCATCCGTATGGATGGAAACCGATGCATGTGCTTTTCCAGAGAATACATTCTTGTTAACGGAGAATCCGTTGGAGGTATCTGGCAATGAAGTAGCTCCACTTACCAAACCGGCTCCGCTTCTTGCAGACAATCTTGGGGCAATGCTCTTACCTGATGAATCGAACGCGAAAACAACCACTTTGGCTCCAACTTGGTTTGCTGCGGCTTGAACGCAAGCAACCAATTTCTGTGGATCGAAGCTGTTCAAGTCTGCATTGTCAACGTTGAGAACCTTGTCGGCTCCAACATTTCCGAGTGCAGCTGCATCGCTGTTGTTGATCGAAAGTGCAACGGCTTCTCCACCGATCAATTTGGCAACTTCCTTTCCATAATAAACGGCTTCAAGTGAAGATTTCTTCACCTTTCCGTCCTTCATTTCTGTATAAATAAGTACTGACATAATTTCTTTTTAAAAGGATTGGACTTAGGTGATTAAATGGCTTTTGCTTCGTTGTGAAGCAAATCAACCAACTCTTGAACATTCTCGGGATCAACCAACCTAACAGATGATTTTGCTGGAGGAAGCCCGTACTTATCAAAGGAAGTCACCTTTGCCACATCAACAGCAGGAACAACAGTAAGTGGCTTTGATCTGGCCGCCATAATTCCTCTCATGTTCGGAATCCTTTGTTCCGACATCCCTTTAGAAGCACTTGCTACCAAAGGAAGTGTAACATCAACTGTTTCAACTCCACCTTCAATACTTCTTTCTAATGTTGCCATTCCACCATTCACATCAAGTTTTGAAGCAAGTGAGATGTACGGTGCATCCATAAATTCCGCAACCATTCCTCCTACTTCGGATCCGTTGAAATCGATGGTCTCTTTTCCAAGAAGAACCATATCGTAGCCATTTTCAGATGCGTACGATGCAATCTGCTTTGCAACAAAAAATGCCTCAGTTGGCTGGGCATCAACACGAACCGCGTCTGTTGCACCAATTGCCAGCGCTTTTCTAATCACTGGATCCGAACCTGCATCACCAACGTTAATTACGGTAACTGTGCCACCGCTTGTTTCGGTAATCTCTAGGGCGCGGACTAATGCGTACCACTCATCATATGGATTAACAATCCATTGAACTCCATTTTCGTCAAACTTTGTGTCGCCATCTACAAAAGCAATTTTTGCTGTTGTATCAGGCACTTTACTTATAGGAACTAAAATCTTCATTTATTAAGTTTTTACGTGCGTAAGGGGTTGTAAAATCGGGTTGCGAAAGTAGTGATCGGAAGGCGGTAATAAAAGTGATGAATGTCCGTTTAATTGCCTGTCTTCGGCAAAATTCAACACCCGATTTACAAATGCAACTGCCTGATCTGATCATATACCTTTGCCGACTATGAAACGGTTCCTGATTATCATCTCTCTTCTTGCTTTACCAGCGATTTCTATTTCGCAGGTAATCAACGTGAAGGATTCTGTAATTTCTGGGGTTGTGCTGAAAGTATCGTACGGATTTCAATTTCCAGAAATGGATATGAAAACTCGATTTGGATGGAATTCCGGAATTGGGGGTGAAGTCGTTTACAAATTCAAGAACAATTGGCAGGTTGGATTTCATGGCCAGTATCTTTTTGGCAATAACGTGAACCGTTGGGAAGACATTCTTGAACCCTTGATTAATACGAATGGTTCCATCATCAACATTGATGGAGAGGGTGCTTTGATCAGTGTAGAGGAAGAAGGATACATGGTGGGCATTGAATTTGGGAAAGTTTGGAAATTCCTTCAAGCCAATGCTAATTCAGGAGTAATAACCACCCTTGGGGTTGGCTACATGGACCATTGGATAAAATACGATGTCGAAGAGAATCTTGTTCCTCAATTGGAAGGAGATTACGTGAAATTGTACGATCGTAAAACCAGTGGTGTTTACTTGCGACAGTTTATTGGGTACAGTTTTCAAAGCAATACTCGTCTGTTAAATTTTTACGGAGGAGTGGAAATTGTGGAAGGATTCACGAAAGGCAGGCGTAGTTATGACCTTTTAACCGGGGGCCCATTAACCGCTGATCGGTTCGATATGTTGATTGGAATCAGAATTGGTTGGATGCTACCATTCTACCCAAACAAGCCTGACGAATTCTATTTTGACTGATACGGCTGGCCATGCTTTATGATCTTGGCATTAGGCTTTTTGGACTGGGCATTCGCTTCCATTCTTTCTTTAATGCAAAAAGCAAAGATTGGATTGAAGGCCGTAAAAAGCAATGGGTCAAACTCGAGCGCTGGAAACGCGCAGAAGGCAAAGTAATCTGGTTTCATACCTCTAGTCTTGGTGAA
The DNA here is from genome assembly GCA_047611425.1 of Bacteroidia bacterium. Lineage (GTDB taxonomy): Bacteria > Bacteroidota > Bacteroidia > UBA10329 > UBA10329 > JBLFWJ01. The sequence goes on along the minus strand of JBLFWJ010000070.1, from coordinate 5,825 downwards.
TTTGAACAAGCGCTTCCTGTGATGCAGGCATTGAAAAAAGCAGATTCTACAAATTCAATTGTAGTCAGCTTCTTTTCTCCTTCAGGATACAATTACCGAAAAGATCACCCTATTGCGGATCTAACTTTTTACATGCCGCTGGATACAAAAGCGAATGCAAATCGGGTAATCAATTTGATTCGACCCGATGTGTCGGTGATGACCAAATATGATCTTTGGAAGAATCACCTTGAAGCTGCCAAGAAATCTGGAAGCAAGCTTATTCTATTTGCGGCACGGTTTACCAACGACCAATATTTCTTCAAGCCTCACGGGGCCATTGGCAAGAATATGCTCAAGCTTTTTAACGCCATCCATGTTCAGGAAACCGCTTCTCACAATCTTCTAAAGTCGATCAGCATTATGTCAGAGGTTTCCGGAGACACGCGATACGACCGTGTAATGGGGCATGTAAAAGATGCACAGGTTCCCGGTTCCATTTCGGAATTTTGTGGTAATAATCGAATTCTTGTCGCAGGTAGCACTTGGCCCGAAGACGAAAAAATGCTTGCAAAATCAAGGGCAAAGTGGCCCGAGGAATTAAAAGTAATCATCGCTCCTCATGATATTTCTGCGAGCCATATTAATGGTATTCAAAAATTGTTTCCGGATGCTGCGCGATTCTCCAAAACGGACAAACCCGATTCTCAGGTTTTAATCATCGATAACATTGGTTTATTAAGTAGTCTCTATAAAGTTGCTGATGTAGCCTATATCGGAGGTGCTTTCGGCCCTGGTTTACACAACATTTTAGAAGCCAGCGCATTTGGTGTCCCTGTTATTTACGGACACAAAACCCGCGGACATCCAGAAGCTGATGATATGGAAACAGCTGGTTTCGCCACAAAACTCTCAACACCCGATGGGTTTACCGTTACTCTCAACAATTGGTTGAATCAGGACAACCCACAATTGCAGAATCAAATTCAGGCGTTCATGAACTCCAAGACGGGAGCAACAAAAATCGTGGCAGCAGCTATTCACGATGCTTTGGGCATAACTACCAAAAATGAGAACTAAGTCGGTTTTGGCTTTGGGTAATTTCGCCAAATCATGATTCGCGAAAACGTAAGTCTTCAGCAGTACAACACCTTTGGAATTGAAGCCAAAACTCGATTCATGGCAGTGGTGAAATCTGTTGATGATGTTCGTTCAATCCTGAAAAATGAATCTGTTAATCAGTTACCAAGATTAATCCTTGGCGGAGGCAGCAACATTCTATTTACTCAAGATTTTGATGGCCTAGCAATCCTGAATCAGATTACTGGAATCTCTGTAATTGAAGAAGATGAAGACTCCGTTCTAGTTGAAGTGGGAGCTGGAGAGGTGTGGCATAGTTTGGTGCTTCATTCTGTTAAAAATGGTTGGGGTGGAATTGAAAATTTATCACTCATTCCAGGCAGTGTTGGCGCTGCACCTATGCAGAATATTGGTGCTTATGGTGTTGAGATTAAAGATGTATTTGAAGAATTGACCGCAATGAATCTCGATACATTGGAATCCCGAACTTTCTCAAATCTAGAGTGTGAATTCGGTTATCGAGAATCAGTTTTCAAACGAATATTGAAAGGACAATTCATGATTGTTTCTGTTCAGCTTCGACTTAAAAAGAATCCAACACTCAATACCAGTTATGGGGCGATCGAAAGTGAATTATCCAATAAAGGAATAAGTGACCCAACTATTTCAGATGTTTCACAAGCGGTGATCAACATTCGTCAATCCAAATTGCCGGATCCAAAAGAATTAGGAAACGCAGGCAGCTTTTTCAAGAACCCAGTTATTGAAAAATCAACGTTCGAAAAACTTCAGAACAAGTTTCCAAATGTTCCGAATTATCAAGCTCCAAACGGAATTAAACTTGCAGCGGGTTGGTTGGTAGAACAATGTGGTTGGAAAGGAAAGAAAATCGGAAACTGTGGAAGCCATGGAGATCAAGCACTTGTCTTGGTGAATTATGGTGGCAGCAATGGGTCAGAAATATTTGATCTTTCAGAACAGATTCTGCAATCAGTCAAAGACAAATTTGGAATTCAATTGGAAAGAGAAGTCAATGTGGTATAAGGTTATTTCGTTTGTGGTAGCACTTTCGTTGGGCACAATTGCCCAAAGCCAAGAGAAAGATTGTGGTCGTCTTTCCAGTAGTTCATTCAGAAAAAGCGTTTGCAGTAGCATTGAAAACAACAAGGCATATTTGGTTAAATACCAACTTCAGAAAAAAAGTGGAGAGCAGAGCCTGTCAAAAATCCTCAAGTGGTCGCGTGAAAATTACGACTGCATCATCTGTAGAGATGAACCTGGATTTGCAGGTGGAACGTTGCTACGTAAGGTTGTATTTGAAGATGCACTGAGTGTCGCCTTCTTCTTTGTTTATGAAGCTAAAGTCGATTTAAATGCCATCGAAGCGGACGGAAAAACATTGCTAGACTGGATTCAAGAAGACACGGAGAGCAACTTCGATGCAATGTTTGAAACGGATAACGAAAACGATCAACATTGGATGTTGAAGCAGATTAACATCAATACTCGTTATTACAATTTGTTTCGAGACAACGGAGCTAGACTCGAGCAAGAGCTGTCGCAGTGAGGCATTAACAGTGGTGTGTGTAAAACATGAGGCGTAATTCAACGTTCATGGTTTTCCACTCAGGTACTTTCAACAAATGATTTTGAAGAGGACTATTCGATTCGCATTCGGAGTGCTGTGCTTTGCACTAGTTCTACCGATTATGGCATTTACCCAGCCAAAAGATGGCAAGAAAAACACGCGGTATTCCCGAGCAGACTACATTAATATGTACGCTGGGTTTGCCGTTGAGGAGATGAAGTTAAGTGGCGTTCCAGCCAGTATCACTCTTGCACAAGGCATTCTGGAAAGTGGCGATGGCAATAGCTCGTTGGCGAAAAAGGCGAAAAATCACTTCGGCATAAAATGCCATGGCATGTGGCAAGGCAAGAAGCATTACATGGATGACGATGCCAAGGATGAGTGCTTTCGAGCGTACGGTTCAGTGTTCGACAGTTATAAAGATCACTCAGCCTTTTTGAAAGGCCGAGATCGATACGCTGATCTTTTCAAACTAAAGTTGACTGATTACAAGGGCTGGGCTCGAGGATTGAAAAAAGCCGGTTACGCTACTAATCCTAAGTATCCTGCTTTGTTGATTAAGATTATTGAAGAGAACGATCTTGCCAAATACGATAAGATGAAAAAGGCTCCAAAGGGAGGAGCGAAACTTCCGAAGGAGAAAAAAGACAAAACTGAAAAACCTGCAACGGAGGTCAAACACAACGACAAGTCGATTGTGTCGGCTTTTAATCGGCAATTATATCAACGTAATGGCATCAAGTTTATTCGGATTAAGGATGGTGATACATTTGATGGCCTAGAGCGTTTGTTAGGCATGCGCAAGTGGCAGTTCGACAAATACAACGACCTCGTAAGCACCGATCAATTGGAAGAGGGCATGTTGCTTTACCTGCAACCGAAAAAGAATAAAACACGAAAGGCCGATTACCATATCGCTGCGCGAAACGAAAGCCTTAAGTGGATCTCTCAAGAATATGGCGTTAAGTTGACCAAGATTGCCAAATACAACGGCATTGCGGTTGATACCGAAACGGAACCAGGTCAGAAAATCTGGTTGCGTAAACCAAGGAAATAACCAAACTTAAATGCAATAAAAAAAGCCCAACCACAATGTGGTTGGGCTTTTCAAATTCTAGCTAGTTTGAATTAGCGACTTTTTTGAATCTGATGAGCGGAAACGTACTTCCCGTTCTCTTCTGTTAATCTTAAAAGGTAACCTCCGATTGCAAACTCAGAAACGTTTACTCCGACTTCCGGCTGGTTTGCACGAACATCAATTCGAGAAACTTCTTTACCATTCATATCGAAGAGCTCAACCAACATGTCGGTCTCGTTTCCAGTAAACTCTATGTTGATGAAATCCGCTGTTGGATTAGGGAAAATGTTGACGGTCATGTCTAATTCACTAACCTCCTCAATCTTCGTGATCAACAACTCCGGTTGATGAAATCCTTCGGTGAGGATATTTCCACCATTCTCGTAAGTACTTACCGCAATTTCACCAAGTGTCCAACTTAATTGAACACCTCCATTTTCAAAATGGTTACCAGCACTGGCAATAACATCTGGTGTGATAGACTGTGCTCCAACCATCATTGGTATGGAGAATAAAGCGATAGAGAGAATGTTTTTCATGTTTCTAAAATTTGAAGTGACACGAATATACGGATGATATTTAGCGAGTAGATTTACAAACACAGAAACAAATTGTCAGAATTAAAATTTAAATGATCTCCCAATTCAATTTCCCGACTGTAATCCGTTTTGGTATCGGAGCGGTAAAGGAGCTTCCACAACACCTTAAAAACCAAGGATACACGCGACCTCTGCTCGTAACTGACCCAATTGTGGGGAAGCTTCCCTTCTTTTTGGAAACAATCGATGATTTAAAAAAGGCGGGTCTCGAACCATCCGTTTATTCTGAGATGCATAAGAATCCTGTGAAATCGGACGTGATAAATGGCAAAACTGCCTACAATGAATCAGGATGCGATTGTATTGTTGGATTCGGAGGTGGTGTCGCAATGGACGTTGCCCGTTCAATTGCCTTGGCAATCAATCATCATCGAGATTTATTCGACTACGATGATCTGATTGGAGGAGATAAATTCGTGACGGAAGAGGTGCCGTATTTCGTGACGATTCCGACCACCAGTGGTACCGGTAGTGAAGTTGGCCGAAGTGCAATTATTGCAGATGACGAAACACATCAAAAAAAGATTCTTTTCTCGCCAAAACTTTTAGCAAGTGTGGTATTTGCAGATCCAGCGTTAACATTTGACCTACCTCCATTTGTAACTGCGGCAACCGGAATGGATGCATTGACCCATAATATGGAGGCGTACATCGCCAAGAACTATCACCCAATGTGTGATGGTATCGCGTTGGAGGGAATCAAATTGATAGGAAAGTCACTTGAAAAAGCGACCCATGATGGGCATAATGAACAAGCCAGATCCGACATGATGTTGGCCAGTTTAATGGGTGCCGTGGCATTTCAAAAAGGTTTGGGCGTGGTACATTCATTGGCCCATCCACTTTCCCAGAAATTAGACACCCACCATGGATTAGCAAATGCAGTCAATTTGACTTACGGAATGAAATTCAATCGATCAGGATTTGAAGATCGATTTGATGACATGGCGACTGCATTAGGTGTGACAGGTGATTTAATCCAGGAACTTTTTGCTTTGAACAATCGACTCGGACTCCCAACTACTTTAAGTGAAATCGATGTAAAGGAGGAGCATCTAGACGACCTGGCTGACTTGGCGTTTGCAGATTTCTGTCATCCAAACAACCCAAAGCCAGTTTCTCGTGATGACTTTCGAGCGCTTTATTCAGAAGCCTTGTAAATGGGCAAGATTGAACATCGGCTTGTTTTCAATGCACCTATCCAAAAAGTTTGGGACGCTATTGTTGGATACGAAAGCTATGGCGAGTGGAACAAATTCTGTCCTCAGGTTGAATTCGACCTGAGGCGAAGAGGGAAAATTCGAATGCACGCGCACCTCTTTCCAAATGAAAAGCCAACGGTTCAAACAGAACGATTCCGAAAAATCGAAGAACCAAACCTGGTCACTTACGGAATTGACTATGGAATCTTAATGTACACGGAGCGAAGCCAAGAATTGATTGCGCTTTCTAGTACAAAGACAGAGTATCAATCCTGCTTAAGAATTGTTGGAATGTTGGC